>NZ_JBEZUP010000040.1:0-72723 GCF_040636485.1 Streptomyces sp. NPDC038707
GCTACGAGCGCAAAGCCGAGCACTTCCTTGCCTTCACCAGCATCGCCTGCACCTTCATCTGCTACCGCAGACTCACCAAATGAGACGGTGCCTAAGACCCCTACGACATCTCCCGCGTCTGGGTACGCAACCACCGCGAGGGCGGCTGAATCACCGTGATCTGGCGGCACCTTCGTACTGCCCCGATGCCGATGGGCGAGCTCGCCTGGGACCACGCCCGCCGCGTCCTGGCCCAGCGCGGCACCGACCCGGCGACCGAAGAGGAGATCGCCCAGGCCGCCGTCGCCCTGCTGGACCGCGCTGCCGACGGCCTGAAGGACGCACCCGCGGAACCGTCCCGCGCATCGCGCCGCAGCGGCCGGGACCGCAAGGTCGCCGCCCGCACCCGGGCCACCGCCGAGCCTTCCTGGCCCCGGCCGGACGAGCCGGCCGCCGAGCCCATTGCCGAATCGGTGGAGACGGACGAGGACGAACTCGCCGACGTGATCCCGCTGGAGATCTTCGACGCACGCAAGGAGGCCGAAAGGTGGTGGTGAACGCACCGAACCTGGACGGCGAGGAAGTACCGGAGCCTGGCGAGGACCGCACGGACCCGTCGGCACGGCTGGAGGGCTGGCGCCGGTTCGTCGAAGAAGACCCGGCTGTCTTCGACCTGCTGCCCGAACAGCAGTGGCAGGCCCTGAGACCGCCGATGCGGGACGCCTATGACGAGGCCCGCATCGCCTACCACTCCGAACTCCAGGTCGTGCGCACGTCCACGGTCAAGGACATCGCCCACCAGGGACGGCTGCTGACCCTGCTCAACCAGCGCGAGCACGGCGCCCGCCGCGGACTCATCGTCTCCGGCGAGTGGACCACCGGGAAAACCACTGCGCTCAAGCAGCTCGGCCGCCTATATGAACTGCGCGTCCGGCAGCGCTATCCGGGCAGCGACCGCATCCCGGTCGTCTACATCACCGCCCCGCCCAAGGGCTCCCCGCGCAAACTCGCCATGGAGTTCGCCCGGTTCCTCGGCCTGCCCGTGATCGGCCCGAGACACAACACCATCGACGTCACCAGTGCGGTCTGCCAGGTGCTGATCGAGGCCCGCACGGATCTGGTCCTGGTCGACGAAATCTACCTGCTCAACCACGCCACCATCGCCGGTGAAGACCTCTCCGACCACCTGAAGTACTTCACCGAGCATCTGCCCGCGGCCTTTGTCTATGCTGGCATCAACGTCGAACAGTCCGGGCTGTTCACCGGCATCCGCGGCAAGCAGCTCGCCGGCCGCTGCGTCCTCATCCGCACCGGTCCCTTCCCTCTCAACGCAGAGTGGCGGTCCCTGATCGCCTCCGTGGAAAGCACCCTCCGCCTCCACCGCCACGAGCCGAACACCCTGGTGAAGATGGCGAAACACCTGCACCAGCGCACGGGCGGCATGATCGGAAGCCTCTCCCACCTCATCCGGGCGGCGGCGATCTCCGCAATCCTGGACAGCACCGAGTGCATCACCCGGACCACGGTCAAGAACATTCGCATCGACCACAGCAGTGAGTCCTCCGCCCGTGGACGCACCGCCTCTCTGCCCCGCACCGGCTGAACAATGACGTTCCGCCCGGCACTCATCCGCCCGCTGCCCATCACGCTGCCGCCGTTCCCCGGCGAGTGCGAATCGTCCTACTGGAACCGGCTGGCCCTGGCGAACCACGTCCCGTTGGCCCGCCTGCGCTCTCCTTCACGCTGGCTGGACTCCCGTCTCACCAGCCTCGACACCCTCTGCGTCCTCAGCGGCCAGTCTCGGAAGACCCTGGCCGAAGCCATCCCCGACCTCCGCACGGACGATGCGTCATCCACGACGGAAACACATGTCCCGCCCCCGACCACGTGCTTCGCTGGGCCTGCCGCCGCTGCGTCGTCGCCCGCACCGGTTCGACGCTGCCCGCCCAGGTCTGGGCCTCAATCCACGACGAAGTCTGCATCCGCCACAACCTCTGGATCGGCAAGAACGTCCTCGCCCCCGAACAGCAACTTGACCTGTCCCGAACCCTCGACGTCATTCGCGCTCAACGCCACTACTGGCGACTCCGGCAGCGATACGACCCGACTCACATCGACGCCTGCTACGTCGCCACCGGCAAGCTCTGGAGTGGTCTGGCCCACCGCCACTACCGGCTCACCCACCGCGCCGAACTCCTCCACGACCTGGTCGTGGTCAAGGCACCCACCGTCGAGCCGGACAAAAAGGCCCCATGGCTGGAAGCCGCTGGATACCCCGAACACATCACGCTGATCAGCCTGTTCGCATCAGATCACTGAAGGCGATCGATCCTCAGTGACGACCTCCTCGTCGTCACCCGGGCCATCGCCGAATTCCACCGCCGCTTCCCGCTGCAAGCGCCCCTGCGAGGCACCAGCCGCACATGGCTCAGCACAACCATCGAGGCCACAGCCAGACAGGTCGAGGGCCTCGTGAATCCGGCAATCAGCGCAGGCTGAAGCAGATGGGATGCCCAACCGGATCGGCGAGGACCCGCGCCTTGCCCCCATGCGGCTGGTGATCCGACTTGCCCGCACCCAGCTCCAGCGCAGCCGGACCCCGGCCACGTCCAAGTGCTTAGCCTGGGGCAGCTACGGAGGCCTACCAGATCCGGGGGCAAGGTGGGCGGGGCGACACGCGATCTGGGCGCTCAGGTCACGACTGGGGTGGTCGCAAGGCGCCGGCGATGACGGTGGTCACCATCTTGCGGACGGCGGCGCTCTGCGGTGGGGCGCTCGTCCGGTCGGCGAACAGCAGGTGTCCGGCCCCGACGAGGGTGGGGGCGAGCGTGTCGATGTCGGCGTCACCGGCCAGACGCCCCGACTCCCGCTCGGCGGTGAGATATGCGGCGATCATGGCGGTGCCCTGCATGACCAGGGGGATGCCGGTCAGACCGGCCTCGCGCAGCCGAGCGCGGAGGCCGTCGCGGAAGGTGATGAGCGCGACGATCGCCACCGTGACCGGCCCGAACAGGTCCTGCAGCGCGTTGGCGAGGTTGTCCACCACGCTCCCGGTGCCGGCGGCCGCGCGCAGAGTCGTGGTCCGGTCCTCGATGCCGCGGACGCGGTCGAGGACCAGTTCTGCCAGGAAAGCGTCGAAGTCGGTGAAGTGCCGGTGCAGCACGCCCTTGGCGCAGTTCGCCTCCTCCGTGACCGCCCGGCTGGTCAACGCGTCGGGCCCGTCCCGAAGCAGGACGCGCTCGGCAGCTTCGAACAACTGGCCGCGCACGTTGTGGATGTGCACCCCTGACGGCATTGTCTCCCTTTCTACGCGGCCCCGCCTTAACAAGTGGGCAACCGCCCATTAGTGTGGGCGCATGCCCACTTTATCGCAGGGACAGCCGGACAAGTCCGGCCCCGAGCCCCACCGCCACCGGCAGACGGCCGAGTCGTTCGGAGTGGACGCCGAACGCTACGACCGCGCCCGACCGCCGTATCCCCAGGCCCTGGTCGACAGGATCGTCGCGGCAAGCCCCGGCCGGCGCGTCCTCGACGTCGGAGCCGGGACCGGCATCGAGGCCCGGCAATTCCGGGCGGTCGGCTGCACCGTGCTCGGTGTCGAGCCCGACGAGCGGATGGCCGCCTTCGCGCGACGCAGCCGTGTCGAGGTCGAGGTCGCCAGGTTCGAGGACTGGCAGCCGGCAGGGCGGCAGTTCGACGCGGTCATCGCCGGCACCGCCTGGCACTGGGTGGACCCCGTCGCCGGCGCGGCCAAGGCGGCCCAGGTGCTCCGGCCCGGCGGCCGACTCGCCCCCTTCCACCACGTCCCCCAACTCCCGGCCGAGGTGATCGACGCCCTCGCCGAAACACTCCAACGGGTCGCCCCCGATTCTCCGTTCAACCCCGGCCTGCTCAGAGGATCGGCCGTGGACGCCTACCAGCCACTGTTCGCGAAAATCGCCGACGGCATCCGGCAGACCGGCAGGTTCAGCGAGCCGGAACAGTGGCGCTTCTCCTGGGAGCGCACCTACTCCCGAGAGGAGTGGCTCGACCAGCTCCCCACCCTCGGAGGCCTCACCCAACTCTCCGCGGACAAAATGGCGGAGGTCCTGGACAGCGCCGGGACTGCGATCGACATGCTCGGCGGCCACGCCACCATGCCCTACACATCCGTCGTGATCACCTCTACCCGCTCCCATACGGCCTGACCGCCGCAAACGTCGGGCGTCGCCGACTGGTGAACTCGGCGACGCCCCCAGGGAGGCGGGGAAGAGGACTTGCAAGCGGGGAAGGTTCCCCGACTTCTTGCGCCGGGCCTCGGCGGGCCCGGCACCTCCGCGCCGACCAGTGGACTTCCGCGATGAGCACCCTAGAGGCGGCTGCCTACGGTTGAGCGGGACATCGACGGCCGACCTGTCCCACTCAACCGTAGGCACCGCAGGTCAGAACCTCGCCCTGCCCACAGTTATCTGGGGCAGGGGTGTCCGCCGCCCGTGCTCACCGAGGCCGGTAGGAGGTGGCCAGCACGGAGACGGTGACCTGGGCGGGCAGGGGACCGCGAGCGGTCAGGTCCGCGTGGGTCAGGTGGCGGGCGCTCGGTGTCATCCCCACCAGGTCGATGGCCTCCTGCCCGGACAGAGGCATGGCGTACTCCACCTGCCGGGTGCCGGCGGCCTGGAAGTAGGGGCCAAGCGCCTGTCGCAGACGCTGTTCCTTGTCCGGGTCGATCGCGACCATCGCGGGGATCCGGCCCCGTAGCTCGGCCAGGTGCCGCTCGGCGGGGCGCACCACGATCAGCCGGCCGGACGGACGGAGCACTCGGTGGAACTCGGCCGGGTTGCGCGGGGCGAACACGTTCAGCACGACGTCGACCCCCTGGTCTGCCAAGGGGAAGGGGCGGAAGACGTCCCAGCTCGCCGCAGCGGCCCGCGGATGGGCCCGGGCCGCCGAGCGCAGGGCGCGTGTCGACGTGTCCAGCCCCAGGCCGCGGGTGCCGGGCAGGTGCTCGAGCACGCCGGCCAGGTAGTGGCCGGTGCCGCATCCGACGTCCAGGACCTTGCCCTGACCGGGCAGGGCGTCGGCTGTCATACGCGTCAGGACCCGGCGCACGGGGGCGTACCCGCCGGTGGCCAGGAACCGGTTCCGGGCCTGGACCATGGCCGCGTCGTCACCGCTGGTGGCGCGGCTGCCCGTCAGGAGGCTCACGTAGCCCTGGCGTGCGAGGTCGAAGGTGTGGCCCGCCGGGCAGCGCAGTGAGCCGTGGCCGGGGCGGAGACGGGCGCGGCACACTGGGCAGCGCAGCACGTCGAGGAACGGTTCGAGGGCAGGGGGAAGCAACGCGGGCACGAGGCACTCCTGGCAACGGTGAAGGGAAAGGACCGTGCCTGCACGCGCTCTCGGGAAGCCGCTGTCAGCGGGGCGGCGGAAGGAACGTGGAACACGCGACAGGCACACCGGGGAGGGCGACGCCGCTACGGCATCGCCCTCAGCGCCTCGCGATCACAGAGCCTGGGTGTGCTGGGTCCACATGCCTCCACCTTACGAGGCCGCGGATCAGGGAAGATCACCAGGCTCCGTCCCCCGCTGCGTCAAGGGCTTGCCCGAGATGCCGGTCGTCGGCAGCGACGAGGTGTTCTCCCGGGGCGTCCGGGGCTCCCTCAGCCGCGAGAGCCTGTCCCGGGCGGCCGACCTGCGGGACGCGCCGGGACGAACCCACCGGCCACTCGCTCGCCGTCGAACAGCGCGTCGGCGCGATAACCGTTTGCCCGCCGGGGCGGGCTGTGGTTGCAATGGCCCGCGTAATGATCATGGACGGGACGGATGGGAGCGTGGCCGTATGAGTACGGCGCTCGGGGCGGGCCGGGGTGACGGGGTGGCCATCGGGGTCGGGGCGCTCGCTCCGTTGACGCCGCCCGGCTGGGCCGAGGCGGGACGGCAGTTGCTCGCCGGGCTGGAGCTGGGCGTGCGGGACGTCAATGACGCCGGCGGGATCGGCGGGCGGCCGCTGGAGCTGGTGGTGCGGGACACCGCGGCCGATCCACAGCGGGCCGAGGCGGCCGTGGACGAACTGGCCCGGCTGGGCGTGGCCGCCGTGACGGGCGAGTACCACAGCGTCGTCGCCCGTGCCGCCGCCGCCCGGGCGGACGCCCTCGGCCTGCCGTTCCTGTGCTCGTCGGCGGTGCTCGACGCGCTCACCGGACAGCCGACGGAACGGGTCGCCCGGATCGCCCCGGCCCAGTCCCACGGCTGGCGGATCTACGCGGACTTCCTGCTCGGCGCGGGCCACACCCGGATCGCCGTGGCGACCCAGCCGAGCGTCTACTGGGCGTCCGGGACCGCCATCCTGCGCGAGCACCTCGCGCCGCGCGGCGGCAGCGTCGTGGAACTCGACACGGGCACGCTCGGCCCCGCCGCCCTGTGCGACGCACTCGCCGCCCACGGCGCGACCGCGCTCCTGCTGCTGGCCGGCCACCCGGAGCCGGCCGTGCCGGTCGTCCGGGCCGTCCGGCGCGACCCGCGCCTCGCCGGCGTCCTGATCGGCGCCCCGGCCGGACAGCCCGAGTTCGCCGAGTGGGCGACGCTGCTGGGCGCCGACGGCGCGGGCATCCCGTTCCTGCGCTACCTGCCCGAGCGCCTCACCCCGCTCGGCGCACGCGTCGAGGCGGAGCTGCGCGAGCGGACCGGCGGAGCGCCCTCCTTCGTCGCCTTCGAGGGGTACGACACGATCGCCGTCCTAGCCGACGTGCTGCGCGCCCACGGCACGGACCGGGCGGACATCGCCGCGTCCTGGGCGCGTGCCGACACCGAGGGCACCCGCGGACGGATCCGTTTCTCCCGCGCCCCGGGCATCGGCGTCCGGCAGTGGGTCTGGCCGCCGGTCCAGGTCGTCGACCGGGACCCGGCGGAACCCGGCCGCTTCCGGGTCCTCCGCACCGGCTGAGCGGTGGCGAAGGGCTGCGACCGCGCGGAGGGCCACGACCGTCCTCACGTGAAGTCGTGCACCGTGAACTCGGCGACCGGGTCGTACCCGATGCGCCGGTACAGCGCGGTGCTCGTGGGGTTGGCCGGGTCCGCGAACAGGACGACCGTGTGCGCGCCGGCGGCCAGCGCGGCCCGGCCCACCGCCGTCGTCACCGCGCCCGCGTAGCCGCGGCCGCGCAGGGGGGCCGGGGTGTGGACGGGGTCCACCCGGACATGGCCCGCGACCACCGGTGTCGCACCGGCCAGGGAGACGGGGGTGCCGTCCGGGGTCTCCCAGAACGTGAAGCGCTTGGCGGCGAAACGGGTGCCGGCCCAGGCGCCGGGGTCCGCGGGGAAGTCCTCCCGGACGTCCGCGGCGAACGCGCGGCACCAGCGCACGACGTGCGCGTGGTCCCGTTCGCCCGCGGCCCGGGCCCGGCCCTCCGGGTGCGGGTCCGGCGGGACCGGGGTGCCGAGCCGGTGGAGGCGGACCCGCTGCGCGCGCGGGGCCGACGCGGCCCCCGTGTGCCGCCGCCAGGCCTCGGCGAACGCGGCGGCGCTGTGCTGCTCGGCACTGACCCCGGGGAGGACGTGCCCGAGGCCGGCCAGCCGGGCGGCGAGGGCGCCGGCCTGCTCCGGGGTGAGGACGGTGGGGCTCAGCAGACCCCCCGGCCTGCGGTGGAAGGCGGCACGGACCTCGCCCGACTCCGCCAGGCAGCCGAACAGCGGGGCCCCGGCGCCGTACGCCCCCGGGCCGTGGGCGCGCAGGGTCTCGGTCACCGTCAGCGCCATGGTGTGCAGATCCGGCCGTGAGCGCAGGAAGTCCCCGGCCCGGGCGAGGAAGGCGTCCACGTCTTCGGTGAGGTGCCAGTCATCCGGTCGCATGCCGGAAACTTCCGCCGCGAGCCCCGCCCCAAACCCGCCCTGCCCCGCTTCTCCGGGCGAGTCCGGGCCGGGCCGGAGTGTCAGTGGCGTGCGCGAGGATCTCCCCCATGACCATGACGACGGCCGCCGACTGCACCTGGTTCGAGGAACGCTTCCCTGATCTCGCGGAGGCCTATTGCTTCACGCTGGTGCGGGGACTGGCACCGGCGGAGCTGCTGCGCCGCCTGGACGGGCGGGAGGAGCCCGCGCTGACCGGTGCGGACGCCGTGGTGGAGGCCGCCTTCGCCCTCGCCCGCGCGTCGGACGGCGGACGGCAGCTCGTCGCCATGACGGCCGTCGGCGCCTGGACCCTGCTGATCGAACCCAACGGCTGCCTCGGGGTCACCGAGGACCGTGCCCTGCCCGCCTCGGCCGGGACGCGCTGGGTGTCGCACTTCGTCAACATCAACGGTCTCGACGCGTTCCTGTGGGCCGAGGACACCGTGCGACGCCTCTGGTTCGAGCCCGGGTTCCCCGACGAGCGCTGGGGCACCACGCCGGACGAGCTGCTGGACGTCATGCACGGCATCGGTTTCCCGCTGGGGGACGAGGGAGAAGCCGACGCCCCCGGCACCGACCTGTCCGCACCGGCGGCCTTCGCCCTCGCCGAGCACCTGACCGGCGTCGCCGTCACGCCGGAGCTGCTGGAGAGGACCGCCTTCACCTGCGGCAGCGTCAGGGTCCGTTGACCGGAGGGGACGGCCCCGGGGGGCCGGTCCGCGACCGGGTCAGGAATGGAGAAGCGGACGGGCGCGGTGCGCCGCTAGCGTGGCGGGGGTTCACGGACGGAGAGGCGATGAGCATGACCACGAGGACGGACGACGCGCCGGTGACCGCACGGCACGCCGCCGACAGCCACGAGCTGATCCGGGTGCACGGCGCGCGGGAGAACAACCTCAGGAACGTCAGCGTGGAGATACCCAAGCGCCGGCTGACGGTGTTCACGGGCGTCTCCGGCTCGGGCAAGAGCTCCCTGGTGTTCGACACCATCGCCGCCGAGTCGCAGCGGCTGATCAACGAGACGTACAGCGCGTTCGTCCAGGGCTTCATGCCCACGCTGGCCCGGCCCGACGTGGACGTGCTGGACGGGCTGACCACCGCGATCATCGTGGACCAGCAGCGGATGGGCGCCGACCCGCGCTCCACGGTCGGCACCGCCACCGACGCGAACGCGATGCTGCGGATCCTCTTCAGCCGGCTCGGCACCCCGCACATCGGCTCGCCCAAGGCGTTCTCCTTCAACGTCGCCTCCATCAGCGGGGCCGGCGCGGTCACCCTGGAGCGCGGCGGGAAGCAGGTGAAGGAGCGCCGCGAGTTCAGCATCACGGGCGGCATGTGCGCGCGCTGCGAGGGCCGGGGCACGGTCACCGACATCGACCTGACCCAGCTCTACGACGCGGACAAGTCCCTCAACGAGGGCGCGCTCACCATCCCCGGTTACAAGCCCGGCGGCTGGAACCACCGCCTCTACACCGAGTCCGGCCTCTACGACCCGGACAAGCCGGTCCGCACCTTCACCCAGGCGCAGCTGGACGACTTCCTGTACCGCGAGCCGACCCGCATGAAGATCGCGGGCATCAACATGACGTACGAGGGTCTGGTCCCGCGCATCCAGAAGTCCATGCTGGCCAAGGACCGGGAGGCGATGCAGCCGCACATCCGGGAGTTCGTGGACCGCGCGGTCACCTTCACCACCTGTCCCGACTGTGACGGGACCCGGCTCAGCGCGGCGGCCCGCTCCTCGAAGATCAGGGGGATCAGCATCGCCGACGCCTGCGCGATGCAGATCAGCGACCTGGCCGCGTGGGTGCGCGAGCTGGACGAACCGTCCGTGGCGCCGCTGCTCGCCTCGCTGCGCGGCACCCTCGACTCGTTCGTGGAGATCGGGCTCGGCTACCTCTCCCTGGACCGGCCCGCGGGCACCCTCTCCGGCGGCGAGGCGCAGCGTACGAAGATGATCCGCCACCTCGGCTCCTCGCTGACCGATGTCACGTACGTCTTCGACGAGCCGACCGCCGGTCTGCACCCGCACGACATCCGGCGGATGAACGACCTTCTGCTGCGGCTGCGGGACAAGGGCAACACGGTGCTCGTCGTGGAGCACAAGCCGGAGGTCATCGCGATCGCCGACCATGTGGTGGACCTTGGCCCGGGCGCGGGTACGGCGGGCGGCACCGTCTGCTTCGAGGGCACCGTCGCCGGGCTGCGCGCCGCCCGCACGCTCACCGGCCGCCACCTGGACGACCGGGCCGCGCTGAAGGACACGGTGCGCGAGCCGTCCGGCGCGCTGGAGATCCGCGGCGCCACCACCCACAACCTGAAGGGCGTCGACGTCGACATCCCGCTCGGGGTGCTGACCGTCGTCACCGGGGTGGCCGGTTCCGGCAAGAGTTCGCTGGTGCGCGGGTCCGTACCGGCGGGCGCGGGCGTGGTCTACGTCGACCAGACCCCGATCCGCGGCTCGCGGCGCAGCAACCCGGCGACGTACACGGGGCTGCTGGAGCCGGTCCGCAAGGCGTTCGCCAAGGCCAACGGGGTGAAGCCGGCCCTGTTCAGCGCGAACTCGGAGGGCGCCTGCCCGGCCTGCAACGGCGCCGGCGTCGTCTACACGGACCTGGCGATCATGGCCGGGGTGGCCACGACCTGCGAGGAGTGCGAGGGCCGCCGGTTCGACGCCTCGGTGCTGGAGTACCGGCTCGGCGGCCGGGACATCAGCGAGGTGCTGGCGATGACGGTGGAACAGGCCGGGGAGTTCTTCGGCGACGGCGAGGCCCGTACCCCGGCCGCGCACCGCGTGCTGCGGAACCTGGCCGACGTGGGCCTCGGCTACCTCACCCTGGGCCAGCCGCTGACCACGCTGTCCGGCGGCGAGCGGCAGCGGCTGAAGCTGGCCACCCACATGTCCGAGAAGGGCGGGATCTACGTCCTGGACGAGCCGACCACCGGGCTGCACCTGGCCGATGTGGAACAGCTGCTCGGCCTGCTGGACCGGCTGGTCGACGCGGGCAAGTCGGTGATCGTCATCGAGCACCACCAGGCGGTCATGGCGCACGCGGACTGGATCATCGACCTCGGTCCCGGAGCCGGTCACGACGGCGGCCGGATCGTCTTCGAGGGCACCCCCGCCGAGCTGGTCGCGGCCCGCTCCACGATCACGGGCGAGCACCTGGCGGAGTACGCCGGCCGCTGAGCCCCCGCGGGGTCTCAGAACGGCAGCGGGCGGGCGTGCACCACGTCCAGGCGGGAGACCGCCCGGGTCAGCACCACGTACAGCCGGTGCGCGCCCCGCTCCTCCGCCTCCGCCACGGCCGCCGGTTCGACGGCGATGACGTGGTCGTACTCCAGGCCCTTGACCAGGGTCGCGGGGACGACGGCCAGCCGGGCGCCGAGTGCGTCGGGGCCGGCCGCCTCCAGGCCGGCCCCGGTGAGGGCCGCCCGTACCCGGCCGGCGTCCGCGTCCGCGGTGATCACGCCGACCGAGCCCTCCCGGGCGAGGGCCTCGCGGACGGCGGTCACGGTGGCGGCGAGCACGTCCTCGGCCGACCTGAGGGTCAGCTCCCCGTCGGTCCGCAGGGAGGTGGCGGGAGGTACGGCGGTCCCGAGGCGGGCGAGCAGCCGGTTCGCGAGCTCCAGCACGGCGGCCGGCACCCGGAACCCGGTGGTCAGCGGCACCACGGCCGCGTCCGGCCGGCCCAGGTGGCGCAGTTGGACGGACCAGTCCCGGGCGGCCCACGGGGTGGTGCCCTGGGCGAGGTCGCCGAGGACGGTGAGCGAGCCGAAGGCGGCCCGGCGGGCGATGGCCCGGCACTCCATCGGGGAGAGGTCCTGCGCCTCGTCCACGACGATGTGACCGTACCCCTCGGGGTGCTCGATCAGCCCGGCCAGCTCGTCCAGCAGGACCAGGTCGGCGGCCGACCAGCGGGCGGACTTGTACGAGCGGGGCGGGCGCGGCCACCGCAGCGCCGCCTGCTCCCCGGGGTCCAGCAGGCCGTCGGCGGCCCGGGCCAACGCATCGGCGTCGGTGAGGAGTTCGGTGAGGATCTCCTCGGGGCGGACCTTCGGCCAGACCGTATCGAGCCGCTCGGTCAGCGGCCGGCAGCGCTCGACGCGGCGGACCCAGGCGGCGGGCAGCACCCCGGAGCGCCGTTCGGCCTGCTCGCGCAGCCGTCGTACCACCCGGGTGCGCACCCGTTCCCGCCCGACGGCGTACGGGGGTTCCTCGGCGCGGACCTCGGCCACCAGGGCGGCCAGGTCGGCGGCGGACACCCGCCAGCGGTAGGAGCCGTCCGGGACGGCGAGGTCGCCGGCGCCGTCGGTGGTGACCCGCGCGTACAGGGCCCGGCGCAGCACCTCGGCCATCCGCGGGTCGTGTTTGACGGCGGCCGTGGGCAGCGGGTCGGTGCCGGTGGCCGGGTGGCGGGCGATCTCGTCCAGCAGGGTGGTCTGGCGGTAGCCCTTGCCGGCCGTGTCGCGCCCGGCGGTCCCGCTCTCGCCGAGCGAGGGCAGCACCTCGGCGATGTAGCGCAGGAAGGCCGGGTTGGGCCCGAGGATGAGCAGGCCGGAGCGCCGGAGTCGCTTGGGGTGGGTGTAGAGCAGGTACGCGGCCCGGTGCAGGCCGACGGCGGTCTTCCCGGTGCCGGGCGCGCCCTGGACGCACACGGAGTCGGTGAGGGGGGCGCGGACGAGGTCGTCCTGCTCGGGCTGGATGGTGGCGGCGATGTCACGCATGGGGCCGACGCGGGGGCGCTCGATCTCGCGGGCGACGATGTCGCTGGTCCGTGACTCGCCCCGGCCCAGGTGCTCGTCCTCCAGCGCGGTCAGGTCGGTGGCCTCGCCCCGGCTGCCCGGGGCCCAGCCGAAGCGGCGGCGCACCTCGACGCCCTGCGGGTCGGTGGCGTCGGCCTGGTAGAAGGCGCGGGAGACGGGGGCCCGCCAGTCGACGACGAGCGGCGGGGCGGCCGGGTCCTCGGTGATGCGCAGCCGGCCCACGTGGTAGCTCTGCCCGCCGTGTCCGGGGTGGCCGTCGGCGAAGTCGAGCCGGCCGAAGAACAGTGGCCCGGGCGGCAGTTCGCGCAGCGCCTTGGCCTGGCCGCGCAGCCGGCGGCCGAGGACTTCGGCGTCGGCTCCGGAGGCGGAGACGTCCTCGCCGGTGACGACCTGTCCGGCGGCGCCGTCGACCATCGCGGCGAGGGCCGCGCGGCAGGTGTCGTGGTAGGCGCGCTCGGTGTGCAGGGCTTCCGTGAGGGCGGGGTCGGTCGACGTCATGCCGCCAGCGTACGATAAAACGTTACCGAGTTACATTCTTTACCGAGTCTCAGCAGGAGGCCGCAGCTCCGGCAGCACCCCGGCCAGCCGCCCGAACGCCCGCTCCGCCACCCGTACGGCATCCGGCGCGACCCGCTCGACCGGCTCCCCCGCCGCGATCCGCCGCCAGTTCTCCAGGGCGAGGACCCGCTGGACGGCGATGATCTGCCCGGCGGCCAGCCGCGCGTCCAGATCGCCGCCGAGCGCCTCGGCGAGCGCCGCCTCCGACCGCTCCTGGTGGGCGTACGCCCGCGCCACCAGGGACGGCGTCCCGTAGAGCAGCCGGTGGAAGGCCAGCACCTCGGGATGGTCGTTCAGGCCGGTCACCGGGTCGCGCCGGTCCAGCCCGGCCAGGAAGTGCCGGCCCAGCGCGGCCACCGGGTCCGCCGCCCCCGCGGCCACCCGGGCCGCCTCCGTCTCGTGATCGGCGATCCGGTGCAGGACCAGGTCCTCCTTGGCCGGGAAGTACCGGAAGAGGGTCGGCTTGGAGATCCCGGCCGCGGCGGCGACCTCCGCCACGGACACCGCGTCGAAGCCGCGCTCCAGGAACAGCCGTACGGCGATGTCCGACACGTCCTGGTACATCCGCCGCTTCTTGCGCTCACGCAGACCCATCTCAGCCATGAGGGGGAGCCTACGCAGACGGGCCGCGCCGCGCTCAGGTCAGCAGGTCGTCGACCTGGGCCTCGCCCTCCCGGTACCGGCGCGCGATCTCCCCGCCGCAGTCGTCGGCGGTGCGCTGGAGAAGCTGGCGGCGGCGGGAGACCTCCTGCTCGTAGCGGACCAGGCGGCCCATGGCGGCGGTCAGTTCCGGATCGGTGCGCGCCGTCAGGTCCGACAGCTCCACCTCGGCGAGCATCTCGGCGGCCAGCCGCCCGTACTCCTCGCTGTGCGGGGTGCCGAGCGTGACGTGGCGGGCCGAGGAGCGCTGCCGGGCCGGGGCGTCCTTCAGGATCTCCGGGAGCAGGTCGACCACGGAACCGTCGGCCGGCGCGGGAACGGACGCCCGGCCGCGCCGGGCCAGCTCGGCGCGCAGGATGTCGATACGGCCCTGGAGCAGCCGCCGCACATAGCTGAGGTCCGCCTCGTCCCGCTGGGCGTCGCGGCGCAGGGCGCGCAGCTCGGGCAGGCTGAGGCGGGCCAGACCGGGCTCGTCGGACCCGGGGTCCGGGGGGCTGTCGGTGCGCTGCGCGGGCGGCCGGTGCGGCCCCTGTGTCCCCAGCCGCCCGCTGGTGCTCGGTGTGCTCATCTGCGTGTGACCGTCCCCTCGACCGGCGTGTGGGAAGCATCGTGCCACCCCAACCGGCCGCTATGTGACCGAGAGCCCCCGAACGGCCCCAGATGGGGGGTAACGGATCCATAGCGGTCCCCGTGCGGGCGCGGGCGGGGCACCGGGCATGATGGTCGGCATGCGTGCGGTGGTGCAGAGGGTGGACAGCGCGAGCGTCGTCGTGGACGGCGAGACGGTCGGCGCGATCGAGGGCGAGGGGCTGTGCGTCCTGGTGGGGGTCACCCACGAGGACACCAAGGAGAAGGCGGCCCAGCTGGCGCGCAAGCTGTGGACGATCCGGATGCTCCAGGACGAGCGGTCGTGCAGCGACACCGGGGCGCCGCTGCTGGTGATCAGCCAGTTCACCCTCTACGGCGACGCCCGCAAGGGCCGCCGCCCCACCTGGAACGCGGCGGCCCCCGGCGACATCGCCGAACCCCTGGTCGACGAGGTCGTGGCCCGGCTGCGCGCCCTGGGCGCCACGGTGGCGACGGGCCGCTTCGGTGCGCAGATGAGGGTGAACCTAACGAACGACGGGCCGTTCACGGTGTTGCTGGAGATGTGAGGCGGGGTCGCTTTTCCGCGCGTGCGGAACACCGGTCGAACCGACCGGCACCGCAGCGCCCCGAAGGGGCGCGGGGAACTGCGCGAGCAACCACAACGGCGCCGCACCCGGCAACGCACCGATCCCCGACGACGCCGGCCCGGCCGCACGGCCACGGCCACGGCTACGGCTCGACCACGACCTCCTGAGCCGCCGCCGTCTCTCCGGCCAGGAGCCGCGCGTCGACCGGCACGTTCCGCTTCACCAGCGCCAGCGCCACCGGACCCAGCTCGTGGTGGCGTACGGACGTCGTCACGAACCCGACCTTGCGGCCCTCGGCCCCCTCGTCCGCGACCCGGATCTCGGTCCCCGGCACCGGCAGGTGCACCTCGCTGCCGTCCAGGTGCAGGAAGACCAGCCGGCGCGGCGGCTTGCCCAGGTTCTGCACCCGGGCGACCGTCTCCTGCCCGCGGTAGCAGCCCTTCTGGAGATGCACGGCCGTACCGATCCAGCCCAGTTCGTGCGGAATGGTCCGGTGGTCGGTCTCGAAGCCGAGCCGGGGCCGGTGCTGCTCGACCCGCAACGCCTCGTGGGCGAGCAGCCCGGCGGCGGGACCGTGCGAGGCGGCGAAGGACTCCAGCTCCGCGCGGGGCAGGAACAGATCACGGCCGTACGCCGTCTCGCGCACGACGACCCCGTCCGGCACCTCGGCGATGGAACCGGCCGGCAGGTGGACCACGGCGATGTCGGCGGTGCGGTCGGCGACCTCCACCCGGTAGAAGAACTTCATCGACTCCAGGTACGCGATCAAAGCGTCCTGGGTGCCGGGCTCGACGTGCGCCCAGACGGTCGTACCGTCGTCCACCAGGTACAGCGCGTGCTCGATGTGCCCGTGCGCGGAGAGGATCAGGGCCTCGGTGGCCTCGCCCGCGGGCAGTTCGCTGACGTGCTGGGTGAGCAGCAGGTGCAGCCAGCTCAGCCGGTCGTCACCGCTGACGGTGACGACACCGCGATGGGACAGGTCGACGAAACCGGTGCCGTCGGCGAGGGCGCGCTGCTCGCGGAACAGGTCGCCGTAGTGGGCGGCGACACCTTCGTCCACGCCCTCGGCGGGGACGGCGCCGGGCAGGGACAGCAGGGGGCTCTTCATGACGCAAGCCTACGACGTGCTACTTGAACCCTTGAGGGAGCAGTCCCGGCACCGGCCGAAGATCGCGAAGTGCTTCATGTCGGTGTCGAACCCGAACTGCTGCCGCAGCTTGGCCGTGAACTCGGCGGCCACCTCCACGTCCGCCTCGATCACGTCCTCGCAGTCCCGGCACACCAGGTGCAGATGGTGGTGCCGGTCGGCGAGGTGGTAGGTGGGCGCGCCGTGCCCCAGATGGGCATGGCTCACCAGGCCCAGCTCCTCCAGCAGCTCCAGCGTCCGGTAGACGGTGGAAATGTTGACCCCCGACGCCGTCTTCCTCACTTCCACGAGGATGTCGTCGGGGGTCGCGTGCTCGAGGACGTCGACGGCTTCGAGAACGAGCTGCCGCTGCGGCGTCAGCCGGTAACCGCGCTGCCTGAGATCACTCTTCCAGTCGGTGCTCACCACACCGACGAGTCTAGGACTACTTGAAGAAAGCGATGCCGTCGTCGGGCAGGTCGTCCGGGAGGGCCTTGGCCCAGCGTTCGACGTCCTCGGGGGTGACGACCTTCTTGAGCTGGGCCGACATGTAGGGGCGCAGCGGGACCTCGGGGGTCTGCTTCTCGCCGACCCACATCAGGTCACTCTTCACATAGCCGTACAGCCGCTTGCCGCCGCTGTACGCGGGCGAGCCCGGGGTGCGGGCGACGGCGTCCGTCACCAGGTCGATCTGCGGCTTCTTGTCGGCCATCTCGCCGTACCAGATCTCGATGACACCGTCGTCGCGGGTCATCGTGACCTCGACCTTGCGCTGGGCGTCGATCCGCCAGAAGCCGGACTCCGACTCCAGCGGGCGGACCTTGTTGCCGTCCTTGTCCAGCACCCAGGTGTGGGAGTGGTACTCCAGGAAGTCCCGGCCGTCGTGGGTGAAGCTGACCTCCTGCCCGAAGTTGCACTTCTCAGAGCCGGGGAAGTCGTGCACGCCCGCGCCCGCCCAGTTGCCGAGCAGGAAGGCGAGCGGGACAAGGTCCTTGTGCAGGTCGGACGGGATCTCGATCATGAGCGGAGGCTTTCCTAGAGGGGGGTCAGCGCTGGCCCTGGTACAGCTTCTTCACGGTCAGACCGGCGAAGGCGAGCACGCCGACGCAGACCAGGACCAGCAGGGTTTCGAAGAAGATCTCCACGGGTGCTCCTTGAGCGAGGGTGGGCATACGACAGAGCCGGAGCCCAGCTTACGCGGCCGGGCCCCGGCCCTCCTGAGGAGGTCCGCTCAGCTGAGCAGCTCGGTCTGCAGGGTCACCGTCTGCCGGAACGGAACGGCGTCCACCCCGCCCTCGCGGGTCTGGGTGATCACCGCGACGGTGTCCCCGGCCGCCAGGTACGCCTGCCGCACCTGCTCGGCGCCGTACGGCTCGGTCTCCGCGAACGGGTAGAGCGTCACGCCCTTCATACGGGCCTTCGGCGGGAACGTCCCGTCCAGCTCGTAGTAGTCGGCACCGCGCACCGGGAAGGCGGGCGCCGCGGCGTTGGCGAGGGAGCCGGACAGCAGGGTCTCGGCGACGACCGCGCTGTCGAACCGCAGCAGCCGGATCGTGGTGCGGGTGCCGTCCGGGGTGGTCCAGCCGCGGCCCGCGATGTGGCGCAGCCCGTGGTCGGTGAGCTGCTGGGCCAGTTCCCGGCGCTGCTCCACGGCCGCGTAGTCGGCGAGGAAGTCCTTCACCGGCAGCCAGCCGTCCGTGCCGCGCGGTCCCGGCTCCACCGTCGCCCCGTGCGGCGCGGGCAGCACCAGCGCCCGCAGGTCCGCGTGGTGCGCTCCGGTGCGGTTACCGGCTTCGAGCGGACCGGGGCGGCCGGGCGGCAGCGGCGGCCGGACCAGCTCCGGGTAGTCCCAGCGGCCGTCGGAGGCGGTGGCCAGGCCCGGCAGATCCGTCCGCTCCATCCGGGTGGTGCCGTACGCCGTCCCGGCGCCCACCAGGCAGAACACGGCCGCGGCGGCGGTCCACCGCAGCGCCGCCCGCATCCGCCGCCGCTGCCGGGAACCGGCGGGGGACGGCGGAACGGCGAGCGGCGGCGGCAGAGCGGGCTCCGCCCCCTGCGGCCCTGCCTCCCACGGCGCCGCCTCACCGGGGGCCGACGACCGCGGGGGCTCCTCCGGCATGTCCGACAGCCGCGAGGCCCCCTCCCGCGCGGCCGGCAGATGCGAGGCCCCCTCCCGCGCGGCCGACGGCGCCGAGGCTTCCTCCCGCACGGCCGACGGCGCCGAGGCTTCCTCCCGCACGGCCGACGGCGCCGAGGCTTCCTCCCGCACGGCCGACGGCTGGGTGGGCTCCTCCGGTACGGCCGGCAACCGCGGGGTCGTCTCCCGCTCGGCCGGTGGCCGTGTGGTCGGCGGTTGTGCGGCCGGGTGCTGGGTCTGCTCGGTCATACGGCCTTCCCCGGGTCCTTGATGCGGTCGAACTGGGCGGTCACCATGTCCGCCACCTCCTGCCGGTCCAGCGCCTCGGTCCCGGTCGCCGAGGCGGTGAGCACGACGTCTCCGACGGACCCGACGCACAGCATCGCGTCGAGGCCTTCCACCACGTCCTTCGGCGGCAGGAAGCACCCGGCGTCCTCGTGGCCCTTGATGGCCGGACCCTCCCGGACGGTCTCCGCGGAGCCCAGGAGCAGCCGCTGGGCGGCCGCCAGCGAGTGCGCGGTCCGCCGGTCCGCCACCCGCGCCAGCGTGATCTGCACCGTGAACTCCTCCGCGTCGGAGCCGGCGGAGGCCCCGGCGGGCCCCACGTAGCTGCGCAGTGCCATGCCCTTGACCGGCTGGCGGTCGATCTGACGCTCCATCGCCAGCCGCTGGGACCGGGGCAGCCGGGCGAGTGACCGCTTGCGCAGGGCGGCGGTCTGGGCGCCGGTCAGCTCGATGTCGGAGCCGAATTCGTTCAGGTCCGGGCCGGGCCGGTACCGGTGCTCGCCGTAGGGCAGCAGCAGGCCGCCCAGTCCGGCGCCCCCGGCCTCGGCCGGCCTGCCCTCGGACGCCTCGGGCAGCCGCCAGCCGGCGGCGCCCGGGGCGCGGTCGGCCCCGTGCACGACGACCGCGGTCCAGCTCACCCCCGCGACGACGGCGAGTGCCAGCACGGCACCCCCCAGCACGCGTCCGGCACGGCGACGAGGGCGCCCGGGAGCGGACCCGGCGGGGACGGCAGGCCCGGACACCGGCTCGGGAGCGGGGTTCTCAGGGCTCTCGGACGTCACAGCCGCTCCATCTGCCGCTTCGCCAGGTCCACGATCGCCTTCTTCGGGACCGGCTCGGTGTCGTTGATCCAGATATCCAGGGAGACGTCCCCGCGCCACGCGTGCGCCCGCGCCTCGTACACGCGCCTTCCGTCCCGGGTCCGGGCCCCGCGGTACGTGTACGCCTTGCCGACGCCCGTGCCGGGTATCGCCCAGCTCTCGGAGTCGCTCTCGCGCCCGGCCCAGTACTGGCTGTCCTCCGCCTCCTCGCGGGCGCCGAACACTTCTTCCTGCCGGAACTGGAGCAGCCGGATCTCGACCGTGCGGGTGCCGCCCTCGGTCCAGCCGACGGCGGCGGCGCGGCGGAACTCCTCGCCGAGCAGCCAGCCGTAGCCGACCGCCGGGTCGTCGTACGTCTCCGCCAGTTGGTTCAGGCTCATCCAGCCGTCCTCGGTCAGGGACGTGTTCTCACGCGCCCCGTCCGGTGCCTTCAGCAGGAGCCGGCGCAGGTCGCCGTCGGTCCTGACCCTGCGGTCCCGCGCGGCGGACAGGCGTGCGGGCCCCTCTCCCGCGGCTCGGGCCGGACTCGGCTGCGACAGCGGGGGCAGCGCGGTGGGCTCCCGGCCGGCCTGGACGAGGTAACCGGCGCACAGACCGGAGACCAGGCCGAGCACGGCGGCTCCAAGCAGAAGCGACGGCATCCGCCCCCGTCGCCGTACCGGCTCTAAGGGCTCTAAGGCAGCACCGGCCGCACTGACAGGACCGGCGGCGGCACCGGCGTCCGCCGGCTCGGTACCGGGTCTCGCGTACACGTCCAAAGGACTCCCCCCAAAGGACAAGGAAGCGCGGCTTCCGCGCCGCGCTGACACAGAGACTCATGGCATGCACATGGAGTTGTGGGCAAGCGGATTACGATTCGGGCATGGCGAAAAAGCTGGTTATCAAGGTGACGGCCGGGGCCGACGCCCCCGAGCGGTGTTCGCAGGCGTTCACGGTCGCCGCCGTGGCCGTGGCCAGCGGGGTCGACGTGTCGCTGTGGCTGACCGGGGAGTCGTCGTGGTTCGCGCTGCCGGGGCGGGCCGCGGAGTTCGAGCTGCCGCACGCCGCGCCGCTGCCCGACCTGATCGAGTCCATCCTCGCGGCCGGCCGGATCACGCTGTGCACGCAGTGCGCCGCCCGCCGCGAGATCACCGAGAAGGACGTCATCGAGGGCGTGCGGATCGCGGGCGCGCAGGTGTTCGTGCAGGAGGCCCTGGGCGACGGCACCCAGGCACTCGTCTACTGAGGCGCCGGCAGGCCCTCACGGACGCGGGCGCTTCTTGCCGTCCAGTTCGTCCCACCACTCGTCCGACTGCGGGTCGCCCGAGGGGTCGTCCCACCAGCGGTCCTCCGGGCCCCGCCGGTTGGCGACCATCGCGGCGACCGGCGGGATGACCATGGCCACGACGCACAGGCCCACGGCCGCCGGCACGGACCAGATGCGCACGACTCCCCAGGCCAGGACGAAGAGGCCGATACACGTCCCCATCATGGCGAAGTAGAGGTGCCGTCGCCGGGCGTACATAGCTCCAGAGTAGGACCGGCGGGCCCTGTCACAACTGATCCACAATTTCCCGGCGGCCGGGCCCGGCGGGGTTACCGTGGCGTATCCGTACCGGACGCCCGTCACCGCCGCCACACCACCGACCCGGGGGAACCCATGCGAGGCCTGCGCATACTGCTGATCGTCGTCGTGATCCTGGGCGCGCTGTTCGTGATCGCGGACCGGGTCGCCGTGCACTTCGCCGAGGGCGAGGCCGCGGACAAGCTGAAGACGACCGAGAACCTGGCCGGGACCCCGGACGTGGACATCAAGGGATTCCCGTTCCTCACCCAGCTCGCGGGCGGCTCCCTGGACGACGTCGAGGTCGGGATCGGGGAGTACGACGCGGCCACCGGCAACGCCGGGCAGACCATCCGCGTCGAGGACCTGAAGGCCCACATGAAGGGCGTGGAGTTCTCCAGTGACTTCGGCTCCGCCACCGCGGCCACCGCGACCGGCACCGGGCGGGTCTCGTACGCCGAGCTGCTGAAGACCGCCAAGTCGGAGCCGACCCAGGTGGCCCCGGGGGCCAGCGCCCGGGTGACCGGGCTCTCCGACGGCGGCAACGGGAAGATCAAGGTGGCGGTGGAGCTGACCGCGCCCGCCCTCGGGATCAAGCAGACGGTGTCCGTGCTCAGTTCGGTGGGCGTGGCGGACGGCAAGGTCGAGGTGCACGCGGACTCGCTGCCCAGCCTGGCCGGCGCCGCGGTCGCCGAGGACCGCATCCGCACGATCACCGACTTCCAGCAGGCCATCGACCAGCTGCCCGGCGGGATCAAGCTGGACAAGGTGCAGGCGGCCCCGGACGGCGTCGAGATCACCGTGAAGGGTTCGGACGTCCGGCTGGCGGGGTAGGCGCCCGGAGTCCGGGGCGGACGGCGATCGTCCGACTGGCGAGACGGGCGCGTCCGCTCCGTAGCCGTACCCGTGCGCGCGAGCGTCCGGCGGGCCCCCCGGGGTCGGCCGGACGCTCTCCTCGTACCACCATTCGGACGATCGCGTCTCGCCATGTGACACACCGGTGACATGCCCGCCCCGTCGTCCCTACGATCGGGCCCATGCGGTACTCGACGAGCGTCCTCCAGCCGCGGGGACAGGCGGTTCTCACCAAGCGGCGGGCAGTGGACCTGTGCCGCGTGGCCGCCATGCTCTGTCGCCCCTTCTGAGCGGAAGCCCCCGGCTCCCGCGTCCTCACCCGCCCTGCTGTCAGGGCATCCGTGTGCCGCTCGGGCACCGAGCGCACGCCTGTCTACTCGCACGCCCCGCCGCGACTGCCCCGGAGGAGAAAGAGCATGAGCCGCAGCGACGTCCTGGTCGACGCCGACTGGCTCCAGGAGCACCTGGACGACCCGACCATCGCCATCGTGGAAGTGGACGAGGACACGTCCGCCTACGAGAAGAACCACATCAAGAACGCGATCCGCATCGACTGGACCAAGGACCTCCAGGACCCGGTCCGCCGTGACTTCGTCGACCAGGAGGGCTTCGAGAAGCTCCTGTCGGAGAAGGGCATCGCCAACGACCACACGGTGATCCTCTACGGCGGCAACAACAACTGGTTCGCGTCGTACGCGTACTGGTACTTCAAGCTCTACGGCCACGAGAACGTCAAGCTCCTCGACGGCGGCCGCAAGAAGTGGGAGCTGGACGCCCGCGAGCTGGTCGCCGGCGACGAGGTCCCGGAGCGCCCGAAGACCACGTACGAGGCCAAGCCGCAGGACACCTCGATCCGTGCCTTCCGCGACGACGTCGTGGCGGCCATCGGGGCACAGAACCTGGTCGACGTCCGCTCGCCCGACGAGTTCTCCGGCAAGCTGCTCGCCCCGGCCCACCTGCCGCAGGAGCAGTCGCAGCGCCCGGGTCACGTGCCGAGCGCGAAGAACATCCCGTGGTCGAAGAACGCCAACGACGACGGCACCTTCAAGTCGGACGAGGAGCTGAAGGCCCTCTACACCGAGGAGAACGTCGACCTCGCCAAGGACACGATCGCCTACTGCCGCATCGGTGAGCGCTCGGCCCTGACCTGGTTCGTGCTGCACGAGCTGCTGGGCGTGGAGAACGTCAAGAACTACGACGGCTCCTGGACCGAGTACGGCTCCCTCGTCGGCGTGCCGATCGAGCTCGGCGCCGGCAAGTAATCCCGCCCCCCTCTCAACCCCTCAGGAGTACGACATGTGCGGAGCGAAGGCCGGCGGCCCGGACGCCTCGGCGATCAAGCCCGGTGAGACCACGATCCAGGGTCAGGTGACCCGCGACGGCGAGCCGGTGACCGGTTACGTCCGGCTGCTGGACGCCACCGGCGAGTTCACCGCGGAGGTGCCCACCTCCGCGACCGGCCAGTTCCGCTTCTACGCGGCCGAGGGCACGTGGACCGTGCGCGCCCTGGTGCCGGGCGGGACCGCGGACCGTACGGTCGTCGCCCAGCAGGGCGGGCTCGCGGAGGTCGCCATCGCGGTCTGAGCGGGCTGGGCCGGGTCCGCAGACAGGACTCACCGTGACGGCTGGAGGGCCGCATCCCCGGGGTTGGACGCCGACGGGGGTGCGGCCCTCCGGCATGTGCCCGGAAAAAGCGTCAACTTGAATATGAGAGGGCGGGGGTGAATTCGACCCACCACCGGAACGGGCGATTCCACTACCATTCCCCGAGCGCCACGCCTAATCTCCCCGTATGGCAGATTCCGGTTACACGCAGATCCTGATCTACGCGCTCAACTACGCCGATCGCATGCTGGAAGAGGTGCCGTATCTGCGTTACTCCGCCGAGCGGAGCCTGAGTTTTCTGTGGAGCCTGAAAGACCCCGAGGAAAGAGCCGTCGTCGTCACCTCGGAACCCGTCGACCCGTACACCCTCGAATATCATTTCCGGGATGTCTTCGGATTCGACGACCGGACGGCCGACAGCGCCCGCGAGCGGCTGACCCTGCTCACCCCGAGCGCCCGCGGGCCCCGCCCGCTGGACGACCTCGTCCTCGGCGACGACGGTCTCGTGGCCGCGCTGCGGGACGCCGTCGGCAAGACCCCGCGGGCCGACATCGTGCACTTCATGGCGTCCGAGGCGCTGGACGAGCTGGCCCGCAGGATCGGCGCCGGACTGGACGAGGGGCACGCCTCCCTGGCCGCCCGCTGGGGCAGCAAGGCGGGCAGCAAGGAGATCCTGCTGCGGGCCGGCGTGCCGGTGCCCGGCGGCGGGGCCGAGGCGCTGCGCGACGAGGCGGAGGTGGCGGCCGCGATCCGGCGGCTGGCCGGCGGGCCGGACCGGCCCCGGCACGTGCTGGTGAAGGTCAGCGCGAGCACCTGGGCGGCCTCCGTCGGCAATGTGCTCGTCGACTGCGAGGAGTACGCCCGCACCGGCGACCTGCTCGGCTCGGCCGAGGTCCTGCGGATGTCCGCCGCCGAGTTCCACCGGGAACTGGCCGACGAGGGCGTGATCGTGGAGGAGTTCCTGGAGGGGGTCACCTCCTCCCCCAGCGGCCAGGGGTACGTCGCCGCCGACGGCACGGTGAAGGTGCTCGCCTGCCACGACCAGGTGCTCTCCCAGGGCCAGTACTGGGGCTGCCGGTACCCCGCCGAGGAACGGTGGCGGCCCGCCATCACGGACGCGGTGGCCCGGACCGGCGCGGTGCTCGCCTCGCTCGGCCACCGGGGCAGCTTCGGCGTGGACTTCGTGATCGCGCGGGGACGCGGCCCGCTCGCCGTGGAGATCAATCTGCGCAAGGTCGGCCCCAGCCACGTGCTGCGCTACGCCGAGGCCCTGGTCGGCCGGGACGTCGGCGAGGACGGCCGGCTGCGCCGGCCCGACGGACAGGCCATGTGCTACGTCCACGGGCGGATCCTCGACCCCGCGGCGCTGGGCCGCCTCGACCCGCGGAGCGCGGTGGCGCGGCTGCGCGCCGAGGACCTGCTGTACCGCCGGGACCGGGGCGAGGGGGTCGCGCTGCACGTCCTGGGCGCCCTGAAGACCTGCGGTTTCGTGGAACTCACCGCGCTGGCGCCGACGTTCGAAGGCGCCGAGCGCTACACCGAGGCCGCCCGGGCAGCCCTGCTGCGGCCCGCCGCAGCCGACTGACCTCGGGGCGGGTCCCCGGGGCGTCCGGGGACCCGCCCCGGGGACGTCAGACGGGGCGCAGGGCCCGCTCGAAGGCCTCCACGATCAGCTCCGGCGGCTCGGTGCCGACGGAGACCCGCAGCATGTCCCGGTGCAGCCCCCGCTCGCGCAGCGCGGCCCGCCCCCGGGCGGTGGTGAGCAGGTCGTAGTGCGCGATGAAGACCTGCGGGGACGCCATGGTGAACTCCGCCCCGAAACTGGGCCCCTTGGCCACCGCCAGCCGGTCGTAGACCTGCTCCAGGGGGACCTTGAGGTCCACCATCAGCAGCCCGCCCGGGCCGCCGGAGTCCCGCGCCACCTTGCGGTAGTTGGCGGCGGACCGGCCGTCGAGCGCCCAGCCGGTGTCCCGGACGACGTCCGGGTGGCGGTCCAGGCACTCGGCGAGGGCCAGCGCGTTCGCGTTGACCCGCGCCATCCGCTCCGCGTAGCCGCGGACCCGCGCGGCCACCCGGGCCGCGTCCCGGCGGTAGGGCTCGTCGCCGTGGTGCGGCAGCACGGTCAGCAGGTCGCCGGCGAACCGCGAGCCGGGCGGGACCACCACCGCGCCCATCAGCACGTCGGCCGACCCGGTGGCGTACTTGGTCAGGCTCTCGCAGACCACGTCGGCGTACGGGACCACGTCGACGTTGTGCGGGGTGGCGATCGTCGCGTCGATCACCAGGGCGCAGCCGGCCCGGTCGGCGATCTCGCGCAGCGCCGGCAGGTCGGGCACGCTCAGTCCCGGGTTGCTCGGGATCTCCGCGACGATGCCGGCCAGTCCGCCCGCGTGCGCGGCGGCGACCCGGGCGACCTCCGCCAGGTCGTAGGGGTCGGGCACGGTGGTGTGCTCGGCGTCCACGACCTTCTTCTCGAACAGGCGCATGGTGTCGAAGAAGATCCAGCCGAGCTGGAGCCAGCGGCGCCGGCCGCTGTCCCGCTGGATCTCCGTGACCGCCTCGACGGCCGCCGTCACCGCGTTCATGCCGCTGTTGCGCAGC
Organism: Streptomyces sp. NPDC038707; assembly: GCF_040636485.1. Taxonomy (NCBI): domain Bacteria; kingdom Bacillati; phylum Actinomycetota; class Actinomycetes; order Kitasatosporales; family Streptomycetaceae; genus Streptomyces; species Streptomyces sp. NPDC038707. The sequence continues at coordinate 25,976 of NZ_JBEZUP010000040.1, forward strand.
GCCACGTGCTCCGGTCCGGGCACGCCGTAGGCCTCGGCGAGGGCCGCCGCGACGGCCCGGGCGGGCGACTCGTCCGCGGTCTCCTCGGGCTGCCGGGCGTCGATCAGGCCCGCGTCCCACAGCACGTCCTCCGCCTGCCGCGAGGACAGGTGGCCGCCGGTGTGCATGATGTACGCCCGCGCCCGCTCGGCCTCCGGACCCCCGGCGGGCAGCCGCACCCCGGGCAGGGAGTGCCCGCCGAGGGTGAGGTCGCGCACCGCGCCGGGCGGCAGGCCGGCGTAGGCCGCGGCGGCCCGCGCGGCCCGCGCCGTACGCACCGGCAGCCACGCCCCGCCCCGCTCCCCGCCCGGGTCCTCCCGGGCCGCCAGCTCCGCCACCCGGGCCACGTACGGGTGGGGGCGGAAGCGCGGGTAGCCCCAGTTGATGCGGCTCAGGGTGGCCGGGTCGTGCGACTCGTAGCCGATGACCGAGGCCACGTCGGGGATCGAGACGGACACCGAGTGCACGGAGCCGGGGACGGGCCGGCCGGCGGCGATGTGCCGCGGGCCGCCGGCCGGCCCGGTGGTGCCGGATACCGCTCGGCTCATGCGTCGAGGCCCACGAGCCGCTGCACGCCGTCCCAGTAGTCCTCCACCAGCCCGAGGAACTCGTAGGCGCCCGCCTCGAACTCGGCGCGGGTGGCGGGCGAGTGGACGTAGGGCGCGATCGCGTTGAAGACGGAGTTGCTGTGCCCCACCTCGACGTCGATGTGCAGCTGCCAGAAGTGGCGCAGGTCGTCGTCGTAGCCCTGGTTGCGCAGCCCGTCGTTGATCTTCGAGACCATGATGGACGACATGGTCTCGTCGGCGTACAGCGCGCCGAGGGCCTTGTGGATCGGCGACTCGGTGTACAGGACCCGGATGCCGTCGTTGAGCCGCTTGGTGACGTCCAGCGGTTCGTAGGCGTCCAGGTGCTCCTTGTCGATGCCGATCCGGGCCAGGAAGCCGGCGAAGAGCGTGGAGTGCGTGACCTCGCCGCCGACCTCGTCCGCCACGTTCAGGATGATCTCCCGCAGGATCGTCTCGTCGCGCGTCTTGACCGCCATCCCCGTGATGTAGAAGGGGAGGTAGCGGAAGAAGTAGTAGCACTCGCTGTACATCAGGCGCTCCTGCTCGGGGGTGAGCGCCGTGGTGCGGTAGGCGTTGAGGTACGGGTGCTCGACGCCGCGGTGCGAGGCGATCTTCGCGAGCACACCGTCCAGGTAGTCCTTGATCTCCGGGTCCTGCACGGCGATCCGCCGGCGGATCCCCGGCTCCACGTGGTCGAAGTGGTCCGACAGCGGCTTGGCTTCGGGGGTGTTCAGATCGGTCATGGTGATCCCTCGTCGCGGGAGAAAGCGGGGGGGTGCGGGACGTGCGGGGTGCCGGGCGCCAGGCCCCGGCCGGGCCGTCGGTGCGGTGGCCGGTCACTCGTCCAGGGCGGCGGCGGCCGGTACGCCGGCGTCCTCCCACCAGCGGTCGTCGCCCTGGAGCTCGCGCCGCAGGTCCCGCTCGCCGGCCCAGGTCATGTTCAGGATGATGCGGGTGGTGTCCTCGCGGAGCGGAATCGTGCGGTGGAGCGTGGTGTCGGTGCGCAGGAAGTACACGTCGCCCGACTGGAAGTGATAGGTGTCGATGGGGTTGTCGACGAGATACTGGTGGATCCGCGGGTCGCTCTTGTCCCATTCCGTGTGCGGCACGCACTGGAGCAGACCGCCGACGTCGATGGGCGGGGCCTGGAGCACCCAGATGAGGGCGAAGCTGAAATCGCCCCAGTGCCAGCCGTGCGTGTCCCCGCTGCGTTCCTGCCGGGTGATCAGGAATTCCTCGTCGGCCTTGGGGCAGGGGTGGAGTTTCTCCCCGGCTATGCGCTCCAGCGCGCCGAGCAGTTCCGGATTCGCGTAGATCGAGGTGACCAGTTCGCTGTTGGCCGCGATCGTCTCGCTCGGCACCACGGACATCGAGCGGCGGGTGTATCCGGTGGTCTGGAGGCGCAGATCACGCCGCTCGGCGTATTTGTCCAGGAGCCGGTCCGCCTCCGCCCGCACGGTTTTGCGGACTTCTTCCCGGATCAGATCGGTGACGGTGACGATGCCGTACCGGTGATAGTGGTGCGCCAAACGGCGGAGCGCGCCGTTCTCCAGGGGGTTGACGACAGTGCTTTCCTGCCCATTGCTGCTCACGGTGATCTCCCATGCTCGGCTGGGGATTACGTGCTCGGCGAAGACGCGAGACAAGGCGCGTCTGGGCCCGGTGAAGACTCCTGAAGAGGCTAGATAGGGCCCAGAGCCTGATCAACGGGTACGGAATCGGCAGGCGCTTCTTACGGCCAAGAGCGTCTGTGGGCGCCCTGTCGATCAGGGAAGACGCAGGCCGGCGGACCGATGGCGGCGATATGGATCACCGGGGGAACTCCCCCGCACCGCCGGCCGCTCCGCACAGTCGGCACCGCCCGGGGCGGATGGGGGCCGTGTGACCGGGTTGATTGGCCCGATGCACCCGGCTCCCATATGCCGAGGGCAAGAACAGGGGCAAGGGCAAGGACAGGGGCCGGCTCCAGAGGTGCGCCCCGGGAGGGAAACCCGTCCAGCGCAGGCAGGGCACGTGGTCGCCGATCAGGACGCCGCCCCCTGAGCCCCGGTTCCCGCGGCTCAGGGGGCCGGGTTCTAGCCCAGCGCGCGGCCCAGTACCCACACCACCGGGGCCGCCGCCGACAGCGGGAGGGCGACGCCCGCCGTGAAGTGCACGAAGCGGGACGGATAGTCGTAGCTCGCCGCCCGGTGGCCGATCAGCGCGCACGCCCCGGCCGCCGCGCCGAGGACGGCGCCCTTGGTGCCGAAGCCGGTCAGACCGCCCACCACGACGCCCGCGCCCGCCGCCGCGAGCAGCGCGGCCACGACCCGGGCCGGGCCCGGCAGCGGCAGGGCGCGGGCCACGACCGCCGCCGCGACGGCCGCCGCGCCCACCGACACCTCGTGGGAGCCGGCCGCCAGGTAGCCGGTGGCCAGCACGGCGAGGGCCGCCGAGACGACCGTCGCCATCAGGCCGTACATCCGCTCGTCCGGCGAGGCGTGCGAGCGCAGTTGCAGGACGAGGGAGAGCAGGACCCACAGGCCGAGCGGGCCGAGGATGGCCACCAGGGCGTGGTCGCGGCCGGCCGCCAGGACCGCCACGTCGGACGTCAGCGCGCCCGCGAAGGCCAGCGCGATGCCCTGCCGGGCGGGCCACATGCCGTTCAGCCGGAACCAGCCCGCGGCCGTGACCGCCTGGAGCACCACGAGCGGGACGACCAGGGCGTACGACGCGATGGGCGCCGCCGCGGCCAGCAGCAGGGCCAGCAGCGCGGTGAGCGCCGCCGGCTGCATGCCGGGCTCGATGATCGGCGAACGGCCCTCCAGACGGGCCCGCTGGGCGTCGGTGATCCGCGCGTTCCCGGCGAGGGTGGCGGGGCCGTAGGCGGGCTCGTCGGCGGGGTCGCCGGGGCCGGCGGGGGCCTCGGCGGCGGGTACGGAGGCGGCCGGGGGCGGAGTCGGGGCCGGTGCGGGGGCCGGGGCCGGTGCGGGTGCCTGAGCGGGGGCGTACGCCCCGGGGTACGAACCGCTGTGCGCCCCTTCATACGCTCCCGCGTACGGATCGGCGTACGGGTCGGCGTACTGCTGGGGCTGCTGGGGCTGCTGGGGGTGCTGGGGGTGCTGGGGGTGCTGGGGGTGCTGGGGGTGCTGGGGGTGCTGGGGCTGCTGGGGCTGCTGCCCCTGTTGGTACCCCTGGTACCCCGGCTCCTGGTAGTACCCCTGCGGCTGCTGGTACGCCTGCTGCTGCTCCTGCCGCGGCAGGTACGACGTCTCCTCCGCCGGCACCGCCGGGTGCGTCTGGGTCTCCCAGGTCTGGCCCTGCCACTGCTGGGTCAGCTCGGGGTCGTGGCCGTACTGCTGCTCGTGTCCGGGCCACTGCTGCCCGGGCTGCTGGTAGGGGCCGTAGCCCTGGTGGGGGCCGCCCTGGTAAGGCTGGTCGGTCATGCTCACCCTCCTGCGAACGGCGGGAGCACCTCGACCGTGCCGCCCTCGGCCAGCCGTACCGTCTCATGCGCGCGGGTCCCGACGGGGTCGCCGTCGACGAGGAAGGAGCAACGCTGGAGCACGCGGGTGAGTTCACCGGGGTGACGCTCGCGGACGGCGGCCAGCGCGCCGGCCAGCGTGTCCGCCTCGTACGGCTCCTCGGCGACCCGGGCCGCGGCCTTGGCGGCGGCCCAGTAGCGCACCGTGACCTTGGGCATCTGAATCCTCAATCGACGGCAGGAACAAGAAAAGTCAAAGACAGTGTGAGTCAGGCTAGCCCGCCGCCGACACCGCCCAGTCCGCGATCCGGGCCACCAGGGCGTCGTCCGCAGCGTGCTCGGCGTGGCCCATGCCCGCCTCGATCCACAGGTCGCCGTGGCCGCCGGCCGCCTCGGCGAGCATCCGGGGGTGGTCCAGCGGGAAGTAGCCGTCGCGGTCGCCGTGCACGATGAGCAGCGGGGTCGGGGCGATCCGCGGCACGGCCCGCACCGGGGAGAGCGGGACCGGGTCCCAGTCGCGGTGGTGGATGCGGGTGCGCAGGCCGTAGCGGCCGACCAGGCGGCCCTCGGGGCGGGTGACCAGCCAGTGCAGGCGGCGCATGGGGGCGGTGCCCCGGTAGTACCAGCGGGCGGGCGCGCTCACCGAGACCACGGCGTCCACCGCGCCGGGCCGCAGCGCCGCGTGCCGCAGGACCACCGAGCCGCCCATGGAGAAGCCGACGGTGACCACGCGCGCGTGCCCGAGGCGGCGGGCCCAGGCCACGGCGGCCTCGAGGTCCAGCACCTCCTTGTCGCCGACGGTGGACCGGCCGCCGGAGCGTCCGTGGCCGCGGAAGGAGAAGGTGACCACCGCGCCGCTGCCGCGCAGCACGCGGGCCACCCGGCGCACGTGCGGCCGGTCCACGTCCCCGGTGAAGCCGTGCGCGATCACGAACGCGAGACCGCGGGAGACCGGAGGTGCGGCTTCCAAAGGGCCGGCAAAGCCTTCGTATACGGCACCGGGGCCCGGATCGTATACGGATTCGACCCGCACGCCGTCTGCCGTGCGGAGAAAGGCCCGCACCTGGCCGCTTCCGGTCGTCCCGCAATGCGGACGAGCGGTGGGACGGGCCACATCACCCGCCGGTCGATTGCTCATGTGGGCTATTCTGCTGGGCAGAGGACTCGGGCAGCGTAGCCCCCGGGTCCTTTTGTGCTTTCGGAAGCGTTGTATACGAGCGGGAATCCTCCGGGTCCCCGCGGGTGTACGGGGCCTTCGGGATCGCAGAGCAGTGCCCGTCCGCACAGCGTCCTCGCAGGGACCGAGGAGGAACCAGACGTATGAGTTCTCTGCTGCTCCTGACCAACGCCCTTCAACCGTCGACAGAAGTACTGCCCGCTCTCGGCCTGCTCCTGCACCACGTGCGGGTGGCCCCGGCGGAGGGCCCCGCGCTGGTCGACACGCCGGGCGCCGACGTGATCCTCGTCGACGGCCGCCGCGACCTGCCCCAGGTGCGCAGCCTGTGCCAGCTGCTGCGCTCCACCGGCCCCGGCTGTCCGCTGGTCCTCGTCGTCACGGAGGGCGGTCTCGCCGCCGTCACCGCGGACTGGGGCATCGACGACGTCCTGCTCGACACCGCCGGTCCCGCCGAGGTCGAGGCCCGGCTGCGCCTCGCCATGGGCCGCCAGCAGCTCGTCAACGACGACTCGCCGATGGAGATCCGCAACGGCGACCTGTCCGTGGACGAGGCCACCTACTCCGCCAAGCTCAAGGGCCGGGTCCTGGACCTGACTTTCAAGGAGTTCGAGCTGCTCAAATACCTCGCGCAGCACCCCGGCCGGGTCTTCACCCGCGCCCAGCTGCTCCAGGAGGTGTGGGGGTACGACTACTTCGGCGGCACCCGGACGGTCGACGTGCACGTACGGCGGCTGCGGGCGAAGCTCGGCCCGGAGCACGAGTCGCTGATCGGGACCGTCCGCAACGTGGGTTATCGATTCGTTACGCCCGAGAAGTCCGACCGGTCCGCCGACGAGGCCAAGGGCAAGGCCGCCCGGGCAAAGGCGGAGGATGCGGACGCAACCGCCGTACCGGCCGGCGCCGAGGCGCACGCCGAGACCTGACCGGCCCCCGGCACCGCGCGCGGGGGCCCGCCGCCGCCCGGCCACCAGGTGATACGCCCTGCCCAGAAGGGGTCCATCCGCGTAGACTCCGCGCGTGGCCAAGGTGACTCGGGATGACGTGGCACGGCTGGCTGGGACCTCCACCGCCGTCGTCAGTTATGTCATCAACAACGGACCCCGGCCGGTCGCCCCGGCCACGCGCGAGCGCGTCCTCGCAGCGATCAAGGAACTGGGGTACCGGCCCGACCGGGTGGCGCAGGCCATGGCGTCCCGGCGCACCGACCTCATAGGGCTGATCATCCCGGACGCCCGCCAGCCGTTCTTCGGCGAGATGGCGCACGCGGTCGAACAGGCCGCCTCCGAGCGCGGGAAGATGGTGCTGGTCGGCAACACCGACTACATCGGCGAGCGAGAGGTGCACTATCTGCGGGCCTTCCTCGGCATGCGGGTCTCGGGCCTGATCCTCGTCTCGCATGCGCTGAACGACCTCGCCGCCGCCGAGATCGACGCCTGGGACGCCCGGGTGGTGCTGCTGCACGAGCGGCCGGAGGCCATCGACGACGTGGCCGTGGTGACGGACGACCTCGGCGGCGCCCAGCTCGCGGTGCGCCACCTGCTGGAGCACGGCTACGAGTACGTGGCCTGCATGGGCGGCACGGCCGAGACCCCGGCCGTCGGCGACCCGGTCTCCGACCACGTCGAGGGCTGGAAGCGGGCCATGGCGGAGGCCGGGCTGACCGTCGAGGGCCGGCTGTTCGAGGCGCCGTACAACCGCTACGACGCCTATCGCGTCGCCCTGGACGTCCTCTCCGGGCCCCGGCGGCCCCCGGCGGTCTTCTGCTCCACCGACGACCAGGCGATCGGCCTGCTGCGGGCCGCGCGCGAGCTGCGCATCGACGTGCCGGGCGAGCTGGGGGTGGCCGGGTTCGACGACATCAAGGAGGCCGCGCTCGCCGATCCGCCGCTGACCACGGTCGCCTCCGACCGGTCGGCGATGGCGCGGGCGGCCGTCGACCTGGTCCTGGACGACGGGCTGCGGGTCGCGGGCTCGCGCCGGGAGCGGCTGAAGACGTTCCCGTCCCGGCTGGTGGTACGCACGAGCTGCGGCTGCGGCTAGCCCCCGGGCGCCGCGCCGGTGCCCGTCTTTATATCGGGCAAACACGGTTCTGCCGGGCTTCTCAGCGTGCGCTCAGGAAGCTCTCATGGTCGCGGGGGACTCTTGTGTCATGACCGAGAGCCAGGGCACTTACGAGCAGCCGTACTCTTCCTCCCCCGCCTCCTCCGCGCACCCGGAGTGGCCGCCCCCGCCGCCGTACCGGCCGGCGCAGCAGCCCGAGCCGGGCAAGAAGCGCGGACGCGGACCGGTGGCCCTGCTCGCGGCCGTCGCGATCGTCGCCGCGGCGGTCGGCGGCGGCACGGCCTACACCGTCCAGGAGCTGACCGGCAAGGACGCCACCGCCGCCGTCGGCACCCCAGCGGTGCCGACCAGCAAGCGGGGCGACGTCGCCGCCATCGCCGCCGCGGTCAGCCCGAGCGTGGTCGAGATCAACGCGACCCTCGCGGGCGGCTCCTCCACCGGTTCCGGGGTGATCGTCAGCTCGGACGGCGAGATCGTCACCAACAACCACGTCGTCTCCGGTGCCACCTCGGTGAAGGTGCGCACCAGCGACGGCAGGAGCCACACCGCCGAGGTGCTCGGCACCGACAGCTCCAAGGACCTCGCGCTGATCAAGGTGCGGGGCGCCACGGGCCTGAAGGCGGCGGCGCTCGGGAACTCCGACGCCGTGCAGGTCGGCGACCCGGTCGTGGCCATCGGCTCCCCCGAGGGCCTGACCGGCACCGTGACCAGCGGCATCGTCTCCGCCCTGGACCGCGACGTCACCGTCTCCACCGACGAGAACCAGGGCCAGGACCAGGGCGGCGACGGCCAGTGGCCGTTCCGGTTCGGCGGCCGTGAGTTCAACGGCGACACCGGCTCGTCCACCACCACCTACAAGGCGATACAGACCGACGCGTCCCTGAACCCCGGCAACTCCGGCGGCGCGCTGATCGACGCGAGCGGCCGGGTCGTCGGGATCAACTCCGCGATGTACTCCTCGGCCGCCCAGGCCTCGTCGTCCGCGGACGCGGGCAGCATCGGCCTCGGCTTCGCCATCCCGGTCAACACCGTCAAGTCCGACCTGGCCGCCCTGCGGTCCGGCGGCACCAGCTAGACCACTCACGCGCCCAGCCGGCGCACGAGTCAGCAAGGAGCAGGTCATGATCAAGCACGTTCCGCACCGCATGGCCGAACGCGGCCCCGCCGGCCTCACCCTGGCCCTGTCCATCGTGTCCGAGCTGCATGTCCCCGATGTTCCGGCGCCCCGCGCCCCCGAGGTGGCGACCCGGACCGTGACGCCGGTCCCGCAGCTGATGGGCCTGCGCACCTCCGCCGCCCGCCGGCACCGCCGCAAGGTTCCGCTGCACCGGCTGAGCACGGTCCGGGCCTGACCGGCCCGCGCGTCCCCCACCGGCCCGCGACCCGTGGCACGCTGAGAGACGTCCGCAACCGTCCCCCCGCACCCCGAGGAACCGCGAGCGATGAGCCCCGCCGAAGGCGACCGTGACCCCCAGCGCATCCTGATCGTCGACGACGAGCCGGCCGTGCGCGAGGCCCTGCAGCGCAGCCTGGCCTTCGAGGGGTACGACACCGAGGTCGCCGTCGACGGGGCGGACGCCCTGGAGAAGGCTGGCGCCTACCGGCCGGACCTGGTCGTGCTGGACATCCAGATGCCCCGCATGGACGGCCTGACGGCGGCCCGCCGGATCCGGGGCGCCGGGGACACCACCCCGATCCTGATGCTCACCGCCCGCGACACGGTCGGCGACCGGGTCACCGGCCTGGACGCGGGCGCCGACGACTACCTGGTCAAACCCTTCGAGCTGGACGAGCTGTTCGCCCGGATCCGCGCGCTGCTGCGCCGCAGCTCCTACGCCGCGGCGGTGTCCGCCGAGGCCCAGCAGGACGAGGCGCTCACCTTCGCCGACCTGCGGATGAACCTGGCCACCCGGGAGGTGACCCGGGGCGGCCGGCCGGTGGAGCTGACCCGCACCGAGTTCACCCTGCTGGAGATGTTCATGGCCCACCCGCGCCAGGTGCTCACCCGGGAGCAGATCCTGAAGGCGGTGTGGGGCTTCGACTTCGAGCCGTCCTCCAACTCCCTGGACGTGTACGTGATGTACCTGCGCCGCAAGACCGAGGCGGGCGGCGAGCCGCGCCTGGTGCACACCGTGCGGGGCGTGGGCTACGTCCTGAGGCAGGGCGGCGCCGAGTGAAACGTCTGCTGCGCCGGTACCGGGCGCTGCCGATCCGGGCACGGCTGGCGGTGCTGGTCGCGGCGGCGGTGGCGTTCGCGGTGGCCGCGGTGTCGATGACCTGCTGGTTCATCGTGGAACGCAAGCTGTACGACCAGGTGGACGACGACCTTCGCAAGTCGCTGAAGAACACCACCCAGCCCGACCAGGTGCTGCTGGCCCTCGCCCGCTGCACGGACACCCCGCCCTCCGACAACCCCTTCCGGGACCGCTACTCCCAGGTGGTCACGGAGGACGGCAAGGTCTGCCTGTTCGGGGGCGCCTCGGTGAAGATCGACGTCACGGAGGCCGACAAGTCGGAGATCCGGCACCTGGACGTCGGCACCCTCTACTTCCGCAACGGCACCGACAGCGAGGGCAACGACGTACGGGTGCTCACCCGGCCGCTGCTGGCCACCGCGTCCTCGACCGGCGAGCGCGGGCCCAACGTCGGCGTGCTCATCGCCATGCCGCTCAAGAGCACCCAGCAGAACCTCAACGACCTCGCGCTGATCCTGCTGCTGGTGTCGGCCATCGGGGTCCTCGGCGCCGGCGCGGCGGGGCTCGCGGTGGCCCGGGTCGGGCTGCGGCCGGTGGACCGGCTCACGGAGGCCGTGGAGCACGTGGCCCGGACCGAGGACCTGAGCGTGCGCATCCCGGTGGAGGAGGACAGCGAGGACGAGGTGGCCCGGCTGTCCCGGTCGTTCAACTCGATGACCGCCTCGCTGGCCAGTTCCCGGGACCTCCAGCAGCAGCTGATCGCCGACGCCGGCCATGAACTCCGTACGCCGCTGACGTCGTTGCGGACCAACATCGAGCTGCTCACCCGCAGCGAGGAGACGGGCCGCCCGCTGCCGCCCGAGGACCGCAAGGCGCTGCTCGCCTCGGTGAAGGCGCAGATGACCGAGCTGGCCGCGCTGATCGGCGACCTCCAGGAGCTGTCCCGCTCGGAGGGACAGCGCGGCGAGCGGCCGCAGGTCGTCTCCTTCCGGGACACCGTGGAGGCGGCGCTGCGCCGGGCCCGGCTGCGCGGCCCGGAGCTGTCGATCACCGCCGACCTGGAGCCCTGGTACGTCCGGGCGGAGCCGTCCGCGCTGGAACGGGCCGTGGTCAACATCCTGGACAACGCGGTGAAGTTCAGCCCCGGGGGCGGCACGGTCGAGGTGCGGCTGCACGAGGGCGTACTGACCGTCCGCGACCACGGTCCCGGCATCCCCGAACACGAACTCCCGCACGTCTTCGACCGGTTCTGGCGCTCCCCCGGCGCCCGCGCGCTGCCCGGCTCGGGACTCGGCCTGTCCATCGTGGCCCGTACGGTCCAGCAGGCGGGCGGCGAGGTCACCCTCGCCCGCGCGGAGGGCACCGGCACGGTGGCCACGGTCCGCCTGCCGGGCGCCCCGACCCCGCCGCCGGAGGCCCCGGAGGTGGCGGCCGGCTGAGTCAGGCCCCGCCCGCCGCCCGCTCGGGCAGGCCGGCGTCCCGGGCCGCCCGGTCCGTCGCGCCCAGGCTGGCGAGGAGGCGCAGGCTGTCGTGGGCGGCGGTGCCGGGGGCGGCCGACTGGACGATCAGCTCCGCGCCGGTGACGTCCGGGAGGGCGAAGTTCTCCTGGTGCAGTTCCAGGCGGCCGACCACCGGGTGGTGGTACGCCTTGCGGCCATGGGTGCGGGTGCGGACGTCGGCGCGCGCCCACAGCTGCCGGAAGCGTTCGCTGTGCATGGCGAGTTCGCCGATGAGGGCGGCCAGTTCCCGGTCGCCGGGGCAGCGGCCGGCCGCCAGCCGCAGATGGCCGACGACGTCGAGGGTGCAGTTCTCCCAGTCGGCGAACAGCTCCCGCCCCTCCTCGGTCAGGAAGAGGTGCCGGGCGATGTTCAGGCCCTCGGCCGGCCGGCTGTAGATCATGTCGCCGAGGTGGTTGGCGGCCAGCACGGTCAGCCGGTGGTCGATGAGGAACGCGGGGGCGTCGGTGATCAGCTCCAGGACCCGCAGCAGTTCGGGGCGCGGCCGGGCCGAGGTGGCCCGCCGGGGCTCGCCCACCACCCGGCGGGCGAGCCGGTGCAGGTGCTCGCGCTCCACGTCGTCCAGGCCGAGGACGCGTGCGAGCGCGTCGAGCACCTGGACCGAGGGCTGCCGGGCCCGCCCCTGCTCCAGCCGGACGTAGTAGTCGACGCTCACCCCCGACAGGTGCGCGACCTCCTCGCGCCGCAGCCCGGTCACGCGACGGCGCGAGTCGGCGCGGATGCCGACGCTCTCGGGGCGGACCCGGGCCCGCCGGGTGCGCAGGAAGTCAGCCAGATCGTCCATCGCTCCAGTATCCGCGCCGGGCGCCCCGGCTGGGTGGCCCCGCGAGTACCAGGAAGTCCGGTCCTACGGAGGAAGCGTCCCTGAATCGCACCGCCGGAGCCCGCGAGGATCGAGGGCATCCCGACCCAAGGTCTCAAGGAGCAGGAGCAGTCATGAAGGTCTTCATCGTGCACGCCCACCCCGAGCGGCGGTCACTGAACGGCGCGCTCACCGACATCGCGGTGGAGACGCTGACCGGTGCGGGGCACGAGGTACGGGTCAGCGACCTGTACGCGATGGGCTGGAAGTCCGAGGTCGACGCGGCCGACTTCGGCGGTGACGCCTCCAGCCCGCTGGACGTGGTCCACGACTCCGGCCGCGCCTTCGCCTCCGGCGCGCTGTCCGACGACATCCGGGCCGAGCAGGAGAAGCTGCTGTGGGCGGACACCGTGATCCTCCAGTTCCCGCTGTGGTGGTACTCGATGCCGGCGATCCTCAAGGGCTGGGTGGACCGCGTGTTCACCTACGGCTTCGGGTACGGCGTCGGCGAGCACAACGAGGTCCGCTACGGCGACCGCTTCGGCGACGGCGCCCTCAAGGGCAGGCGGGCCATGCTGTCGGTGACGGTCGGCGGCCCCGAGTCCCACTACTCGGACCGGGGCATCAACGGCCCCATCGAGGACGTGCTGTTCCCGATCCAGCACGGCATCCTCTACCACCCCGGCATGGACGTGCTGCCGCCGTTCGTCCTGTACCGGACGGTACGGATGGCCCCCGAGGTGTTCGCGGACGCGGCCGAGCAGTGGAAGAAGCGGCTGCTGACCCTGGAGGACACCGACCCGGTCCCGTACCGCCGCCAGAACCACGGCGACTACGAGATCCCCTCGCTCCGCCTCCGCGAGGGCCTGGAGCTGCCGGGCCGCACCGGTTTCGGCCTCCACACCGCCGGCTGACCACGTCCGGCAACCTTCCCGCGCCCGGCGGCGACTCCGGTGTGGCACCCCCACACGGACCACACCTGGAGTCGCTCATGAGCACTCGCACTCCCCGTCACCGCAGGAGCCGTGCCGCGTTCGCGGCCGGGCTGCCGCTCGCGCTCGCGGCGGCGGGCGGACTCGGCTACGGCCTGCTCGGCCCCGGCGCCTCGTCGCACGCGTCGGCCGCGACCGCCGTACCGGCGTGGGCCACGCAGGCCGCCGACGGGTTCGCCTCGGTGAACGCGCTCGGGCAGAACGGCACGTACGGCGGGCGCGGTGGCGAGATCGTCACCGTGAAGACCCTCGCCGACCTGGAGAAGTACGCCACCGCCGACAAGCCGTACATCATCGTCGTGGCCGCCGCGATCACGATGGACCCGGTCGGCAAGGAGATCAAAGTCCAGTCCGACAAGACCATCATCGGCTCGGGCACCTCGGGCCAGATCGTCGGCGGCGGCTTCTTCCTCGGCCAGGGCGTCCACAACGTGATCATCCGGAACCTGACCATCCGGGACGCGTACCAGGGCGTCTGGAACGACAAGGAGCACGACTACGACGGCATCCAGATGGACGGCGCCCACCACGTCTGGATCGACCACAACGACATCCGGCACATGGCGGACGGGCTGATCGACAGCCGCAAGGACACCACGTACCTCACCGTGTCCTGGAACCGGCTCGGCCAGGAGAACAAGGCGTTCGGCATCGGCTGGACCGAGAACACCACGGCGGACATCACGATCCACCACAACTGGATCCGCGAGACCGAGCAGCGCAACCCGTCCACGGACAACGTGGCCCACGCCCACCTGTACAACAACTACCTCGTGGACGAGCCGGGTACGGCGATCACGTCGTCCTACGGCAACTACGCGCGCGGCAACACCAGCATGCTGCTGGAGAACTCGTACTTCCAGGGCCTGGCCAACCCGGTGATCAGGGACACGACGGCCACCCTCGTCCAGCGCGGCAACGTCTTCTCGGGCACGAGCGGCCGCAACGAGAGCGGGGGCACGGGCGGGTCGTGGGACCCGAGGAGCTACTACGCGTACACGCCCGACAAGGCGGCGGACGTACCGTCGGTGGTGAAGTCGGGGGCCGGGCCGCGCAGTTCCCTGGGCACGACCACCACGACGGCCAAGGCGGCGGCGACCACGCTGACCGTCGCCAAGGACGGCTCGGGCCAGTACACGACCGTCCAGGCGGCGGTGAACGCGGTCCCGGCGAACAACGCCTCCCGGGTGGTCATCGCGGTGAAGCCCGGCACGTACCGGGAGACGGTCAAGGTCCCGTCGAACAAGCCGCACGTCACCATCCAGGGCACGGGTGCCAGTCGCAAGGACACGGTGATCGTCTACAACAACGCGTCCGGCACGCCCAAGCCGGACGGCTCGGGCACGTACGGCACCGGCGGCAGCGCGACCGTGGCCGTGGAGGCCGACGACTTCCAGGCGCGCAACCTCAGCATCACGAACGACTTCGACGAGGCGGCCCACCAGGACATAGCCCAGCAGGCGGTGGCCCTGCGCACGGCGTCCGACAAGGTGTTCCTGGACGGGGTGATCGTGTCCGGCGACCAGGACACCCTCCTCCTGGACACGGCGTCCAAGGACCGCCTCGGCCGGGTCTACATGACGAACTCGTACGTGATCGGCAACGTCGACTTCATCTTCGGCCGGGCCACGGCGGTCATCGACAAGTCGGTCATCACCCTGAAGAAGCGGTGGAACGGCACGTCGGCGGGTTACGTGACGGCCCCGTCCACGGCGGCGAACCGCAAGGGCATCCTGATCGCCAACTCCACGGTGTCCGGTGACGTCTCCGACCGCACCTTCTACCTGGGCCGCCCCTGGCACGCCGGCGGCGACGCCACGCTGGACCCGCAGACCACGGTCCGCAACACGTCGTTGAGCGCGGCGATCAAAACAACCCCCTGGACCGACATGAGCGGCTTCTCCTGGAAGAACGACCGCTTCGCGGAGTACAAGAACACCGGCGCGGGCGCGGGCTCGGCCAGCACGGACCGCCCTCAACTGACCGACGCGCAGGCCTCCGGCCAGGAGATCGGCGACTGGCTGGGCGACTGGACTCCTTCGGCTTCCTGAGGTTTCGGGTACTCCGGCCGCCGCGTGGTCCTGCGGAGCGGCGGCCGGGGTCCTACTCCTCCGTTGGCGGCGCCTCAGCCGGTTCGGTGCCCAGCCAGAAGAGTTCCTCCACCACGATCTGGGGATCTTCCACCCTGGGTACGAAGACGAACTTGAGCCAGCCGTTGCCGTGGCCGAAGTAGCAGATGTGACGCCCCTTCGGCTCGGTACACCGGGCCGGCCGTACCTTGATTCCATCGGGAGGGCCTTCATCGGCATCGATTCCGCGGAAGTAAGGGTCTTTGACCGTAATCAGCTCGCTACGCACGGCGTAGACCAGGTCCCGCACCTCCGCAGGCAGCGCTTCCAGGTAGGCGAGAGCGCTGAGCCGCCAGTCCATTTGCCAGGGCGGCCCCATGAAACCGTCGGTCACTCCCCGGGCTCCAGGTCTCGCATCCGGTGGTGAATCTTCGACGCTTCTTCGAGCAGAGCCTTGGCCTCGTTGAAGTCGGTGGCCACTGAGGCTCGCTGTTCCAGATCACGCACGTGTGCGTCTAGCTCGGGGTCCCGGGCCAGGGCGTACTCGCCCCACCACAAAGCCATGAACGCGGCCACGGGCGTCGTGTCGTACGCGTCAGCGATCGCCCACTTCCAGTGTGCGTCGAAGTCGGGGAGGAGCTGGGGCGCGTGCTGGGTGATGGCCCTGCGCAGCGCCTTGGGGGTCCGCTCGGGCATGGGAGGGATGATCGGATCGCGGTCGCTGGCGTGGGTGGCCATGATCGATGTCCTCCTTCGGCGCGTCGTGTCTACGACCATAACCGCCTGGGCACCTTCCGCATCGGTAGTTCGTACCCGGTCGTCCATTCGACCGGGAGACCAACCATGCGGGGACGCACGACCCGACACGCAGGGCTTTCGCTCCACTCACCCGAACGTGTGCGCGCCCTTCCCCCGCTTGATCCCGTCCACGAACCCGGCCCAGGAAGCGGCCGAGAGGACCAAGGGCCGGGAGGCGGGGGTTTTGCTGTCGCGGACGGGGACGGCGCCCGGGTAACCGTCGGCAACCTCGACGCAGTCGTTGGCTCCCCCTTCGCTGTAGCTCGACTTGCGCCACGTGGCGGTGGACAGGTCGGGGGTCACAGGGACTCCTTCACGCCTTCTACGAACGCGGACCAAGACGCGGTGCCGAAGATCAGGGCGGTGCCTGCGGGGACCTTGCTGTCGCGGACCGGGACGACCGCGGGATAACCGTCGGCCACCTCAACGCAGTCGTTGGCGCCCCCTCCGCTGTAGCTCGACTTGCGCCAGACGGCTGCGGTGAGGTCAGGGGTGCGCTTCATGGTCTCTGTGCTCCTTCAGTACGGCCCTGATGAAATTCAGCGAGCGCGCTGGTGACAACGCCTGGTCACGGAGCCGATCGTAGGACAACCGGCACCTGAGCACCTGGTGTTGCCCTTCTTCCAGTCGGCTGCATTCGTTGCCCTCCTTATAGGCAACCGCGCTTCCATCTTGCTGCCACAGCAGCGTCAGCGAACCAGTCATGTGGTGATGGACGCCTGCTGAGAACGGCAGCACCTGCATCGTCACGTTGGGCCACATGGCAGCGGATTCAAGGTGAAGCAGTTGATCGTGCCAGGTTCGGGGGTCGGCGGCGGGTCGCCGGAGCGCGGTCTCGTCCAATATGACCCGCACATCGGGCTGTGGGTCCTGCCGTAGCAGGTACTGCCGCCCGAGTCGTGCTGCCACCTGTTCCTCGACCCAATCGTCACCGTCAGCCGTTGTCTGGGCCTTACGCAGAAGCTCGCGCGAGAAGTCCTCGGTCTGCAACAGCCCAGGGACACCTGGTGTGAAGAGCCACATGATCCTGGCCGTAGCCTCCAGCTTCATGAACTCCTTGTACTGGTCCTTGAAGGCGTCCAGGCGCGCGGCCTTCCAGTGGCCGACCAGCAAGGAACCCGTGCCGTAGTAGCTGTCCAGGTCCTCCATGACCGTCACCTTGGACAGGCGCTCGCCGGACTCCAGGCGGCTCAGGTAGCTCTTGTCGTAGCCGGTGTCCTCGGCCAGCTGGCCCAGGGATTTGCCGGCCTTCTCGCGCAGTACTTTCAGGGTCTGGCCGAGGATGGCCCGCCCGGACACCGGCCCCGGGTCAACGGTTTCGCCCACGTCACCTCTCCCTGTTGTCCCTGCTCACGGACAACACGACACCTCTTCCGCAGCGTACTCGCCGTCCGTGACGATCGAGGCACGAACCGTAATCGTCACCACCCCACAACGGAGACTTCTCATGGCCGAGTTGCGCCTGCTGCCCTGGACGAGCCCCGACGGCAAGCCCTGCTATCTGAGTACCGACCACGACGACAGCCGGCTGTCCCGGCTCGCGGACGACGTGGAGGCGGCGCAGATGCGGTCGGGTGAGCAGGTGCTGGCCGGGGCGAGGGCCGTGCTCGCGGACCGGGCGGCGGGCGAACGCGCCGTACGCTTCGCGCTGACGCGCGCCGGCGAGTCCCTGGAGGAGGTCCTCCGTATCGCCCACAGCAGGGGCGCCCGCATTCCCGCGTACGAGCGTTGATGCCCTCCCGCCAAGGCCTACCGTGGACTTCCAGGCACCCCCACCGTCCCAGCCGGAGAAGAGAGCGCGATCATGGCCCACGAGGTGGATCCGACCTCCTGCGAGAGGACCCCGGACGCGATCCGTGCGGCTCTGCAGCGGCGCCCCGACCGGCTCAAGGCCTTCGAGCGGGACTGGCTGAGCGCGGCGGCGGAGTTCGATCAGCCGGACCTGGACGCGGTGATCGACAAGTGGTTCCCGTTCGCCTGCGCCTGCGCCACTCCCGGGTACCTCGACGAGGTGGAGCAGATCGTCAAGCGGCTGACGGAGGGCGACACGGAGGGCCTGGTCTTCTACGACGCGGACGGCAACGCCTACGACGCCGACAGCCAGCCCGTCGACACGGGCAGGCGCAGGTGAGCGCGTACTCGATCAGGTACGTGGAGCGCGCGGCCCGGCGCAGAGCCGCGCTTCCGGGGCCCCAGCGGGCGTCCCTGGAGAGCCTGGAGAAGCGGCTCGGCCTCAGATCGTCGTGATCGATCCGGTCGCCCTCTGACCTTGTCCACAGCTGTGGACAAGGTCAGAGGAGGAGAAGCACGGCCTACTTGGTGATCGTGATCCGGTTCGTCGCCGGAGGCGCGAGCGGGGAGGACGCCGACGAGTTCGCCGTCAGGTACTTCACCAGGGCCGCCAGGTCGTCCGTGCCGACCAGGGGGTTCTTGCCCTGACCCAGGGACGGGAAGCCGTCGCCGCCGCCCGCGAGGAAGGCGTTCATCGCGACGCGGTAGGTGGCCGCCGGGTCGATGGGCGCGCCGTTCAGGCGGATGGTGTCGGTGACCACGCGGTCCGCGCCGGACCTGGTGAGGTCCAGGGTGTAGGTGAGGCCGGCCGAGGGCTGGAGGATGCGCGGGGCCGCCTCGTTCGGGCCGCTGACCTGCTCCTTGAGGGCCTGGATCAGCTGCGCGCCGGTGAGGTCCACGAGGTTGACCGTGTTGGCGAACGGCTGGACCGTGAAGCCCTCGGCGTAGGTGACCACGCCGTCGCCCTCCGCGCCCTTGGCCGCGTAGGTGAGGCCCGCCCGGACGCCGCCGGGGTTCATCAGCGCCAGGCTGGTCCTCGGGTCCAGCTCACGGCCGTAGGCGAGCTGCGCGTCGGCGACCAGGTCGCCCATCGGGGACTCGGTGCCGGTGTTGCCGATGTCGCCGGAGATGTAGCCGATGGGGCGGTTGCCGATGGGGGCGGCCAGGGTGTTCCACTTGCCGATCAGGTCGGTGATGTCCTGCGCCTTGGGGACGTCCCGGGTGACCACGTGGTTGGCGGAGTTCACCGCCGTCCGCACGATGTCGCCCGTCCGGCGGTCGTACGTGAGCGTGGTGTCGGTGTACAGGCGGCCGAAGGAGGACGCCGAGGTGACCATGCGCGGGCGGCCCGACGGGTCGGGGACCGTGCAGACGTACGCCTGGTGGGTGTGCCCGGTGACCAGCGCGTCCACCGCCGGGGTCACGTTCTTGGCGATGTCCACGATGGGGCCGGAGATGCCGTCGCCCGCGCCCGGGGAGTCGCAGTCGTAGTTGTAGGAGCCGGAGGCCGGGTATCCGCCCTCGTGGATCAGGGCCACGATGGACTGCACGCCCTGGCGCTGGAGCACCTTGGCGTACTTGTTGATGGTCTCGGTCTCGTCCTTGAAGGTGAGGCCCTTGACGCCGTCGGCGGAGACGATGCCCGGGGTGCCCTCCAGCGTGACGCCGATGAAGCCGATCCTGACGCCGTTCTTCTTCCACACCCAGTAGGGCTTCAGGATCGGCTTGCCGGTCTTCTCGTCCTGGACGTTCGCCGCCAGGTACGGGAAGTCCGCGCCCTGGAACTCCTGGTCCGTGTAGCAGCCGTCCTTGGGGTGGCAGCCGCCGTTCTGGAGGCGGGCCAGTTCCCGCGCGCCCTCGTCGAACTCGTGGTTGCCGACCGAGGTGACGTCCAGGTCCAGCTTGTTCAGCGCCTCGACGGTGGGCTCGTCGTGGAACAGACCCGACAGCAGCGGGGAGGCGCCGACCAGGTCACCGCCGGCCGCCGTCACCGAGTACGGGTGGCCCTTGCGGGCGTTCCGCAGGTGGGTCGCGAGGTACTCGACCCCGCCCGCGTCGACCGTCTTCGTCGTGCCGTCCGGCTGGAGTTCGGTGACCCGGCCGGAGGAACCGGACGGCGGCTCCAGGTTGCCGTGCAGGTCGTTGAACGACAGCAACTGGACGTCCTGGTAGCGGCCCGGGCGGTGGGGGTGGTGGTCCTCGTGCGCGTCCGCCGGGAGCGCGCCGGCCAGCGCCGCCGCCGTGGCGAGACCGGCCGCGGACGCGAGGAAGGCATAGGTACGGCGTCTGGTCCGCCGGGGTACGGATGGCATGGAAACCCCCCTGTGGGTCGGCTGTGGTGCTCGGCGCAGCCTAGAGTCAACGCGCGTAGCGCGACAGGGGGTTCAGGTCACATCCTGGTTTCCCTTCGCCGACGCCCCTGCCGGTCCCCTTTGCCGCCGGTGTGCCGGGACTTCACCCGGGGCGCCCCGTACTCTCGTACGCATGAGCAGCGACGACACCGTACGGGGCTTTCCCGCCCGCTCCATCGAGACCCACTCCGCGCTCACCCCGGACCAGGGCGAGGCCGTGCTGCGCCTGCTGGGCGAGGCCGCCCGCGTCGACGGGCAGCTGCCGGTGTCCGAGCAGGGCCGGCTGCACCTGCGCGGCGGCTCCCGCGAGGGCGTCTCGCACCTGCTGCTGACGGTCGACGGCGAACTCGCCGGCTACGCCCAGCTGGAGGACACCGACCCGGTGGAGCCCCCGGCCGCCGAACTGGTCGTCCACCCCGGGCACCGGGGGCACGGGCACGGGCGGGCGCTCGGCTCGGCCCTGCTCGCCGCCTCCGGCAAGCGGCTGCGGGTGTGGGCGCACGGCGGTCACCCCGCCGCCCGGCACCTCGCCCAGGTGCTGGGCATGAACCTGTTCCGGGAACTGCGGCAGATGCGGCGCCCGTTGACGGACCTGGAGCTGCCCGAGCCGGTGCTGCCGGAGGGCGTGAGCGTCCGCGCGTTCGTGCCCGGCAAGGACGACGCGGCCTGGCTCGCGGTGAACGCCGCCGCCTTCGCCCACCACCCGGAGCAGGGCTCGCTGACCCAGCGGGACCTGGACGACCGCAAGGCCGAGCCGTGGTTCGACCCGGCCGGGTTCTTCCTCGCCGAGCGGCGCGGCGAGCTGATCGGCTTCCACTGGACCAAGACGCACGCCGAGGAGGGCCTCGGCGAGGTGTACGTCCTCGGGGTACGTCCCGGCGAGCAGGGCGGCGGCCTCGGCAAGGCGCTCACCACGATCGGGCTGCGCCACCTGGCCGCCCAGCAGCTGCCCACCGCGATGCTCTACGTCGACGCCGACAACAAGGCGGCCGTGACGGTGTACGAGCGGCTGGGCTTCACCGTCCACGAGACCGACCTGATGTACCGCACGGAGACGTGAGGAACGGTTCAGCCCGGGTGCCGGGACCTCGGTGACCGGCGGCGGAAGGGGCGGCGCAGCGGCTCGTGGAGGGTCACCAGCCACACGGTGCCCGCCGCCGCCAGTACCCAGGCCCAGTGGCCGTGGGCCGTGTCCCAGCGGGGGTCCCCGGCGGGCACGAACAGGGGCCAGTCGTCCGGCAGCAGCAGCGGGGCGAGCAGCGCGGCGGCCAGCAGGGCCGTGGCCGCCGGCCGGCCCGGGTGCGGGTCGTCCGAGTGGCGTACGGCGAGCCCGGCCAGCGCCAGGGCCAGCGCGCAGGCGGCCCCGGCCTCCAGGGTGACGTCCCCGGCCGGCGGCCGCTCCGCGCCGCCACCCGCCCGGTCCCTCCGCGGTCACCGCCCCGCCGCGCCGTCGGCCCGCTCCGTCCGGGACTCCTTCGAGCCGCCCCCCGCTATCCCACACGTCATGTCGCCGTAACCATTGATTCAGCCTGGCTTGCGACGCTCGGCCAATGACACCCGTCGTGCCAGAGCCTTCGCCGCCCCCCGAGGAGACCGCCGCGGGGAGCGGAACCGTGCGGCTCCCGCCCGCGCGTTCCGACGCGCCCGTGCCACCCGCGGCGGGGAAGAATGGGTTCATGAGCCAGCAAGACACCCAGGCCGAGGCCCAGCACACGCAGCAGCCCCCCGTGGGTTCCATCGCCGCGCGCCGGCAGCGCGCCGTGTCCGCCGCCGTCTCCGGTCTGGCGCCCGACCTCGACGCGGACCTCGACGCGTACGAGGAGGCCCCGGCCGACGGCACCCCCCTGCCGCAGGGCCGGTTCCTCG
This sequence comes from Streptomyces sp. NPDC038707, assembly GCF_040636485.1. Classification (NCBI taxonomy): domain Bacteria; kingdom Bacillati; phylum Actinomycetota; class Actinomycetes; order Kitasatosporales; family Streptomycetaceae; genus Streptomyces; species Streptomyces sp. NPDC038707. The sequence continues at coordinate 47,666 of NZ_JBEZUP010000040.1, forward strand.
ACCGCGAGCGCAGCTGGCTCGCCTTCAACGAGCGGGTCCTGGAGCTGGCCGAGGACCCGGCCACGCCCCTGCTGGAGCGGGCGAACTTCCTCGCGATCTTCGCCAGCAACCTGGACGAGTTCTTCATGGTCCGGGTGGCCGGCCTGAAGCGCCGCATCGCCACCGGCGTCGCCACCCGCTCCGCCTCCGGCCTCCAGCCCCGCGAGGTGCTGGAGATGATCTGGGCCCGCTCCCGCGAGCTGATGGCCCGGCACGCCGCCTGCTACCACGAGGACGTCGCCCCGGCGCTCGCCGAGGAGGGCATCCACCTGGTCCGCTGGCAGGAGCTGACGGAGAAGGAGCAGGCCCGCCTCTTCACGCTGTTCCGGAACCAGATCTTCCCGGTCCTCACCCCGCTGGCCGTCGACCCCGCGCACCCCTTCCCGTACATCTCCGGCCTCTCGCTGAACCTGGCCGTCGTCGTGCGCAACCCGGTCAGCGGCCACCGGCACTTCGCCCGGGTGAAGGTGCCCCCGCTGCTGTCCCGCTTCCTGGAGGCCTCCCCGGGCCGGTACGTCCCCATCGAGGACGTCATCGCCGCCCCCAACCACCTGGAGGAGCTGTTCCCGGGCATGGAGATCCTGGAGCACCACGCCTTCCGGATCACCCGCAACGAGGACCTCGAGGTCGAGGAGGACGACACCGAGAACCTGCTCCAGGCCCTGGAGAAGGAACTCATGCGGCGCCGCTTCGGCCCGCCGGTGCGCCTGGAGGTCGAGGAGTCCATCGACCGCGAGGTGCTGGACCTGCTGGTGCGCGAGCTGAAGATCTCCGAGGCCGAGGTGTACCCGCTGCCGGGCCCGCTGGACCTCACCGGCCTGTTCCGCATCCACTCGCTGGACCGGCCGGAGCTGAAGTACCGGAAGTTCGTCGCCGGCACCCACCGCGACCTCGCCGAGGTCGAGTCGGCGTCCCCGCCCGACATCTTCGCCGCCCTGCGCACCCGGGACGTGCTGCTGCACCACCCCTACGACAGCTTCTCCACCTCGGTGCAGGCCTTCCTGGAGCAGGCCGCCGCCGACCCGGACGTCCTCGCGATCAAGCAGACCCTGTACCGCACCTCCGGCGACTCGCCCATAGTGGACGCCCTCATCGACGCCGCCGAGTCCGGCAAGCAGGTCCTCGTCCTGGTCGAGATCAAGGCCCGCTTCGACGAGCACGCCAACATCAAGTGGGCGCGCAAGCTGGAGGAGGCCGGCTGCCACGTCGTGTACGGCCTGGTCGGGCTGAAGACCCACTGCAAACTGTCCCTGGTGGTCCGCCAGGAGGGCGAGACCCTGCGCCGCTACAGCCACGTCGGCACCGGCAACTACCACCCGAAGACGGCCCGGCTGTACGAGGACCTCGGCCTGCTCACCGCCGACCCGCAGGTCGGCGCGGACCTCTCCGACCTGTTCAACCGGCTGTCCGGCTACTCCCGCCGGGAGACCTACCGCCGGCTGCTGGTGGCCCCCAAGTCGCTGCGCGACGGCCTGGTCTCCCGCATCCACAAGGAGATCCAGCACCACCGCGCGGGCCGGCCGGCCTTCATCCGGATCAAGGTCAACTCGATCGTGGACGAGGCGCTCATCGACGCCCTCTACCGCGCCTCCCAGGCGGGCGTGCCGGTGGACGTGTGGGTGCGCGGCATCTGCGCGATACGCCCCGGTGTCACCGGCCTGTCGGAGAACGTCCGGGTCCGCTCCATCCTCGGCCGCTTCCTGGAGCACTCCCGGGTGTTCGCCTTCGGCAACGGCGGCGAACCCGAGGTGTGGATCGGCAGCGCCGACATGATGCACCGCAACCTCGACCGCCGGATAGAGGCCCTGGTCCGGGTGGTCGACCCCGGCCACCGCGCAGCCCTCAACCGGCTGCTGGACACCGGCATGTCCGACACCACCGCCTCCTGGCACCTCGGTCCGGACGGCGAGTGGACGCGGCACGCGACCGACGGGGACGGCGGGCCCCTGCGCAACGTCCAGGAGATGCTCATAGACGCCCGGAGGCGCCGGCGTGGCACAGCAACACCTTGACCAGACGGACCCCACGGCCGAGGCGGCGACCGGGGACGCCCTCGCGGACTACCTGCGCGCCCAGGCCACGGAGTTCCTCCGCGCCCTGCGCCTACACCGGGAGACCGGCGGCACCGGCGGGAGCGCTCTCGTGCGCGGGGGTACGGGCACGGCGGGCGACGGCGTGGAGGAGTCCGTCGACGCGGCACGCGCCCTGCGCCGCTCGGCCCGCCGGATCAGCGGCAGCCTGCACACCTTCCGCCCGCTCCTCGACCCCGGCTGGGCCGAGGAGATCCGCCCCGAACTGGCCTGGCTGTCGGGCACGCTGGGCCTGGAGCACGCTTACCAGGGGCGGCTGGAGCGGCTGTTGCTGGCGCTGCACCGGCTGTCCGGGGTGACCGCGCTGCCCGTGCCCACGGCCGGCACGCCGGCGGCCGGCGGCCGGGTCCCGTCCGCGAAGCCGGCGAGCCCCGGCGGCCCGGCGTACGCCACGGCACCGGCGGAGCGCGGCACGCTCACCGTCGGCGCGGCCAAGGCCGGTGCCCTGCTGGAGCGCCAGCTCACCCTGGCCCGGACCAGGGCCCACTCCACGGCGCTCCAGGCCCTCGGCTCCTCCCGCTTCCACGCGGTGGCCGACAAGGTCGCCGTCCTGGCCAGCGAGGTCCCCCTCACCCCGGCCGCGCCCGGCAGCGGGCTGGGTCCGCTGGCCGCCGCCGCCGAGGAACGCCTCACGGATGCCGTTGCCGCGCTGCCCCTGGTCACCGCGGGCCACCCGTACAACGCGGAGGCACTGGTCCACGGCCTGTCCCCGGAGCCGTCCCCGCACCCCCAGGACGGCCCCTGGCACCAGGTACGGCTGCTGCTGCGGCTGTACCGGTACGCCCGCGAGGTGCTGCACGGCGGCAACGCCCCGCTGGACGTACGGCTGCTGACGGCCGGGCAGGCGCTGAACCGGCACCGGGACGCGTCGGAGGCAGCAGCGGCGGCGGCGCAGGCGGCCCGCACGCCCCGGATCACCCCGGCCACCGCCTACGCCCTCGGTGTCCTCCACGCCGACCAGCGGCACGAGGTGGAGGCGGCCCGGTTCGCGTTCCAGCAGTCCTGGCAGAAGCAGACCGTCAACGCCCCCTGACCCGGAAGGAGACGGCGTGACCGACACGGTGGTCCAGGCGGCGGGCTGCGTCCTGTGGCGCCGCTCGCCCCTCACCGGTGCCGTGGAGATCTGCCTGGTGCACCGGCCCAAGTACGACGACTGGTCCCATCCCAAGGGCAAGCTGAAGCGGGGCGAGGACCCGCTCGCCGGGGCGCTGCGCGAGGTCGCGGAGGAGACCGGGTACGCCGCCGAGCCCGGCGCGGAACTGCCGGCCGTCTGCTACACGGCCGACGGCCGCTTCAAACGGGTGCGGTACTGGGCCGCCGAGGCGGTTTCCGGCCACTTCACACCGAACACCGAGGTGGACCGCATCCTGTGGCTCCCCCCGGGCGCCGCCGGGGCCCGTCTGACCCAGTTCCGCGACCGTGAGCTGCTGGACGCGCTCGATGTCCCGCCCGCCCCCGGCGAACGACGCCTCTGACCCCGCCGCCCGCCGGCCGGACCCGGGGACCAGGGGCTCCCGCCTCCCCCCACCGGACCGCCGGACACGGAGAACGCCCGGAAGCGACCCCCCTGCCTCCCGTCCGGCCGACAGCACAGGAACGCCAGGACCACGCCCACGGCCGGCGAAGCCCTCCCCGGCCGGTCCGGTCCCCCGGGGCGCGAGAAGCCACAGAACCGACTCCCCGCCTCCCGGCCGGACCGCCAGGCACGGGAAACCGCGAGTCCAAGCCCGCCACCGCCCGGCCGACCCCCGAGCCACGCAAAACCACAGAACCGAACCCGCCACCGCCCCACCGGCCCCCCGGGCCACGCGAAACCACAGAACCGACCCCCCGCCTCCCGGCCGCACCACCGGGCACGGGAAACCGCGAGTCCAAGCCCGCCACAGCCCGGCCGACCCCCGAGCCACGCCAAACCACAGAACCGATCCTCCGCCTCCCGACCGGGCCACCGGGCACGGAAAACTCGGGGCCGAGGTCGCCGGCGTCCGGTGTCGGGGCGGCGGTCGGCGGGAACCGGCCGGTCAGCCGTCCGTCGTGTGGGTCTCCGCGTCCGTGCGGGCCTGGCTGCGGGCGCGGCGGGCGGGGCCGCGCCAGCCGCAGGTGCAGCGGGCCACGCAGAAGCGGCCCTGTTCGGTCGTCGTCGTGCGGTGTTCCTGCCCGGACCGGGCGTGCTCCGGCCCGTCCTGCTGCGCCGAGGTGACTGCCACGCCGACCACCGTACCGAGCCCGCCCGCCGCGCGTGACGGCGCTTGCCACCCGTCGTTATCCGGACGACGGGGGCCCGTGACGGACACACCGCTGGGAGTAGGCAGGCGATGGATCGGCGGCAGCACAGGCGCGCGGGCAGGACCGCCGCCGCGACGGTGATCCTCCTCGGCCTCGCGGCGGGCGTCTGCGGCTGTTCCGGCGGCGGGGCCGCCGCCGAGGACGTCAAGGGCGCGGACGACCCCGTGGACGCGCTGCGCCGGGCCGCCCGGGCGCTGCGGGACGCGGGCAGCTCCAAGGCCGGCACCTCCATGGAGATGGCCACCGGCGGCACCCGCGTCACCATCCGGGGCCGGGGCGTCTACGACTACCGCCACCGCCTCGGCCGGCTCACCGTGGTGCTCCCCGCCGGACCCACCGGCGCCGCCGGGCACCGGCCCATCACCGAACTGCTCACCCCGGGCGCGCTGTACATGAAGAACCGGGGCGCGGGCGTGCCCGCCGGCAAGTGGGTGCGGGTGGAGACGGCGACGCTGTCCGACGGCAATCTGGTCACCGGCGGCGCCACCGACCCGTACGTCGCGGCCGAACTGCTGCGCGGCACCCGCGAGGCGGCCTTCGTGGGCCGCACCGAGGTGGCCGGGACGGCCGTACGCCACTACCGGGGCACCGCCGACCTCGCCCGCGCGGCCCGGTACGCCTCGCCCGGGATCCGGGCGGCGCTGGCCGCGGCGGCGACGGGGTTCGCCACGGCCCGGGTGCCGTTCGACGCCTACCTGGACGACCAGGGCCGCATCCGCAAGCTCCGGCAGCGCTTCAGCTTCTCCAACGGCCGTGCCCGGGCCACCGTGGCGGTCGCCTCCACCCTGCTGCTGTTCGGCTTCGGCGCCCCCGCGGACATCCGGCTGCCGGCCCCGGCGGACATCTACACGGGCCGGGTGGCGGGGGACGAGCCCGTGGAGAGCGGATGATTCCGGCCAGACACTAGTCCCGAACGTCCTCGGGTAAGTAGCCCGTCCGTGCCATGCGCGGTGCGCGGACCGCTGCCTACCCTAGGAGGCGGTGACGGCAGGGAAGAGGTGAGGCGGGTGGCTCGGGTCGGCGGCACGGCGGTTCAGGACCACGTGGCCCTCGCCGAGATCGAACTCTGCGGAGAGCTGATCATCGCGGCCTCGGCCGCCGAGGACCGGCTCAGTCTGGAGAGCATCGACGCGGTGCTGCGCGTCGCCGAGGAGCGGGATCCGGACTGAGCGCGGCCCGCGCCGCCGCGCCGCTCAGGTGCGCAGCAGGCGGGCGATCGCCTTCGTCGCCTCGTCCACCTTCGCGTCGATCTCGTCGCCGCCCTTGAGCGCCGCGTCCGCCACGCAGTGCCGCAGGTGCTCCTCCAGCAGCTGGAGCGCGAAGGACTGCAGGGCCTTGGTGGAGGCGGAGACCTGCGTGAGTATGTCGATGCAGTAGGTGTCCTCGTCCACCATCCGCTGCAACCCCCGGATCTGCCCCTCGATGCGGCGCAGCCGCTTGAGGTGCTCGTCCTTCTGCTTGTGGTAGCCGTGCGTGGCGCCGGCCTCGGTCGTCGTCGTCATCGCGGGCCTCCGTCTCGGGACGAGCTGCGGACAAAAGGGACAGATACCCCTACTGGGTATATGGTAACGAACTTTGCGGGGTACGGGGGCCTTCCTGCGCCCCTGTGCTCATCACCGCGGCCGATGGGCGACACTGGGATGCGGCCCGTTAGCCGTGGCCGGATGATGCGCCTAGCATCAGCCTGACCGAAACCGAAGCACCCCGAGGACCCCACGTGCGCTTTCGTCTGACCCCCAGGGAGACGAGCTTCTACGACATGTTCGCCGCGTCCGCGGACAACATCGTCACGGGCTCCAAACTCCTGATGGAACTGCTCGGGGCGGACTCCTCCGCCCGGGCCGAGATCGCAGAGCGTATGCGGGCCGCGGAACACGCAGGTGACGACGCCACGCACGCGATCTTCCACCAGCTGAACTCCTCGTTCATCACGCCGTTCGACCGGGAGGACATCTACGCCCTCGCCGGTTCCCTGGACGACATCATGGACTTCATGGAGGAAGCCGTCGACCTGGTCGTCCTCTACAACGTCGAGGAACTGCCCAAGGGCGTCGAGCAGCAGATCGAGGTCCTGGCCCGCGCGGCGGAGCTGACGGCCGAGGCCATGCCGAACCTGCGCACCATGGCCAACCTCACCGAGTACTGGATCGAGGTCAACCGGCTGGAGAACCAGGCCGACCAGATCCACCGCAAGCTGCTCGCCCACCTCTTCAACGGCAAGTACGACGCCATCGAGGTGCTGAAGCTCAAGCAGATCGTGGACGTCCTGGAAGAGGCGGCGGACGCTTTCGAGCACGTGGCGAACACGGTGGAGACCATCGCCGTCAAGGAGTCCTGAGGCGTCGATGGACACCTTCGCCCTGATCGCGACCGTAGGGGTCGCGCTCTTCTTCACGTACACGAACGGCTTCCACGACTCCGCGAACGCCATCGCCACCTCGGTGTCGACGCGGGCGCTGACCCCGCGGGCGGCGCTCGCCATGGCGGCCGTGATGAACCTGGCCGGTGCCTTCCTGGGCTCCGGCGTCGCCAAGACCGTCAGCGAGGGGCTGATCGAGACGCCCCGGGGCTCGACGGGGATGGGCATCCTCTTCGCCGCCCTGGTCGGCGCGATCGTCTGGAACCTGGTCACCTGGTACTTCGGCCTGCCCTCGTCCTCCTCGCACGCGCTGTTCGGCGGCATGGTGGGAGCGGCGCTGGCGGGCGGCACGGACGTGCTGTGGAGCGGGGTGCTGGAGAAGATCGTCATCCCGATGTTCGTCTCCCCGTTCGTCGGCCTGATCGTCGGCTACCTGGTCATGACGGCGATCATGTGGCTGTTCCGGCGGTCCAACCCGCACAAGGCCAAGCGCGGCTTCCGCATCGCCCAGACCGTCTCGGCGGCCGGCATGGCGCTCGGCCACGGTCTGCAGGACGCCCAGAAGACGATGGGTGTCGTGGTGCTGGCCCTGGTCATCTCCGGCCACGAGACGTTCGGCGACCCGATCCCGGTCTGGGTGAAGATCGTCTGCGCGGTGATGCTGTCCCTGGGCACGTACGCCGGCGGCTGGCGGATCATGCGCACGCTGGGCCGCAAGATCATCGAGCTGGACCCGCCGCAGGGATTCGCGGCGGAGGCCACCGGCGCGTCGATCATGTTCACCACCGCGTTCATCTTCAAGGCGCCGATCTCCACCACCCACGTCATCACCTCGGCGATCATGGGCGTGGGCGCGACCAAGCGGGTCAACGCGGTCCGCTGGGGCGTGGCCAAGAACATCGTCCTGGGCTGGTTCATCACGATGCCGGCCGCCGCGCTGGTCGCGGCCCTGGCCTTCGGCATCGTGAAGCTGGTGGCCCTGTAGGACCGCGGGGGCCGCAGGACGGCCGAACGCGACGGGCCCGCCCCCGGGAGCCAGGGGCGGGCCCTTCTGCGTCCTCGCGGTGGCACCGCCATGCAGCACCGCGAGGGGTCCGTACCGCCCCGGTCCGGGGGCGGGGTCCGGTCAGCCGAAGCGGCCGGAGATGTAGTCCTCCGTGGCCTGGACCGACGGGTTGGAGAAGATCCGCTCGGTGTCGTCGATCTCCACGAGCCGGCCCGGCTGGCCCACGGCGGCCAGGTTGAAGAACGCCGTACGGTCCGAGACCCGCGCCGCCTGCTGCATGTTGTGGGTCACGATGACGATCGTGAACCGGTCCTTCAGCTCGCCGATCAGGTCCTCGATGGCGAGCGTGGAGATCGGGTCCAGGGCCGAGCACGGCTCGTCCATGAGCAGCACCTTCGGCTCGACCGCGATGGCCCGCGCGATGCACAGCCGCTGCTGCTGGCCGCCGGAGAGCCCGGAGCCCGGCTTGTTCAGCCGGTCCTTGACCTCGTTCCAGAGGTTGGCGCCCTTGAGCGACTTCTCGACGATGTCGTTCAGCTCGCTCTTCTTGTAGTTGCCGTTCAGCCTGAGGCCCGCCGCCACGTTGTCGAAGATCGACATCGTGGGGAACGGGTTCGGGCGCTGGAAGACCATGCCCACCTCGCGGCGCACGGACACCGGGTCGACCCCGGAGCCGTACAGGTCCTCGGCGTCGAGCATCACCTTGCCCTCGACGCGGCCGCCGGGGGTGACCTCGTGCATCCGGTTCAGGGTGCGCAGGAACGTCGACTTGCCGCAGCCGGAGGGGCCGATGAACGCCGTCACCGAGCGCGGCTCGACCGTCATCGAGATGTCCTCGATCGCCTTGTGGGAGCCGTAGTAGGCGGTGAGCCCGCTCACGTCGATTCGCTTGGCCATGTCTGCTTCACTTCCAGGGGTTCAGAGCTCGGTCGCTGTATGGCCGCGTCAGCGACCGGTCTTCGGTGCCTTCCAGCGGGCGATGCCGCGGGCCACCAGATTGAGGATCATCACGAAGGCGATCAGCGTGAGGGACGCCGCCCACGCGCGGTCGTACGCCGGGTCGCCGCCGGCGGCGTACTGCTGGTAGATGTACAGCGGCAGCGACGCCTGCGCCCCTTCGAACGGGTTGGTGTTGATGAAGGGGTTGCCCCACACCAGCAGCAGCACCGGCGCGGTCTCGCCCGCGATCCGGGCGACGGCGAGCATGACGCCGGTGGTGATGCCGCCGATGGAGGTCGGCAGGACGACCTTCAGGATGGTCCGCCACTTGGGCACGCCGAGCGCCAGGGACGCCTCGCGCAGCTCGTTCGGGACGAGCTTGAGCATCTCCTCGGTGGAGCGGACGACGACCGGCATCATCAGGATGGCCAGGGCCAGCGAACCGGCGAAGCCGAACGGGTCCAGTTTCATGATGAGCATCAGGCTGAGGATGAACAGGCCCGCGACGATCGACGGGATTCCCGTCATGACGTCGACGAAGAACGTGACCGCCTGGGCGAGCCGGCCGCGTCCGTACTCCACCAGGTAGACGGCGGTGAGCACGCCGATCGGGGCGCCGATCAGGGTGGCGAGACCGACCTGCTCCAGGCTGCCGACGATGGCGTGGTAGATGCCGCCGCCGGGCTCGGAGTCGGCGACGATCCCCATGGAGTGGGTGAGGAAGTGGACGTCGAGCACCTTCACGCCGCGCGAGACGGTCGTCCACACCAGGGAGACCAGCGGGACGACGGCGAGCAGGAAGGCGACCCAGACCAGCGAGGTGGCGACCCGGTCCTTGGCCTGCCGGCGGCCCTCCACCCGGGCGGCGATGCCGTAGGTGCCGAGGACGAACAGGATCGCGGCGATCAGGCCCCACTGGACCTTGCTGTCCAGGCCCGCGCCGAGGCCGATGCCCACGGCGACGGCGACGGACCCGACGGCGATGGCCCAGGGGGACCACCGGGGCAGGCTGGCACCGCGCAGCGAGCCGGGGCGCTTGTCGGTGACGGCTGCGGTGCTCATGCGTTGGCCCCCGAGTACTCCTTGCGGCGGGCGATGATCGCGCGGGCCGCGCCGTTGACCAGCAGGGTGATGACGAAGAGGACCAGACCGGAGGCGATCAGCGCGTCCCGGCCCTGCACGGTGGCCTCGCCGAACTTGCTGGCGATGTTCTGGGCGAAGGTGCCGCCGCCGGGGTTCAGCAGGCTGGCGTGGATGTCGTAGTCCGGGGAGAGCACGGTGGCCACGGCCATCGTCTCGCCGAGGGCGCGGCCGAGGCCGAGCATGGACGCGGAGATCACACCGGAGCGGCCGAAGGGCAGCACGGACATCCGCACGACCTCCCAGCGGGTGGCACCGAGGGCCAGGGCGGCCTCCTCGTGCATCCGCGGGACCTGCCGGAACACCTCACGGCTGACGTTGGTGATGATCGGCAGGATCATGATCGCCAGCAGGATGCCGACGGCGAGCATGGTGCGCGGGGCGCCCTCCTCCCAGGAGAGGATCCCGGTCCAGCCGAAGTAGGTGTCCAGCCAGCCGTACAGGCCGCGCAGGTGCGGCACGAGGACCAGGGCGCCCCACAGGCCGTAGACGATGGACGGCACGGCGGCGAGCAGGTCGATGACGTAGGCGATCGGGCCGCTGAGCCGGCGCGGGGCGTAGTGGGTGAGGAACAGCGCGATCGCGACGGCGACCGGGACCGCGATGGCCATGGCGATCACCGAGGAGACGACCGTGCCGAAGACCAGCACCGCGATGCCGAAGCTCGGCGGGGTGAGGTTGGGGTTCCACTCGAAGGTGGTCAGGAAGTTGCCGTGGTCCCGGCTGATCGCGAGGGAGGCGCGGTAGGTGAGGAAGACCGCGATCGCGGCCATGATCACCAGCAGCAGGATGCCGGAGCCGCGCGACAGGCCCAGGAAGATCCGGTCGCCGGGCCGGGTGGCGCCGCGGGCCGCGCGCTTGCTTTCGGCGAGCGAGGGCGGGGCGGCGGGGGGAGGAACGTCGGTTGTCGTCGATATGTCCATCGGGTTCTCCGGTCTGCGGAGCGGCGGCCCCGCGGGGCGCGGCTCGTGGCGGCGGTGCACCGGACGGTGCGGCCCGGCCCGGACGGGCACCGGGCCGCACACTCACGGATCAGGTCAGCTCAGGCCCTCGATGGTGGTGCGGACCTTGGCGATGATCTCGTCGGGGATGGGGGCGTAGCCGTTCTGCGCCAGCACCTTCTGGCCGTCCTCGCTGGCGATGTAGCGCAGGAACGCCTTGGTGGCGGGCAGGGAGTCGGCCTTGTTGCCCTTGTCGCAGACGATCTCGTAGGTGACCAGGGTGATCGGGTAGGCGCCCTCGGCCTTGGTCTTGTAGTCGAGCTGGAGCGCGAGGTCCTTGCCGGTGCCGATCACCTTGGCGGCGGCGATGTCCGCGGTGGCGGACTCGGTGGACGGCTTCACCGGGGCCTTGGCGCCGGTGGCGATGGCGACGGTGTCGATGTCCTTGGCGAAGGACAGCTCGAAGTAGCCGATCGCGCCGGAGTTCTGCTTGACGCCCTGGGCCACGCCGGCCGAGCCGGAGGCCGCCTGGCCGCCCTGCGCCTGCCAGGCCTTGCCACCGGAGTACTTCCAGTTGCCGGGCGTGGTGGCGAGCAGGTACTTGGTGAAGTTGTCCGTGGTGCCGGAGTCCTCGGAGCGGTGGAAGGCCTGGATCTTCAGGTCGGGAAGCTTCGCGTCGGGGTTGAGCTTCTTGATCTGCGGGTCGTTCCAGTTCTTGATCTTGCTGTCGAAGATCTTGGCGATCGTCGGGGCGTCCAGGACCAGGTTGTCCACGCCGGGGACGTTGTAGCCGAGGGCGATCGGGCCGCCGACCATCGGCAGGTCGATGCCCTGGCCGCCGTTGCAGACCTTCTTGGAGGCGGTGACCTCGTCGGGCTTCAGCGCGGAGTCGGAACCGGCGAACGCGATCTGGCCCTGGGTGAAGGAGGTGACACCGGCACCGGAGCCGGCGCCCTTGTAGTTGATCTGCACCTTGCAGGCCGGCGAGAAGGCCTTGGTCCAGGCGTCGATCGCGTTCTTCTGCGCGGAGGAACCGTCCGCGAGCAGCTGCCCCTTGGCGTCGTCGCACTTGATGGAGTTCGTGCTCGTGGCGCCGGTCGCGCCGCTCGAGGCGCTGCCGCCGTCGTCGTCGGAGCCGCACGCCGTCAGGGCCAGGGCGCTGGAGACGGCGACAGCACCGAGAGAGAGGGCGCGCAGCCGGTTCTTGCGCTGAAGCTTCACTTTCGGGAGTTCCTTCCAGGAGCCGCCGCGATCGGCGGCGCGCGAGGTGAGTAGTGGGGTGCGCGGGAGCGCAATCCATGCCGCACTCCGCACCGGTACGGCCGAAATTAGGCAGAACAGGTGAAGCCGCCGATGGCCAGAAATGAACGCAGAGTGAACCCCTGCCGTCGGCCCGGTTAGGTCACGGAATGCTCACGGGGAGGGCACACGGAGATTCCGACGAGCCGGTCATCCGAACGCCCGTGCGCCGCCCCTCACCCGTTCGGCGGAACCCCGAGGCGCGGGCCGGCGTCTCGTTCCAGGAGACCCGGAGAAAGGGGCGACGGACATGGAACGGCGTACGTTCATCTCGGGCGGCGCGGCCGCCCTGGCGACGACCGCGCTGACCGCGTGCACAGCGGGCGGCGGCTCCTCCGCGCCCGCGGCGTCACTGACGGGCGCGGCCTCCCTCGCCGCCCTCGGGACCACCGCCTCCGCCCGGGCCGCCGCGAACTGGACGGCCCTCGCCCGGGACCTCGACGGCACCCTGATACGGCCCGGCGACGCCTCCTGGAAGACCGCCCACCAGCTGTACAACACCCGCTTCGACGCCCTGAAACCGGCCGCGGTCGCCTACGTGGCGCACGCCGCCGACATCCGCACCACCCTGGCGTACGCCCGCGCGCACGGTGTCAAGGTCGCCATCCGCAACGGCGGCCACTCCTACGCCGGGTACTCCTCCGGCGACAACCGGCTGATCCTCGACGTGTCCCGGCTGAACCGGATCCGGGTCAGCGGCAACCAGGCCGTCGTCGGCGCCGGCGCCAAGCTGATCGACGTCTACCGCGCGCTCGCCGCGAAGGGCGTGACCATACCCGCCGGCTCCTGCCCCACCGTCGGCGTCTCCGGCCTGGTGCTCGGCGGCGGCCACGGCGTCGCCTCCCGCGCCTACGGCCTGACCTGCGACAGCCTCACCCAGGCCACCCTGATCACCGCCGACGGCACCCAGGTCACCGCCGACACCCGCCACCACGCCGACCTGTTCTGGGCGCTGCGCGGCGCGGGCAACGGCAACTTCGGCGTCGTCACCGAGCTGCACTTCCGCACCCACACCGCGCCGCAGGCCGTCACCGCCTACCTCACCTGGCCCTGGTCCAAGGCCGCCAAGGTGCTGAAGGCCTGGCAGGAGTGGGGCCCGTCCCAGCCCGACGAGATCTGGTCCTCCCTGCACCTGGCCTGCTCACCGGGCCGCACCCCGACCGTCTCCGTCTCCTGCTTCTCCCTCGGCACCTACCGCGAGCTGCAGAACGCCGTGGACCGCCTGGCCCACCTGGCCGGCGCGAACGCCCGCTCGGTCTCCCTGCGCCGCCGCGGCTACGAGGAGGCCATGGAGATCTACGCCGGCTGCTCCTCCTTCGCCACCGACGCCCAGTGCCACCTGCCGGGCCCCACCCCCGGCCGCTCCCCGCAGGGCAGGCTCGGCCGGGAGACGTACGCGGCCCGCTCCGACTTCTTCGACCGCTCGCTGTCCGCGGCCGGCGTCCAGACCGTGCTGAAGCAGATCGCCGCGGTGCGCGGCGGCGCCGGCAGCATCGCGTTCACGGCGCTCGGCGGCGCGGTCAACCGGGTCTCCCCGACCGCCACCGCGTTCGTCCACCGCCGCTCCCGGATGCTGGCCCAGTACATCGCCTCCTGGGGCGCGGGGGCCTCCGGCACCACGGCACAGTCCTGGCTGACGTCGGCGCACCAGGCCATGGCCCCGTACGCGTCCGGCGCGGCCTACCAGAACTACACCGACCCCACGCTGAAGAACTGGAAGAAGGCGTACTACGGGGACGCGGCGGCGCGGCTGGACAAGGTGAAGAAGCAGTACGACCCGAAGCGGTTCTTCTCGTACGCGCAGGGCCTGTAGGACGGCCAGGGGCCGTTCCCGGCCGCGGGAGGGCTACGCGGCCAGGTCCCGTTCCTCGGAGCCCGCCGGGCGGTGCGCGCCGGGCAGCACCGGCACCCCCGGAGCCGTCCGCCGCCGCACGAGCCGGCCCGCCCGCGGCGAACGCTCCACCGCCCGCACCAGCGGGGTGAGCAGCGCCATGGCGAGCGGCGACAGCAGCAGCACGACGGCCGTGCCCAGCGCGAAACCGCCCAACACGTCCGTCGGGTAGTGCACGCCCATGTAGACCCGGCAGAAGCCCTCCAGCAGGGCCAGGCCGATGCCGGCGAGACCGAAGCGGCGGTTGGCGACGAAGAGGCCCACACCGAGCGCCATCGTGAGCGTCGCGTGATCGCTGACGAAGGAGAAGTCGTCCTTGCCGGAGACCAGGACGTCCAGGCCCTGGTGGTCCCGGAAGGGGCGCGGACGCTCCACGAAACCCCGTATCGGGACGTTCACGAGCACCGCGAGACCCGCCGCGAGGGGCGCCCACAGCAGCGCGGCCACCGACGGCGCCGCCTCCTCGCCGCCCCGGCGCCGCACGCCCCACCAGCACCACAGGACCAGCAGCACCATGGCGAGCAGCAGTCCGTACTCGCCGACGAACTCCATGACCCGGTCGAACCAGTGCGGCGCGTCCTTGGCCAGGCCGTTGATGTCGTAGAGCAGGTCGACGTCGGGGTTCGATCCGGATTCGGCGAGTACAGCCATGGTGCTGCGGCCCCTTCGTCGTTCGTCCGGACGCACCGGGTGTGCGTCGCTCCAGCCCCCCGTGGTTCGTAGATCCGCTTCCGCTGCACTGCCGCACTGACGTCCGCTCGGCTACGTCAACAGGAACGCACGGGCACCATGAATACGTTCCACTCTCCACTGAATGATCACGCAGACGTTATCGAAGAGAGACTCGTCACCGCAGCTCAGGGGGCAGCTTCACGCATCGTTCACACGCCGGTGGGAAGTGCCTGCGCGCCCTCCTCCGTTACCCGTGTCGCGCCGAAGTAGTCCGGGGTGTCGACCGGGTCGAAGCGGATCACCGCGCCGGTCCGCGGGGCGTCGATCATGTACCCGCCGCCGACGTAGATCCCCACGTGCCGGATGGCCCGCGAGTCGGTGAGGTCGTCGGAGAAGAACACCAGGTCACCGGGGAGCAGTTGGTCCCGCGAGGGGTGCGGCCCGGCGTTGTACTGGTCGTTGGCCACCCGCGGCAGCCTGACCCCGACCTTCTCGTACGCGGCCTTGGTCAGGCCCGAGCAGTCGAAGCGCCCGCCCTGGTCCGGGGTGCCGTTGCCGCCCCACAGATACGGCGTGCCCAGCCGGCTCTGCGCGAAGGCGATGGCACCGGCGGCCTGCCGGGACGGGTCGAGCCGGCTGACCGGCGCGGCGAAGCTCTCCTCCAGGCTGCGGATCCGCTTGACGTAGTTCCGCGTCTCGCTGATGGCCGGCACCCCGCCCGCCCGGATCACCCGGTAGGCCCCCGCGTTGTACGCGGCGAGCATGTTGTCGGAGACGTCACCGGGCACGTCCTTGACGTACTTCGCCAGCTCGCAGTCGTACGACGCCGCCGACGGAATGGCGTCGTCCGGATCCCAGATGTCCCGCTTGCCGTCACCGTCGCCGTCGATGCCGTGCGTCGCCCACGTACTGGGGATGAACTGCGCGATACCGCGCGCGTCGGCCGCACTGACCACGGTCGGGTTCCACCCGCTCTCCTGGTACAGCTGCGCGGCGAGCAGCGCGGGCGTGAGCGCCGGACACAGATTGCCCCACCGCTGCACCAGCGACTTGTAGGCGGCCGGCACCGCCCCCTTCGCCAGCCCCCGGCTCCCCGAGGTCACCCCGTTGACCAGGTTCCCGGCCACCATGTACACACCGACGACCAGCAGCATCACGAAGCTCACGCCGAGCGCGACGGCCGCCCCACCGATCACCCATGACTTCCGCACGGTTCAACTTTCCCCCATCCCGGGCGGATCCAAGACCCCTTTCTCATGATGTGGCGTCAAATCACGGTGCCCGGCGCGTACGACCGCCCGCGCCCACGGACCCGGACCCTCCCCCGCGGCGCCCTGAGGCCTGCTCAGGACCCGCGCACCGCCCCCTCGTACAGCTCCCCCGCCGCACCGCCCAGCACCACGCTGTACGAGGTTCCGGCCGTACTGCCGCCCTCCTCGTGACCGCCGAGGACCCCCACGACCTCGTGATCGCCGTTGACCCAGGGGCTACCGCTGGTGCCGGTGGTGAAGTCCGGGCAGTCGACGCGCTGTTGGGTACGGCCCCACGGGACCGGTCTGTCCGCGCAGACGACGGGGACCTCACGCGAGCCCGGGTAACCGGTGACCGTCACCACGGTGGCGCCGGTGGCCACGCCGGGCGTGAACCGGTTGCCGCCCACCACCTCTTCCACCCGCCTGCCGCCCCGCCCGGCGACGGTGACGAAGGCCAGGTCACTGTCCTCGTCCCGGTCCCGCACCCACGCCTCGGGCAGGAAGCGCCGCGTCACCCTCCACACCCCGTACGGCGCCCGCCCCTCGCGGTAGCCCGGCACGAACACCAGGTCGCGGTCCGGGCCGTCCAGGCAGTGGGCGGCGGTGACGAGCAGATCGCCGCGCGGGCTGTCCACCACCGACGCGGTGCAGAAGTGACCGCCGGCCGGCCGGCCCGCCCGGTCCGCCCGGTCCGCGGGAAACAGCGCGCCCACCCGCGCGCTCCACCGGTTCGCGACGGCGTCCGCGGTGACCCCGAGCGGCCCCCGTCCGTCGTCGGCCGCGGCCACGGACGCCGAGGTCAGCGCGAGCAGCACCACGGCGCCGAGCGACGCGGGCCGCGAGGTGAACGAGCGGCGGGAGATGCGCTTCATCAGCCACAAGTCTCACCGTCAAAGCCCCACGCAAACCGAGCGGTTCCCGGATTTCCCCGCGCACCGGGCACACGCGGAGCACCCCCGCCCGTGAGAACATCGACGCGGGGCCTCACCCGGCCGGCCGTCAGAACCGCACAGGTCGTAAAGGGGGTCAACGACGGAACCACACGCCAGGTTCCGCACCGACCTCATTGCCCGGCGTGACCTGCCGTGATACACAGAGTGACGGTAGGTGCCACATATGCGAAACCCGCCAGTGAATGACGCCAAGTCGACATACGTTGGCGACGTTGTCGGCGACAATGAGGCCTGACCTCTGCGCCCGCAGGGGACTCGCGGAACTACCCACCAGGGGCGGTGACTTACATGCTCTTTGCGGCCGACAAGGGAGACATCAACACCATCATCGGCGGGATCGCTCCGGACTGGGGCCCCTTCGGCAGCCTGGGCAACGAAGCCAAGGTGATGATCGAGGTGGTCATGGCCGTCGCCATCCTGCTCTGCCTCGGCATCGCGGTATGGGGTGCGGCCAAGCAGCGCATCGGCGCCACGGCCCTGCGGGACACCTTCAGCGCGGAACAGGGCAAGGGCCTGATCATCGCGGGCCTCACCGGAGTCTTCATCATCGGCTCCCTCGGCACACTGTTCACGATCGTGTACGGCATGGCGGTGTAACCCCACCCGTTCCGGGCGCGCCCGGCCCCGGCTGCCCCCTCCACCCCACCCGTCCGTCGTGCCCACCGGCTGAGGTTGCGTTTCCCTGATGTCGAGTCACCACACCGCGCCCGCGCGGGAACCAGCACGGCTACCGTCGTATGTCTACGAGGTGGAGGGGGCGTACGCGGCATGAGTCCCGGAGACGAGCGGGGGTACGGCGACTACCCGGAGCCGGGCCAGACCCGGACCCGCCTCCCCGACCCCGACCCCTACGGCGGCGCCCCCCGCCGCCCCCAGCGTTCCTCCTCCCGCAGCCTGGTCACGGTGGTCGGCGTGGTGGTCCTCCTCATCGCCGCCATCGCCTTCGCGAACAGGGGCGACGAAACCCCGACGACCACCCACCCCACCAAGGCCACACAACCCCAGTCCACCGCCACGTCGGCGAGCGGCACGCGTCCGGTGGAGACCAAGACCGGTGGTGTCCCGACGGGATACGCCCACACCGAGCAGGGAGCCCAGTCGGCGGCCTCGAACTACGCCGTGGCCCTCGGTTCGACCGGCATGTTCAACAAGGCCAGCCGCCATACGCTCCTGAACCTGCTCTACACCCATGAGGCGGTAACCCGCCTCCAGGGCCCCATGGATCAGGCTTACTCGGCCGAGTTCCTCGCCAAAATGGGCCTTGATGCCTCCGGCAATCCGCCCAAGGGCAGCACGTTCGTCTCCCGGGTCATCCCGATCGGTACCACCGTGCGGGAGTACACGGCGGGCTCCGCCAAGGTGGCGGTCTGGTACGTGGGCCTCATCGGCATGGCCAGCAGCACCTCGACCGACCCCGTCACCTCGTCCTGGAAGACCTGGACGTTCGACCTTCGCTGGACCGACGGCGACTGGAAGATCAGTTCCGAGACACAGCAGGCCGGCCCCGCCCCCGTACCCGGTGACGACAGGGCCGCCACCTCCGACGAGATCAGCAAAGCCATCGAGGAGTACGGAGGGTTCACGTATGCCCGGTAGCCCGCAGCGTGCGCTCAAGCTCGCCGGAGTCGTGACAGCCGTACAGACCACGGCCGTACTGCTGGCCACACGCGCCTTCGCGGAACCCTCACCCACTCCTTCCGGCAGCCCGTCCCCCTCGCCCTCGACGGGCAGGTTCAATTGCGGACCCATCCCGGGCGACGCCAAGAAGTACTGCGAGCGCGGCAACACATCCGGCAAGTCCGGCGATATCGCCCCGGACACCTCCACTGCCGACCCGCTGTCCTCGCTGGCCAAGGGTTGCGCCGAGGCCGCGTCCTGGACCATCGACAAGCTCAGTAAAGCCGTCAAAGAGACCGCCAGTGTCGACTTCACGAATCAGGCGTTCCTGAAGCAGTACGCCGTCGTCTTCGCCGCCTCCACCATCCTGACGCTCCTGCTGTGGCTGCTCGCCGTGGCCAAGCGCGCGGTGCGCGGCGTGCCGCTGACCACCGCGATCTCCGAAGCCGTCGGCTTCCTCTGGCTCACCGTGCTGGCCTCCGCCTTCACCCCGCTGATCCTGTACACCGTCGTCTCGGCCACCGACAGCGTCACCGACGTCCTCGCGAAAGCCACCGGCGACCAGGCCGACACGTTCTTCGGCACCTTCTCCGGCGCCCTGAAGAAGGGCAACGACATCGGCGGCGGCCCCATCATGCTGATCGTCGTCTCCCTGGTCAGCATCCTCGCCGCCGGCGTTCTCTGGCTGGAACTGGTCATCCGCGCCGCCCTCCTCTACGTCGGCGCCCTCCTCGGCACCGTCGTCTACGCGGGCCTGGTGGACAAGAACCTGTGGGGCCACGTCCGCCGCTGGGCCGGCATCATGATCGCCGTCATCCTGGTCAAACCGGTCATCGTGATCGTCCTCGGCCTGGCCGGCGCCCTGTCCGGCGACAACGGCCCCGACGCCTTCTCCGCCGTGGTCTCCGGCCTCGCCATCATCCTGCTCGCCATCTTCGCCAGCGCGATGATCTACCGCTTCGTCCCCGGCTTCGGCGACGAGATCGCCAGCGGCCGCAACAACCGCATCATGCAGGGCGCCGAGGGCAAGGCCGCCGCCGTCATCAGCTCCCCCGCCAGCCTCGTCGCCCAGGGCATCAAGACCCACAGCACCCGCGCCGACAGCAACGCCGCGGCCGGCCAGCCGAGCAGCACCCCGCGCCCGGCCAACCCCGCCTCCGGCGGCGTCGCCGCCCACAGCAGCCGTACCCCGGCCGGGAACAGCGGCGGAACCGTCCCCTCCGCCACCCCCGCGCCCCGCGCGCCCAGCCCGGTCAACACCCCGCACGCCGGCAACACCCGCAACAACCGCTCAGGAGGTGAAGGGCGTTGACGACCGAGTCCCACCTGTCCCATCCGGTCACGCCCCGCCGTACGTATCTCATCGGCCGCGCCCGGCCGAACGCGATCATCGGCCGGAACCGCGAATCCGGCGAGATCGCCCTGATCATCGCCGGCGCGTTCCTCGGCATGATGTGCGGCCTCCTCGTACCGGTCCTGCCCCTGCGGATCGCGCTGCTGACGGGCTTCCCCCTGCTCGCGCTCGCCGCGGTCTACGTCCCGTACAAGCACCGCACCTTCTACAAGTGGTTCGAGATCAACCGCTCGTACAAGCGCACCGTCAAGCGCGGCGCCGCCTACCGGTCCGCCGCCATGGAGGCCGGCACCCGGATCGACGGCCGCGAGATCGAGGTCGGCCCGCCGCCCGGCATCGGCCGCATCAGCTGGCTCGCCGCGCCCTTCGGCCCGGACGAGATCGCCGTCCTCCTGCACGCCGACCGCAAGACGGTCACCGCCGCCATCGAGATCGAGGGCCCCGGCGTCGGCCTGCGCGACTCCGAGGACCAGGAGGCCCTGGTCGACCGCTTCGGCACGCTCCTCAAGCACGTCGCCAACGGCGACGGCTTCGTGACCCGGCTGCAGATGCTCGCCCGCACCCTGCCCGCCGACCCGGACGCGCACGCCAAGGACGTCGCCCAGCGCGGCGACGACCGCTCCCCGGACTGGCTCCAGCGCTCCTACGACCAGCTCCAGTCCATGGTCTCCACCAGCAGCGAGCAGCACCGCGCCTACCTCGTGGCCTGCATGCACTACAGCCGGGAACTGGCCGCCGAGGCCCACGCCATGGCCCGCGCCGCCCGCACCCGCGGCGGCAAGGTCGACCGGGACGCCGGACTCGCCGTCGTCATGGCCCGCGAGCTGACCGACATCTGCTCCCGGCTCCAGGAGGCCGACATCAGGGTCCGCCAGCCGCTCGGCCAGGGCCGGCTGGCCTCCCTGATCCACTCCATGTACGACCCGGACCACCCCATCGACCACATCCAGGCGATGACCCAGCGCAACGCCTGGCCGGCCGAGCTGGACGCCGTGGAGCCCACCTACCTCCAGGCCAAGACCCGCGAGTCCAGCACCCGCGCCCCCTGGTGCCACGCCACCGCCTGGGTGAAGGAGTGGCCGATGACCCCCGTCGGCGTCAACTTCCTCGCCCCGCTCCTCGTCCACACCCCGGACGTCATCCGCACGGTCGCCGTGACCATGGACCTCGAGCCCACCGAGGTCGCCATCGAGCGGATGCTGACCGAGAAGACCAACGACGAGGCCGAGGCGTCCCGCGCCGCCAAGATGAACCGGACCGTCGACCCCCGGGACATCGCCGCGCACAACCGGCTCGACCAGCGCGGCGAGGACCTCGCCAGCGGCGCCGCCGGCGTCAACCTGGTCGGCTACATCACCGTCTCCGCCCGCTCCCCGGAAGCCCTGAACCGCGACAAGCGCACGATAAGGGCCTCCGCCGGCAAGTCGTACCTCAAGCTGGAGTGGTGCGACCGAGAGCACCACCGCGCCTTCGTGAACACACTTCCGTTCGCCACCGGCATCCGAAGGTAGGGGCTGATTCTCCGATGCGGGATCCGCTGTCCGTCCTCACCGAGGCCTTCACCTCGTTCCTCTTCGGGAAGGTGGAGACGACCCGGCCGCCGGTGCGCACCTCCACGGGCCAGGCCCAGGCGGTCTACCTGCCCACGGCCGCGCCCGGCCTCGGCGACTCCGGCGTCATCATCGGCCGCGAGGTGTACTCCGGGAAGGGCTACATCTACGACCCGTTCCAGCTGTACGGCCAGCAGCTGCCGGCCCCGCACTGGCTGGTCCTCGGCGAGTCCGGCAACGGCAAGTCGGCGCTGGAGAAGACGTACGTCCTGCGCCAGCTGCGGTTCAAGGACCGCCAGGTCGTCGTCCTGGACGCCCAGGGCGAGGACGGCGTCGGCGAGTGGAACCTGATCGCGGAGGAGCTGGGGATAACTCCCATCCGGCTCGACCCGACGGCCGCCCTGAACCACGGCATCCGGCTCAACCCGCTGGACCCGGCGATCACCACGACCGGGCAGCTCGCCCTGCTGCGGACCATCATCGAAGTCGCCATGGGCCACGGCCTGGACGAGCGCGCCGGCTTCGCCCTGAAGGTCGCGCACTCCTTCGTCAACGAGACGATCACCGACCGCCAGCCGGTCCTCTCCGACATCGTCGAGCAGCTCCGGCACCCCGAACCGGAGTCGGCGGAGGCGATGAACGTCGCCATAGACGACGTACGGGCCTGGGGTCTGGACGTCGCCCTGGTGCTGGACCGACTGGTCGACGGCGACCTGCGCGGCATGTTCGACGGCCCGACCACGGTCGGCATCGACCTCGACGCACCCCTGATCGTCTTCGACCTGTCCCACATCGACCGCAACTCCATCGCCATGCCGATCCTCATGGCGATCGTCGGCGTGTGGCTGGAGCACACCTGGATCCGCCCCGACCGGAAGAAGCGCATCTTCCTGGTCGAGGAGGCCTGGCACATCATCAACAGCCCGTTCGTGGCGCAGCTGTTCCAGCGGCTGCTGAAGTTCGGGCGCCGGCTCGGCCTCTCCTTCGTGGCGGTCGTCCACCATCTGTCCGACGTGGTCGACGGGGCGGCGGCCAAGGAGGCCGCGGCCATCCTGAAGATGGCCTCGACCCGGACGATCTACGCCCAGAAGGCGGACGAGGCGAGGGCGACGGGCCGCGTCCTCGGCCTGCCCCGCTGGGCCGTCGAGATCATCCCCACGCTGACGCCCGGCATCGCGGTCTGGGACGTCAACGGCAATGTCCAGGTGGTCAAGCACCTGGTCACGGAGACGGAACGGCCGCTGGTCTTCACCGACCGGGCGATGACCGAGTCCTCCAGCGACCTGGCGGCCGACGACGCCCTGCGCGCGGCCGAGCTGGAGGCCGAGCAACGGGCGGCGGCCTTCGTGGAACAGCACCTGGGCGACTCCGAGTCGACGGTGGCCTAGAGGGAGTACAGCGTGAGACCGGACGATCGCCGTGACATCCGCCGGGAGCGCCAGGGCGGCATCCCCGACGGACTGCTGATCGGCATCCTCGCGTTCCTCATCGGCATGACCGTCCTGGTGTGGACGGCCACCGGCCTCGCGGCCCGGTTCGCCCAGGGCGCCTGGCCGGACGGCGTCACCTTCACCCGCACCCCCCTGGCCATGCGCCACCTGATCGGCCGCCCGCACGACCTCGCCGGTGCCTGGCCGGACACCCCACCGGCCCAACTGCCCGGCTGGGGCCTGTTCTGGGGCCTGTTCCTCGGCGAGCTGATGATCCTCTTCGTGCTCACCGTGTTCGCGATGGGCACGGTGGCCCGCTGGCGGGCGGACAGGCTGCGCCGGACCACCGCGGCCCGGGAAGCCATGCGCGGACCCATGCCCGCCGAACCGGCCCCCGAGGCCCCGAAGGAGCGCCACGAGGCCCGGGCGCCGCGCCACGACGTCCTCCCGGAGCCCCACCACGAGGCCCGGGCCCCGCGCCACGACGTCCTCCTGGAGCCCCGCCACGAGGTCCCCGTGCCGCGCGCGGAGCCACAGCCGGCAGCGCCCCTACGGGAGACGCCCGTACCGACGCCACCGATCGCCCTCCCGGCCGACGGCGACCGGACGGGCGGCTGGGAGAAGGTCCTCCTCGCCCCCCGGGAGGGCCGGCAGCCGGCCGCTGTCCAGGCCGTACGGGACGCGGAGGGCCCCGTCGTCCTCGTCACCTCCAACCCGGCCCTGTGGGCGGAGACCAAGGACACCCGGGCCAAGCTGGGCCCCACCCTGCTGTACGACCCCACGCACCTGTGCGACACCCCGGCCCGGCTGCACTGGTCCCCCACGGCCGGCTGCGAGGACAGGCAGACGGCACTGCACCGTGCCACGGCCCTCCTCGCCCCCGTACGGCCCACCGCGCGCATCGACCAGGCGGTCGCCGACACCGCGACCACCCTCCTGCGCAGCTATCTGCACGCCGCCGCCCTGGAGAACCGCACCATCCGGCACGTGCACCGCTGGTCGCAGGGCACCCAGCTCCAGGACGCCGTGCGCACCCTGCGCACCCATCCCAAGGCCGCGCCCGGCGCCGCCGGCGAACTGGAGGCGGCGCTCACCGCACACCCGGAACGCCGGGACATCGCCCAGGAGCTGACCAGCAGGGCCCTGTCGGCGCTCTTCACGGTGAACATCCGGGAGGCGTGCACTCCCCACCGGTCCGATACGGTCGCCTTGGATTCCTTCGTCCACGAAGGGGGCACGCTTTATATGGTCGGTGAATCCATCGAGGACCCGCGGAGCAACCCGGGCGCGATGCCCCTCCTGACGGCCCTCGTCTCCAGCGTGGTCGAGCGCGGCCGGCGCATGGCCGAACGGTCATCCTCCGGTCGGCTCGACCCACCACTGACGCTGGTCCTGGACGACATCGCGGCCGTGGCCCCCTTCCCCGAGCTGCCCGACCTGCTGGCCACCGGAACCGACCAGGGCCTGCCGACGCTCGCCCTGCTCCGCTCCCGGGAACAGGCCCGCGCCCGCTGGCCGCACCAGGAACTGCCGGTCTAGCCGTCAGCCGTCCAGGACGGCCGCGCCAGGACGAACTCGAGCTCGTTCGCGGTCTCGTCCTTGGCGAAGGGCAGGACGAGCCCGCTGGGCGCGAACCCGATCCTCCGGTACACCGACTGGGCACGGGCGTTGTCCTCGTGGACGAACAGCCGCACCCGCTCGGCGTCCCGCTGCCACGCCCAGGCCAGGCCGGCCGCGAACAGTTCCTCGATCAGTCCGTTGCCCCGGTGCTCCGGCCGTACGTAGACGCCGACGGCGTGTCCTTGCCGCCGCTCGACCGGGTTCCCGGCCCAGTCGCGGGTGCCGGGCTCCTCGATGAGTACCGTGACAGAGCCGCCCCAGGTGCCGTCGGGTGCTTCGGCGACGAACTGGTGGGCGGCCGTGGAGCCCGCGCCGGAACCGACGGCCCGGTCCTGCCAGAAGGCATCGGGCTTGCTCGCGGCGTTCTCGTACGTCTCCAGGAAGGCGAGGTGCGCGACCGGGTCCCGCAGCGCGTCCAGCCGCAGCTGCTTCACCCGCTCCCAGTCGGCGGGGCGTATGGCACGAACGACGTAGTCGTTCCTGGTGACAGCGGTCATGCGATCACCGTAGACCAATCCCTTCGGCCCGGAAAACAGAAAACCCCCGCACCTGAAGGTGCGGGGGTTTCCCCAAAAATTGTTCGGCGGCGTCCTACTCTCCCACAGGGTCCCCCCTGCAG
>NZ_JBEZUP010000041.1:0-65956 GCF_040636485.1 Streptomyces sp. NPDC038707
CGCACAAGGCCGTGTCCCGGATCCTGTCCTCCTCCCAGGGCTGGGCCGTCGACACCGGCCGGTCCGGTCAGCCGGCACCACCGGTCTCAGGGCGACGGCCGGGTCCAGGCGGGGTCGCCGGCCGCCAGCCGGTGGGTGGTGACGGAGGTCAGGGCGAGGAGCACCAGGATCAGCGCCAGGGTGAGCACGAGGTGGCCGTGCAGCACCGACTGGGCTCCGGCGAAGGCGCCGAGGAACATCGCCAGCACCGACAGGACGCGGCGGCCGGGCCGCGGCGCGGCACCGCCGGCCGGCGTGGAGTCCGCGGCCAGCCCGGTCAGGGTCAGGGTCAGTACGGTCGTGGTGAGGTCCGGTACGCCGAGGCGCCGGGCGACCGCGTTCTGCAGGCCCATGCCGAGCCCGAGGAACACGATCAGGGTGTACTGGACCCCCGTGGTGACCCGGCCGCCGGTGACCGCGGCGGCGGCCACGGTGACGGCGGCCAGCACCGTCTGCACGGCGGTGGCCGTCTTCAGCAGCCGTCCGCGGTGGGCCGCGAACCGGGTGGCGAGCCCGCCCCCGGCGAGCGCGCCGGCCAGGAACGCGGCCAGCGCGACGACGGAGGCGAGCGCGGACAGGTTCGCGGCCCCCACCAGGGCGAATCCGAGAAACACCACGTTCCCGGTCATGTTGGCCACGAAGACGTGCCCGAGCGCCAGATAGCTCACCGCGTCGACCAGCCCGGTGACCACCGTCAGCGCCAGCATCAGGGGAGGCAGCGGACCGTGCCGGTCCTGCCGGGGCGGTACGAGCGTACGCCCCACGTCAGTCAGCAGCCTGCGCATACCGTTTCCTTTCCTTCCTTTCCGCCGGAGCGGACGGGCGGTGCAGCACCAGGCGGGTGAGCAGTCCGCTCACCGGACCGGCCACGATCGCGGGGAGGACCACCCACAGCGGCCAGGGCGTGAGGCCCAGCGCCCGGTCGAGCGACCACCCGCCGGGCCCGGTGAGGGCCAGTCCCGCGGAGACGGCGACGAGGACCATCGGGTATTCGTAGCCGTCGTTCTGCACCCACAGGCCCTTGTCCCGTTTGACGGTGCCCGCGACCGTCATCACGCCCATGGCGGCCATCGCGGCCAGGGGCGTGAGCAGTCCGGCGGTCAGGAACAGACCGGCACCGATCTGACTGGCCCCCGCGACGACGGCCGTCAGCCGGCCGCCGCGGAACCCGTCCTGCCGGAACTCCTCGGTTCCGCCCGCCAAGCCGTGGCCTCCCAGCCGGAAGCTCACCTTCTGCACTCCGTGGCCGGCGATGAGAAGTCCCGCCACCAGCCGGAGGAGCAGCAGTCCCGCGTTCATCTCTTCCCGCCTGTTCCTGATCCGGTCCGTCCGCCGCCGCGACCGCTCAGCCGGCGGCGTGGGCGCCGATGACGGCCTGCGCGTAGACCACGCCGAGTCCGTAGGCGCCGGCGTGCTCCTTCACCACGTCCATGACCGGCAGGTAGGTCTCGCCGCGCGCCCAGTCGCGCTGGAGCTCCAGGAGGACCTGCACCCAGGTGACCGGGACCGCGCCGCCCTGGACCATCCGCTGCACGGCGTGTTCGTGGGCCTGCGGGCTGACGCCGCCGGACGCGTCGGTGACCACGTACACCTCGTAGCCCTGGGCGAGGGCGGACAGCGCGGGCAGGACGACGCAGACCTCGGTCCACAGACCGGCGAGGACCAGCTTCTCGCGGCCGGTGGCCTTGACCGCCTCGACGAACGCGGGGTCCTCCCAGGCGTTCATCGAGGTGCGGTCGACGATCTCCTGGCCGGGAAAGACGTCCGCGAGCTGCGGCAGGATCGGGCCGGAGAAGGACTCGGCGGCCACGGTGCTCAGCACCACCGGCACGTCGAACACCTTGGCGGCCTTCGCCAGGCCGACGGCCGCGTTGATGATCGCGGTGCGGTCGCCGCTGCCGGTGCCGAAGAACATCTGCGGCTGGTGGTCGATGAAGAGCACCGCGCAGTTGTCCGGGGTGAGCAGGTCGGGGCTGGGGGCGGCGGTGACCTGGGAGATGTCGGCCATGTCGGAACCTTTCAGGGAGCGTGGACGGGTGTCCGCCGGTGGGTGCGACCGCGCGGTCGCGCGGTGCGGGGTGGTGTCCCGGGACGGGGGGGCGGTGGCCCGGCCCGGCCGGGAGGGTCAGAGGGAGAAGCAGGGATCGAAGAACGTGCCCGTGCTCTGCGGGGCGAGGCCGCGCCGGGCCCGCCACCGGCGGTGCTGTTCCGACTCGGCGACGGCCTCGCCGAGGAGTTCGGCCTGGCGGGCGCCCGGGCCGGACCGGGGGGTGGCCTGGTAGCCGCCGAAGTGAGCCACCGGGCTCCAGGCGGGGCTGACCGGCGGCAGTTCCTCGTCGAGGCCCTCGTACTCGCCGGCCGCGTAGACGATCCTGCCGCCGACGACCGTCAGCAGGGACTCGATGTGCGCGATGTCCGGCTCGGGCACCGTGAAGTAGTCCTCGGACAGGACCGCCAGGTCGCCGAGGAAGCCCGGGCGCAGGATGCCCTTGACCGACTCCTCCCCGGTCAGCGCGGCACCCGCCCGGGTGAACATGGCCAGCGCGGTGTGGCGGTCGACCCGGTTGTGCGGCGGCCGCATGGCCAGGTCGCCCACGGTGCGGCCGCTGACCAGCCAGTGCAGGGCGATCCACGGGTTGTAGGTGGAGACCCGGGTCGCGTCGGTGCCGGCGCCGACGGTCAGGCCGCGCTCCAGCATGGCCCTCAGGGGCGGGGCCTCGGCGGCGGCACCGGGGCCGTAGCGGCGGGTGAACGCCTCCCCCTGGAAGGACAGCCGGTTCTGCACGGACATCGCGCCGCCGAGGGCGGCGATGCGGTCGAGGCTGTGCGCGGAGACGGTCTCGGCGTGGTCGAACAGCCACCGGTTGCCGGCCGGGAAGAGTCCTTCGGCGGCGAGCTTCTCGAACACCGCCAGGTCCCGCCGGATGGTCTCGTCATAGGTGGCGTGCAGCCGGAAACCCCAGCCCTTCTCCATGAGCAGGCGTACGGCCTTCTCGAACTCCGCTTCGTAGTCGCCGAGTTCGGGCCGCGGCTCGGCGAAGTTCTCGAAGTCCGCCGCCGCCCACGTCAGGTTCTCGCCCGCGCCGTTGAGGCGCAGCCATTCGTCCCCGTCCTCGGGGCGGACCGTTTCGGTCCAGCGGGCGAGATCGTCGATTTCCTGTCCGGCGGTCTGCGGGAAGAGGTGATAGGCGATGCGCAGGGACAGCTGACCGGACTTCGCCAGTTCCACGACCGTGCGGTAGTTGTCGGGGAAGTTCTGGAAGCCTCCGGCCGCGTCGATCGCGGAGGTGAGGCCGAACCGGTTCAGCTCCCGCAGGAAGTGACGGGTCGAGGTCCTCTGGTCCTCGCCTTCCAGCACCGGGGCCTTGGCCAGCGTCGAGTACAGGACGAGGGCGCTGGGCGCGGCCAGCAGCAGGCCGGTGGGCTCGCCGTCCCGGCCCCGTACGATCTGACCGCCCCGGGGGTCGGGGGTGGCCCGGGTGAATCCGGCGGCCTTGACCGCCGCCCGGTTGAGCACCGCCGCCTGGTAGAGGTGCAGGACGAACACCGGGGTGTCCGGCGCGGCGGCGTTCAGTTCGGCGACGGTCGGCAGCCGGCGTTCGGCGAACTGCTCGGCCGACCATCCGCCCACGACCCGTACCCACTGGCCCCTGGGGGTCCGTGCCGCCTGCTCGCGCAGCATCTCCAGGCCCTGGCGCAGGGTGGGGACGCCGTCCCAGCGCAGCTCCAGTACGTAGTTCAGGCCGCCCCGGACGACATGCAGGTGCGCGTCGTTGAGGCCGGGCACGATCCGGCGGCCCAGCGCGTCGACCACCTTCGTGTCCGGGCCGACGCGGGCGGCGATGTCCTTGTCGTCGCCGACGACCGTGACGACACCGTCGCGGAGGGCGATCGCCTCGGCCAGCGGGCGGCCCGGATCCCCGGTGTGGATCCGCGCGTTGCGGACGACCAGGTCCGCGGCGTTGTCGCTGGCGTGGGCGACCAGCCCACCGACCGGCATCGTGGACACGTGGGAGACCTCCTGCGGAGAGAACGGGGCCGCGTTTCCGAGCCGTGCACAGGTCCGTTTCCGGCGGCCCCCGGCTGCTGCGCCGTCACGCTATTCGGCGGGAAGTCGCGTGAGTTTCCCGGCAGCGCACCGGATGCGTTCCGACAGCGCACGCCCTCTCCACGCCCCGGGGCCGGGCCCGGGGCTGATGTGTTCTCAGGTCTCGCGACCGAGTAGTCGGAGTGCGTCCGGCGCGTGGTGCGGGGCTGCCACCCGCCGCCAGTGCCCAGAGGTCAGTTCGCCGAGCCGGGATGTGGTGTCCTGGCACCAGGGCAGGTGCCGCGGTCAGAGAGCGGACGGCCGGCTGCCGCGTACGGCCGTGCCGTCGACGGCCGGTCCCGCCGGCGCGGGTGCCGCGTTCCCGGCCGCGTCACGGGAGTACCGGGCGAGCCAGGTACCCACGGCGTCGTCGAAGACGTCCCGTCGATGCGTGACAGCAGGCGGACTGCGGTGGTGACACGCGGGAGGGACGCAAGGCCGGTACGTGCCCGTGCCGGGACGGCTCCATGGTGTCGGATCAGCTGAACACCGCCAGTGGCTGCACGTCCAGCACCGCGTCCTCCGCGACCCAGCCGATGACCACGCCCAGGCACACCCGGGGCCGCTTGTCGCTCTGTTCCAGACGCAGTCCCTCCTCGCGGCAGCGCAGGCGTACCCGGGCAGCCGAGGGGTGGTCCCCGTAGGGCGCGGTGAAGGTAACGTGTCCACCGGACGACGCGGTCGCGTCACGGGTGAAGGAACCGCTGAGCAGGACGAACCGACCGCTGATGTCGCTCAGGCGCAGCGTTCTGCTGTCGGACCGGCCGGTGAGTGCGAGGCGCAGCGCCGCGTCGCGGTCCACGGTTCGCTGCCTCAGGTCCGCCGTGACGACGGCGTTGCTGCGCGAGAGCCCATCGATCAGGACCTGGACCACGGAGATGGGTTCGTGGGTGTCGATGTACTTGGTGACGACTTCACTGCTGTGCCGCACGTCCGCCTTCGAGGTGAGGGAGGACAACATCGGCACGGTGAATTCCGCGCCCCCGGACCTGCTCACGCGGTGTTCCACTTCCTGACGGAGGGCCTCCGCGTAGCGGTTGAGCTGGTAGACATCCATGATGCTGCGGTCGTCGAGGTAGATGCACATGGTGTCACCCACCACATGCCGTGACGGATCACCGCGGTGCCGGAGTCGGCGAAGCAGCAGGATCAGCATGCCCAGCAGGCAGACAGCGGTCGCCAGCCATACGGCCATCTCGTACCCGTTGATGTCCCACCAGAGGCCGTCGGAGAAGGCGGGCATCGAGGTCACCGTCACCGGTCCCCCTCCGGTGATGTGGTCCGCCCGTGGATGTGGGAGGGACACCTGTGCCCCTTGATCCTGGTGATCATGGTCTCCATCACCGAGAGATCCGGCAGGGCGACCTTCGTCCTGTCCACCGTGTCCTCCTGGGGGGCGGGGATGTCCTGGGTCCGCAGATGGTCCCTCAGTTCGTGGCCGTCCTCGGAGGAGCGGAGCTGGTAGCCGAGTTCTGTCTCACGGCGGAGCAGTTCCGGGTCGCTCTCCAGGAGCTCGCCCAGACGATCCGCCTGATGGTTCAGGGCGATGTAGTGCGGTTCCGAGAGCAGTTGTGTCTTGGGATAGAGCACCACCCGTTGGTCGTCCACATGGCCGTGCGCCGCCCGATAGGCCATCTGGTAGGCAAGGAACTGGTGTTCGTAGAGAACCGCGACGGGAGACTGGCGGCTGCCGTTGGAACTGATGTAGGAGGAGTACAGGTCGTGACTCGGGGATCCCTGGCCCAGGATCTGCTTCATGGCGGGCGCGAGTGAGGAAACCCTCTCTGTCGACGGCACGCTTTCGTTGTTCAGGGTGAAGGCGACGAGGCTGAGATAGCTGTCCGCCGAGTTGGACTCACAGATGTCCGAGGTCTGGGCGAGGATCTTGCCGTTGTTGCGGAAGCCGTACTTCTGCAAGCCCAGGGCGTCCCACTTGGTGTTGCGCAGCGCCAGGAAGCTCGCCATGTCGACGGTGTAGTACAGCTTCGGCTCACCGGCAGGCGCCTTCTCGGGCTCGGCCGTGTGCCTCGCGGTCAGGGCCTTCGCGTAGGGCGCGAAGGTGGCGAGGACCACGGGGCTGTCGAAGGGGTGGAAATCCTTGCTGTAGAGGCCTCCTTCCTGCCGCCTGACGTAGATCAGGTCGGCGGCGGGCTGGCCCGAGGGAAACACGAAGTCGAGGCCGTCGAGGCTGCCGGTCGCCACCTCTCGCGAACCCGCGGTCGTGATCTCCACCCTGAGACCGTGCTTGCGCAGGATCCTGATGACTTGCGGATCCTCGAACAGGTCACCGACGGATGCCAGGCGGCCCCGCAACGTCGTGACGTTCTCGAAAGGCAGCAACAGCTTCCCCGCGTGCTGCAACCGACAAAGACCCGCGCCCGCCAGGACGAGGGCCATCAGGAACGGCAGGGCGCGGACCAATCGGTGGCGCCAGGTACGCGTGCGCGGGACTCGTGGACTGAGGACGGGTTCCTCCACCGCTCCCGAGGGTCCCGGCGGTGAGTCCGTTGTCGGCTCCGGTGTCGTGCCGCTCATCCTGCCTCTCCCAGTGTGAACATGTCAGCTCGGTCTCCTGATGCCAGGGTTCCTGCAAGGGGTGCCGGCGCCGGCGCCGTCCGTCCGGGCGCCGGCGCCGGTCTCCTGCCAGGGCTCGCCACGGTGGAACCGGACAGCGGATGTCAGTGGCCCCAGGCCGGGTAGCCGTAGCCCCAGATGAGGTGGCTGGAACGGGAGTACTTGAGCTGCTTGACCCGGTTGGAACGGTTTCCTTCGACGGTGTAGACGTGGGTGTCGTCGTAGGACGTGACGATGCCGATGTGGTCCTCGCCGTCGTGTCCGTTGAGGTCGAAGAAGATCACGCACCCTTCACGCGGTCCGCCACCGGCAGCCCCGCGCCGGTGGAACCGGTGGTGGTTCTCGAACCACTTGAGGTGGTCGGGGACGTACTTGTGCTTGCCTCCGACAGCCGCCAGTTGGCCGGCTTCGTGGAAAACCCAGCTGACGAAGGTGTCGCACCACTCCTGACCGTCGGCGCCGTACCACCTGCCGTACTTGGTGCGGTTCCCTCCGCTTTCCCGGTAGCCGACCTCCCTCTTGGCGATGCGGATCACCTTCACCGACGGCGCATTCGAGTCCATCGGCGTCACTGCGTCCAGTACGGCCAGTTCGGCCGGCGACAATTCCTGGTCGGGGGCGACCGGCTTGGTCGCGAACGTGGGTTGCTCCGTCTGCTGGCGGGTGGCGGAATCGTCTTCCCGCGGGGTCACGGACTCGGTCACAATCGTTCCTTCCTGGTGTACGAGACGGTGGGCGACGGGCCGGGCAGGGCCGGCATCGCCGGCCGGGGCACTGTCCGGCGCCCGCCGAACACCAGGCTGCGGGCCGGAGGGTTGTTGCGCAGGACCCTGTCCTGGCGCGAAACAAACGCCGGTGGACGCGACCTGCCCTGTCGTGCGCCTGGCTCAGGCGGACCTGCCGTCCCCGCTTGCCCGGCACCGGCGCGGGGACGGCCTCGCACAGCAGGACGCGCCGTCGGCTGTGACTGGGCGCTGCTTCAGACGCGGCACGGATCGCTGTAGGGGAGTTCGCGAACGTAGTCCCGCCATTGGGCCGGGGTGAGCAGACCGGCGGTGCCGGTGCAGATGCGCTGGACGGCCTGACCGATCCCGAAGGGTGTGAACTCCACCAATCCGTCCGGCCCCGCTGTCGCCAGCAGCCGCCCGTCCGGTCGGTACGCGGCCGTCTCCATGGCCATGGTGTGCCCCGCGGTGAGCGCCTTCCCCCAGGGAACCGGTCGCGCGGTGTCGGTCAGGTCCCACAGCAGGACGCTGCGGTCCTCGCCGGTGGAGGCCAGCGTGTGGCCGTCCGCGCTGAAGCCCACCCAGGTCACCCGCCCGGTGTGCCCGGTCAGTGCGTTGCCGACGGCCGCGGCGTGGGCGGGGGCGCCGACCTTCCAGAGGCGGACGTCGTGACCGACGCCGGCGGTGGCCAGCAGCCGTCCGTCGGGGCTGAAGGCGCCCCACAGGGTACCGCCGGTGTCTCCGGTGCGGATGTCCGGCAGCGGCCCGGGACGGGCCGGGTCACGAATGTCCCACAGGCGGACCTTGTCGTCCTCGCTCGTGCTGGCCAGGGTGCGTCCGTCCGGACTGACCCCCGCCCAGTGGACGCGGCTGATGTGGCCGGTGAGCGGGCTGCCGAGGGAAGCGGGACGCGCTGGATCGGTGACATCCCACAGCCGGAGGGTGTAGCGGGGGCCGCCCGTGACCAGTACACGGCCGTCAGGAGTGAAGGCCAGCACGCGGTCGCTCCGGTCGTCCCCACCGGAACGGATCCTGCCCGCTGGTCGAGGCCTGTCCGGTGCGGAGACGTCCCACAGCCACACGTCACCGTCCTCGTCGGCACTCGCCAGTAATCGGCCTCGCGGCTGGAAAGCCACCCGGACGGCGGTGGTCTGACCCGGCAGTTCGCTCAGTTGTCTGCCCCGCACCGGATCGCGGACGTCCCACAGTCGTACCCGTCCGGCACTCGCGCTCACCAGGGTGCGGCCGTCGGGGCTGAACTCGATGCTGGTGACGTTGCCGAGGTGACCGGCCAGGACGGCGCGGGGCAGGTGCCACAGCCGGACGGTGTGGTCGTCGCTCACACTGGCCAGCGACTGCCCGTCGGGGCTGAACGTCAGCCAGTCGACGAATCCGGTGTGACCGATCAACGGCTGTCCGAGGAGGCCTGGGTGCCGCGGGTCGGAGACGTCCCACAGCCGGATCGCATGGTCCGCGCCGGCCGTGGCGAGGGTCCGCCCGTCCGGCGAGAAGGCCACCGCGAGCAGCGTGTCGGTGTGTCCGGTCAGCGGCTGGCCCAGTGGTTCGGCGTGTGCCGGGTCGGCGACGTCCCAGAGGCGCACCTTGTAGTCATTGCCCACGCTGGCCATGATCTTGCTGTCCTGCCGGAAAGCGACTGCGTAGACGACGTCCGGGTTGCGCAGTGGCCGGCGCCACAGCTGCGGGCGAGCCGGATCGGTGACGTTCCACAAACGGATCGTGTGGTCGTGACTGGGGGCCGCCACCGTCCGGCCGTCCGGGCTGAAAGCAGCCGAGGAGACGGCATCGCCGGCCCCGACGAGCGGCCGGCCCAGCATTGCCGCGTGTGCCGGGTCGGCGACGTCCCACAACCGTACGGTGCCGTCGTGGCCGGCGGTGGCCAGGGTGCGCCCGTCACGGCTGAAGGACACGGAGAAGACGAAGTCGTCGTGGCCGGTCAGCGGCCTGCCGAGCGCTTTCGGGTTCCGCGGGTCGCGGACGTCCCACAACCGTGCCGTACGGTCCCGGCTCGCGCTGGCCAAGGTGTGACCGTCCGGGGAGAACTGCAGCCAGTACACCCAGTCGGCGTGCCCGGGCAGCGGTCTGCCCAGCGGGACGGGACGGGTGGGGTCGGCCAGGTTCCACAGCCGGATGGTGTGGTCACCGGCGCCTGTCGCCAGGATCCGCCCGTCCGGGGAGAACGCCACCGCGTACACCGCCTGGGAATGGCCGTTCAGTACGGAGGACAGCGCGATGTTCTGTGTGTCCAGCAGGCCCGCCGCGGCCACGCGGCCCGGCCTCAAGCGGTGCGCCGCGACGTACATGCGTGCCGCCAACGACGGGTCGGTCGCGGTCAGTTGGCCTGCTCCGGCCAGCACCTCCGCCGCCACCGCGCGGTCGCGGCCGGCCCGGGCGAGCGAGCGCTGCTGGAAGGCGATGCCGGCGGCCGTCGACGCGACCAGAAGAAGCGCGGACACCGCCGCCAGCAGGGTCCGGATGCGCCGGGCAGTGCGCGCGGCCGTCCGGCGTTCCAACTCCCGGGCGGCGATGCTGGCATCGAGGAACGCGGCTTCGACCGGGGTGAGGTCCGTGCGGTGCCCGGCGAGGGCTTCCTCGGCCGTGGCGAGCCGCGTGCCCCGGTACAGCGCCCCGGTGTCCTGGTCGAGCGTCTCCCAGGCGCGGGCGGCCTCGGTGAGCTGGCGGTGGATCCGCAGCCTTTCGCGGGCGTCATCGATCCAGGACTGCAACCGCGGCCATGCGGTGATCAGCGCTTCGTGGGCCAGGTGCACCGTGTCGCCGTCCAGTGTGACCAGCCTTGCGCGGACCAGTTGTTCCAGGACGGCGCCCGTTCCGGTGTGCCGGCCGGTGGCGCTCAGTGCCCGCAGTTCGGCGTGTTCGGCCGGACGGCTGGTGTCCTGCGCTCCTTCGCCGGGCGTGATCAGCCGCAGCAGGATGCGCCGGGCGGTTTCGGCCTGGTCCGGCGGCAGGCCGGCGTACAGCTCCTCGGCGGTGCGGGTGAGGGCTCCGTGTACCCCTCCCGCGGCGTCGTAGGCGGCCAGGGTGAGCGTCCGGCCCCTGCGACGGCGCCAGGTCTCCAGCAGGGCGTGGGACATCAGTGGCAGTCCGCCGGGTTCCTCGGCGACGTCCTCGACGATCCTCGCCGTCAGCGCGCGTTCGACGATCAGGCCTGCGGCCGTCGCGGGTTTGACGATCGCGTCGCGCAGTTCGGCCGGCCCCATAGGGCCCAGGAGAAGGGTGGCGTCGGTGAGGACGGCGGCGAGCGGGCGGTGGTCGGCGCAGCGGCCGAGAAAGTCCGCCCGTACCGCGATCACCACCCGCAGTCTGCTCTCCGGCCCGACCGCGCCCACCAGCAGATCGAGGAAGGAGGCCCGCTCGGCCGGGTCCGAGCAGAGCGTGAAGAGTTCCTCGAACTGGTCGACGACGACCACCGTGTCCCCGGGTCCTTCACGTGCCGTCAGAGCATGGGAGTGGGTGGATGCGGGGCGCGGCCCCGGGGTGAGGATCCGCAGGGCCGCCAGCCGGTGCCCCGACGGCTGCTCCGCCTGGAGGGACGGCAGGAGCCCTGCTCGCAGCAGGGACGATTTGCCGCTGCCCGACGCCCCGACCACCGCTACCATGCGGCGGCCCCACACCCGCTCGGTGAGCCGGGCCACGAAGTGGTCGCGCCCGAAGAACAGGTGCCGGTCGCGGGGTTCGAAGCGGGCCAGTCCGCGGTACGGGGCGTCCGTGTCATCGGTGTCCGGCTCGGCGGCCGTCTCACGGGCGACGGCCCGCCAGCGCGGCTCCCACTCCTCGGGGTCCCCACCGCACGCTCGCACGAAGGCCAGGACCACCTCGAGTGACGGAAGTTGGCCACCCGAGGCCGCCCTCGACAAGGTGGCGGTCGAATAACCCGTGCGCTGCGCCATGGTCCGGTAGGTCAGGCCCCCGGCCTGTTGGCGCAAGGCCCGTAAGTCGAACGCGAGACGCTGGACCGGCCCGGCCGCCGGATCCAGTGGTCCCTCACGACGCCCCATCTCATCCCCCATGACCGTCGCCGGCACAGCGGTTCAACAGTGGCACCGTTACTACCACGATCGCATCCCGTGCGAGCGTGTTTCAGCCGATCGGGGCCCCCTCGCTCCGACCCGTGGCATTTGTTGCACGGGCGCCGCAGGGCTGCGCAACAACGGTACGGAGCAGCAGATTGGCACGGACGACAGCCGACGGGGCGACGTGACCGTGGCCATTGCCCGCCACGCCACGGAGCGAAAGGACTCCTGAATGACGCTTCTTCTTCGAACCACCGGACGCACCGAACGCTTACGCAATCCCAGAGACCTCTCCGGAGTCTCCCGCCGCGTCAGCCGCGGTGTGCGGACGGGGGTGCCCGGCGTGCTGGCCGCGGTGATCACCGCGATGTCCCTGTGGGCCTCTCCCGCCCAGGCATCGGCGTCTGCGGGAGTGACGGCTCAGGAGACGCAGCCACGGCGTGCCGCGGACGGGGTCGTGCGAGGACTCGACGTCAGCGCCTACCAGGAGAGCGTGGACTGGTCGGCGGTCGCCGCCGACGGAGCCGCCTTCGCCTACGTCAAGGCGACGGAGAGCACCACCTACATCAGTTCCCGCTTCTCCCAGCAGTACGACGGTGCGGCGGCGGTCGGCCTGATCCGCGGCGCGTATCACTTCGCCAGACCCGACAAGTCCTCCGGCAGCGCCCAGGCCGACTACTTCGTGGACCACGGGGGCGGTTGGCAGCCCGACGGCCGGACCCTGCCGGGCGTCCTCGACGTGGAACCCACTCCGGGCCTGCCGGCCTGCTACGGGCTGGGTACCGCCGCGACCGTCCAGTGGATCGCCTCGTTCGACGAGGAATACCGACGTCGCACCGGCCGCCACCCGGTGATCAACACGAACACGGCATGGTGGTCGCAGTGCACCGGTGACTCCACCGCCTTCGCCGCCACCAATCTGCTCTGGATCGGCAGTTACACCGGCACTCCCCACCCCCTGCCCCGCGGATGGAACACCTACGCCTTCTGGCAGACCGCCGACTCGGGCACGTTTCCCGGCGATCAGGACCTGTTCAACGGCACCACACAGGATCTGCGCGACCTCGCCGCCAACGGCACCTACACACCTCCACCGCCGCCACCGGCCGGTGCCTGGCCGGTCGTACAGCAGGGCTACAGCGGCCGCCAGGTGATCACCATTCAGTACCTTCTGAACGCTCGCGGGGCGTCGCTGTCCGTGGACGGCTCCTTCGGACCGGCCACTCACGACGCCGTCGCCGCCTTCCAGACCCGCAACCAGCTCACCCCCGACGGTATCGTCGGTGCGAGAACGTGGCAGGCGCTCGTCCTGACCGTGGCCGAAGGCGCCCACGGGCCGGCCGTCAGCGCGGTGCAGGCAGAGCTGAGAGCCCATGGGGCGTCGCTGTCCGTGGACGGCTCCTTCGGACCGGTCACCCACGACGCCGTCGCCGCCTTCCAGACCCGCAACCAGCTCACCCCCGACGGCATCGTCGGCCCCAGCACCTGGCTGGCGCTGGTCAACTGACCGCGTCGGCACGGTCCGGCGAGACAGCGGAAGGACTGGTTCCTTCCGCTGCCCGGACCGAGGAGCCGACGGGCGAAGACGTGGTCGACGCAGCCCCGTTGTCGACGGCCTGTGACCCGGCACGAAACCGGGGGCGGAACACCGGTCGTCAGGGGGACGTCGGCCCGATACCTCACCACACGATCGAGGAGAAGGATCCGAACTCATGCACACCATCACTCAACGGCCCCGCCGGAGCCTGGCCGCGTCCATGCTCCTCGCCACCGCGCTGGCGGCCGGCATCACCGCGACCGACGTCGCCACTGCCGCGGCCACCGCCTTGCCTGCCGCAACGCGGTCGGGCTCTGCCGTCGGCACCGCCGTGCGGGCGTCCTGGCCGACGGTCAAGTCCGGCCAGCGCGGCGTGGACGTGGCCACTGTCCAACTGCTGCTGACCGCGCGGGGCTACACGCTCACCGCCGACGGGGTCTTCGGTTCGGGCACCGCCGCGAAGGTCAAGGCCTTCCAGAAGGCCAAGCACCTCACCGCCGACGGCATCGTCGGACCCGGCACCTGGGCCAAGCTCGTCATGACGGTCAAGTCCGGCTCCAAGGGGGCCGGCGTCAAGGCTGCGCAGCGCCAGCTCACCGACAACGGCTACACCGTCACTGCCGACGGGGTCTTCGGCTCGGGCACCGCCGCGAAGGTCAAGGCCTTCCAGAAGGCCAAGCACCTCACCGCCGACGGCATCGTCGACGTCCAGACCTGGGCCGCCTTGGTGAGGGGCGGCGGTGCCGGTGGCGGCGGCAAGCTCTCCGACGCCCAGGCCGCGTCGCGGCTGAAGGCGGCAGGCATCACCCGTTCCTCCTCGGGCAACTGCACCAACCGCTACAACAAGAAGTGCACCAGTCTCCAGAGCATCCGGGCCCGTACCGTCGACGGAGTCATCGCCCTGAAGAAGAAGAGCGGCTGCCGTATCGTCATCACCGGCGGCACAGAGGTCGGCCACGCGGGGGGCACGTACAGCCACTGGAACGGCTACAAGGTCGATGTGGCCCGCACCTCGTGTGTCACCGACTACATCCACGCGCATTCCAAGAAGCACCACAAGCGCGGGGACGGAGCCTGGGTGTGGCGCGTCACCTCCGGCGGCAAGGCGGTCATCGACTACGCCGACGAGAACTGGGCCAACCACTGGGACATCACGTACTACTGATGCCTTCGCCCGGGGTGCCCGGCCTGCCCCGCAGGTGCCGGCCGGGCACTCCCCCTCCCGCCGTCCGGCCGTTCGCTTCTGTCCGGTCCGACACCCGGGTCCGCCGGGCGTCGTCGCCGACTCCGGCTCCTGGTCCTCATCGCGCTCGTCGGCGCTGCCGCCGGGTCGAGGGACCGCGGGCGGGTACCCTTGTGGCCGCGAATCCACGCCATACGGGCCGCGAGCCACCCGGGGCAGGGACACCGGCCGTCCCCCCTCGGCCGTACCCCCTCGCCGAGGCCGCCGGTACGGCGGTCGCCGGGATGTTCCACCGGGCCCGGCGCGGATATCGGTGGACGGACTTGGCCAGACGCGCGGGACCGGTGACCGGATCGGCGGGCCCCTCCGGCGCCTTGGGCGTGCGGTTCGTCCGCCGGGCGGACAGGCACCCCGTGGTCCGGTGATGACTTCGCCGGCCGGGGGCACCCGTCACCGGGAGAGGAGGCGCCGACCGTGACGCGTTTCAGTGACTTCCGCATCGACGTTCCGCCGCACGCGCTGGCGGACCTGCGTGACCGTCTCCGGCGCACGCGCTGGCCGACGACGACGCCCGACACGGGCTGGAGCCGGGGCGTACCGGCCGACTACCTGAAAGACCTGGTGCGCTACTGGACCGACGACTACGACTGGCGGACCTGGGAAGCCCGGCTCAACGCGTTCCCGCAGTCCGTCACGGACATCGACGGACAGCGCATCCACTTCCTGCACGTCAGGTCGCCCGAGCCGGACGCCCTTCCCCTGGTCCTCACCCACGGCTGGCCCGGCTCGGTCGTGGAATTCCTGGACGTCATCGGCCCGTTGACGGATCCCCGCGCACACGGGGCCGACCCGGCCGACGCGTTCCACGTGGTCGCCCCCTCCCTGCCCGGCTTCGGATTCTCCGTTCCCCTGGCTGAACCGGGCTGGGACTACGGCCGGACCGCCCGTGCCTGGGCGGAGCTGATGGAGCGCCTGGGCTACCGGCGCTACGGCGCACAGGGCGGGGACTCCGGTTCGGTGATCTCGCCCGAACTGGGCAGGCACGCGCCCGAACACGTCGTCGGTGTGCACATCCACGGCGGGCTGGACTTCCCCTCCCTCGGCCCCGCCGAGGTGGCCGCACTCGGTGCGGACGAGCGGGCACGGCTCGCCGCCGCCGACGTCATCCGGCGCGAGGGCACGGGTTACTCCGCTCTGCAGAGCACCCGGCCGCAGACACCGGCCTACGCCCTGAACGACTCGCCCGTCGGGCAACTCGCCTGGATCATCGAGAAGTTCAAGGAGTGGACCGACCCGGCCCGGGAACTCCCCGAGGACGCCGTGGACCGCGATGTGCTGCTGACCAACGCCACGCTGTACTGGCTGACCGGCACGGGCGCCTCGTCGGCGCACGTCTACTACGAGGAACGGGTCGCCTCCCGGCCCGTGCGGCCGTCCCCGGTGCCCACCGGCGTCGCCGTGTTCCCCAGCGACCCGGCCGTCAGGAGCGTCCTGGAACGCGAGCACCGCATCGTGCACTGGTCGGAGTTCTCCCGGGGCGGGCACTTCGCCGCGCTGGAGGCGCCCGACCTCCTCGTCGCGGACACCCGGGCCTTCTTCCGCCCGCTGCGCTGACCGGCAGGTGCGGAGCCGCGTACACCCGGCGCGCTGTGTCATCAGCGCGGGGATCGCGGGTAGGGCGGTCGGTATGCCTTCGCGTGCCGATGCCCCGCCGTCCCGCCACCGTCCGCAGCCGCCCGTGGGGAGGGCCCGTGGGTGAGGTCCTCGCGCTGACGTCCGCGCTCTGCTTCGGTGTGACCCATTTCGCCAACGGGCTCGTCTCCCGCCGTGTCGACGGGATCACCGTGGCTCTCTACGCACAGCTCGCCGGGACCGTGGTCGCGCTGGTGGCGGCCCTGTCCTCGGCGGGCGGCACGGGGACTGCGGGTGACTACTGGTTCGGCGCGCTGTCGGGTGCCGGTACGGGGGTGGGGGTCGCCTTCCTCTACCGGGCGATGTCCCAGGGGCAGATGAGCGTGGTGGTCCCGGTCAGTGACGTGGGCGCGGTCGCCCTGCCCGTCCTGGCCGGGGTCGCCCTGCTGGGCGAGCGGCCGGCCGCGGTCGCCTGGGTGGGCATCGCGGCGGCCGTGCCCGCGTTGTGGCTCGTCGCGCAGGCGCCCGGCCCCGGTCCGGACGGCGGCGGTCCGCCGGTGACGGCGGGCGTGCCGGCCGCGCTGACGGCGAGCGCCGGGATCGGCGTGCAGTTCCTGGCGATGGCCCAGGTTGGAGCGGACGGCGGGCTGTGGCCCGTCGTGGTCAGCCGGGTCACCTCCGTGCTGGTCATCGCCGGGGTGCTCGTCCCGTACCGGTCCCCGGTGCGGATGCCCGGCCGGGAGGCGGCGGTGACCGCGGCGGCCGGTGCGGTCGGGACGGTCGCGATCCTCCTGTACCTGGCGGCCACCCGGCATCAACTGATGGCCGTGGCCACCGTGCTGTCCGCGCTGTATCCGGCCGTGCCGGTGCTGCTGGCCCTGGTCTTCCTCGGGGAGCGGCTGACCCGGCGGCAGACCGCCGGCCTGGTGTGCGCGGGCGCCGCCGTCGCGCTCATCGCCCTGCGCTGACGGCCCGGGCCTTGTGCTCGGGCCACCGCTCGGACGATCCTGCCGTCGACGCCGAGGCGACTGCGGGCACCAGCGCGGCCATGTCGGCACAGGAGGCCGGCAGATCGGTCCACGGCGTGCTGCGGCCCATCTCGGCCCACACTTTGGCCAAGCCGTGGCCGTCGTTCTGGCCGACCGCCTCAACAGCAGCGGCACGCGGATGCCGGTCTGCTGGCCGGCGCGGCCGACCATGCCCCAGTCCAGCAGGGTGGCCGGCCCCTCCGGCGTGACGAAGACGTTCCCGGCGTGTGGGTCGGCGTTGTGGAAGCGGTCGACGACATAGCCCCGTGCCATGAACGCGGCCAGTTCACGGACGACGGCCTCGCGGTGCTCCGCGCTCAGTTCCTCCCGGCCGGTGCCCGACACGGTTCCACCGGGCGCCAGGGACTGCACCAGCACGCCCGGGGCGGTGGCGACGACTTCGGGGATCTCCAGGTGCGGGATATCCGCCCCGGCAGCGAGATCTGCGAGCAGTCGGGTTGGATAACTGTGCGGCGTGACAGTCAGAAGCAGGGGGAAGAGATTTGTTCGCGTTCCTTGTGCTCGGCTTTGTGCTGGTCGCCCTCGCCATCGTCCTGGCCGTCATCGCGGTGCACGCTCTACTGCTCGGCAGCATGCCCGGTCGATGGCTCCGGCAACGAGTACGGCAACCCAGATTCTGGGGAGCAGGGGTGATCCTGATACTGATCAGCTGGAACTTGCGCTCCCCGTCCCTCCTGGTTGTCGGTGTCGGCCTCATCGCGATCGGACATGCGGTGAAGTCTCCCCGATGAGGCCGGCCGACCCTGAAGCTCCACTCCCCGCCCGGCGTATGAGTGGCATTCACTCCCACCCGGTGGAACGCATCGCGATGCCGGAGCGCGCGGCATCGTCCGCACTACGCGTCGCCCTAGCGCACGGTGATGAGCACAGGGCGCCAGGAGGGAGAGGTTCCCCTTCCGCCATCGTGCATCGGATGCCCGTCGCGGGCGGGCCCGAGGACGGCACAGCCGACGAGTATCCCCGCGGACGGTGCCGGGCTACTGGTCGGGGCGGCCGGCCGTCGGCCGGCGCGGCATCGGCCTCCTCGTCGATGAGGGTGACGCGGGTGCCCGGCCGACCGCCGCGTTCGCCGGTCCAGCGCCGGAACTTGTCCAGCGCGGTCTCCTTCCGGATCCGCCAACCGTGCTGCACCGGCCTACCGTCCACGGCGGGCGTCCCCACGGCCTGCCCCGTCTGCTGCACCGTCCTGATCGGCCCGGAGGGATCGCGGGGGCCGTAGAACTCCGGCGCAGCTGGGCCGGTGGTGTCGCCGGGTCCGGTCACTGTCCCAGGTCACCCGGCCCGGTCGGCGTGGGACCTCGCCGGGCTTTGACCGGTGGCTCACCTGTCCGATCCCGCTCGTGCGGCCAGTCGGGCGGCGCACAGGCTGAGGTGGTGCCGCTCCGGAAGGCTGGTGGTGCGGCGGGCGGCGGTGCGGTAGTCGGTGACGGCGGCCTCCCACTCCCCGGCGAGTTCGCGCAGATGGGCACGGACGGCGTACAGCCGGTGGTGGTCGGCGAGCGCGGGAGGCGGGTCGGCGAGCAGGACGAGGCCGGCGGCGGGGCCGTCCACCATGGCGACGGCGACCGCCCGGTTCAGGGTGATGAGCGGGTTGTCCGAGACGCGGGCGAGCACCCCGTACAGAGCGACGATCTGCGGCCAGTCCGTCTCGGCGGCGGTGGCCGCCTCGTCGTGGACGGCCGCGATGGCCGCCTGCACCTGGTACGGGCCGACCGGGCCGCGTGGCAGGGCGGCGGTGATCAGCGCGACTCCTTCGGCGATCGCGGCTGTGTCCCAGCGGCTGCGGTCCTGCTCGGCGAGCGGGACGAGCTCGCCGTCCGGGCCGGTGCGGGCGGGTCCGCGCGCTTCGGTGAGCAGCATCAGCGCGAGCAGACCGGCCACCTCGGTGTCGTCCGGCAGCAGCGTGTGGACGGCCCGGGCCAGACGGATCGCCTCCCGGGTGAGTTCGATGCGTCGCAGCTCGGGGCCGGTGCTGGTGGCATAGCCCTCGTTGAAGATCAGGTAGAGGACGTGCAGCACCGCGTCCAGCCGGGCCGGCCACTCGGCGTCGTCCGGCATCCGGAACGGCACACCGGAGTCCTTGATCCGCCGCTTGGCCCGGCTGATCCGCTGGCCCATGGTCGCCTCGGGGACGAGGAACGCGCGGGCGATCTCGTCCGTGGTCAGCCCGCCTACCGAGCGAAGAGTGAGGGCGATCGCCGAGGCCGGCGACAGCACTGGGTGGCAGCACAGGAACAGCAGCGTGAGGGTGTCGTCGTGCGCGCCCTCGCCTGCGGTGTCGGCCCCCGGTGCCGACCGCCGGTCGGCCGGGATCTGCCCGGCCACCAACTCCTCGCGCCTACGGCGGGCCTGCGCGCTGCG
This sequence comes from Streptomyces sp. NPDC038707, assembly GCF_040636485.1. Taxonomy (NCBI): domain Bacteria; kingdom Bacillati; phylum Actinomycetota; class Actinomycetes; order Kitasatosporales; family Streptomycetaceae; genus Streptomyces; species Streptomyces sp. NPDC038707. The sequence continues at coordinate 19,237 of NZ_JBEZUP010000041.1, forward strand.
GACCTGCTCGGTCATCCGGCGACTGGCGACCTGGACCAGCCAGCCGCGCGGATTGCGCGGCACCCCCTCGGCCGACCACTGCGTGGCGGCGTGCAGCAGAGCCTCCTGGACGGCGTCCTCGGCATCGGCGAAGTCCCCCCAGCGGCGGGTGAGCACGCCGACGGCCTGCGGCACGAGCGTGCGCAGCAGGTCGTCGACGGCTGGTCCGAAAGTCGTCACGGGGGCGGCTCAGAGCCCGGCGGGCGGGGCCGTCATGAGTTGGCGCACCTCGATCGGCATGTTGAGCGGCCGGCCTCCCGGGCCGGGAGCGGCGGAGACGGCTGCGGCGATCTCGATCGCCCGCCGCTCGGTGCCGCAGTCCACGATCCACCAGCCGGCCACCCACTCCTTGGACTCCGGGAACGGCCCCTCGGTGACGACCGGTGTGCCGCCGCTGTGGGAGCGCACGATCCGGGCGGTCTCCGGCATGGCCAGGCCCTGGGCATCGACCAGCTCACCGGCGGCGGCCAGGCCGGCATTGGTCCGCTTCATGAACCGGATGTGGGCCTGGATCTCCTCCGGTCTCCACTCGTCGAGCTTGGGGAAGTCGACGCTCTCCTCGCTGAACTGCATCAGCAGCATGTACTTCATGGTCCGCTCCTCGTTCGTCGTATCCGCCCCACGGCGAGGCTGTCACGGGTAGGTAGAAGCACGCCCGGCGTTTTCGACATACGTGACGGGAATCCGAGGCGGAATTCAGCGGGCGCCCCAGAGGGAGACGAGCCCGCGGCGGCGCAGGCACCCTCGACGCCTCCGTCATCGAGGATGACGTCGACGGCCACCTCGGAGGTGCGGATCGTGCCCTCCTTCCCCTCCTTGCTCGGAAGGCCCCTCGGGCAGGACGGTGCGGTGCGGGCCCGGGCCGGGCGGTGCGGGACGTCCAGCGCCCCCCGGCTGACGCCGCCGGGACTTCACTCCTGACGGGCCGACGGGGCGGTCGCCCGGGAGAGCAGGCGGAGGGCGGCCTGCGACGGGGAGCCGGGTTCGGCGACGGCGAGCACGATGTGCCGTTCCTCGTCCTGCGGGGGACGCAGACTGTGCTGCCGGACGGTGAGGCTGCCGACCAGCGGATGGCGCATCTCGTGCACCGCGGAGTCACAGGGGCTGACCCTGTGATCGGCCCACATGGCGGCGAACTCCGGACTCCTCGTGGTCAACTCGTCGACGAGCGAGGTGAGCAGCGTGTCGTCGGGGTGCCGGCCGGCTGTCATACGGAGGTTCTCGACGACCCCCCTCGCCTTGCCCGGCCAGTCGGCGTACAGCGCGCGGGTGCGGGGGTCGAGGAAGGTCAGGCGGGCCAGGTTGGGCCGGTTGCCCAGATCCGCCGGGGCGGACGGGTCGAGGTGGGAGGCGAACAGCGCGTGCCCCGTCCGGTTCCAGGCCAGGACGTCACCGCGCCGTCCGCTGACGAGGGCGGGAACGTCACCGACAGCCTCCAGCAGGTCGAGGGTCGCCGCGTCGATGTGTTCGGCGGGTGGGCGGTGGACGACCGTACGCCGCTTCGCGCGGTCCGCCAGGTCGTGGAGGTGGCGCTGCTCGGCCTGGTCCAGGTGCAGCGCCCGGCCGATGGCGTCGAGGACCTCCGGTGAGGGGCCCATGGACTGGCCCTGTTCCAGACGGGTGTAGTACGAGGAACTCACACCGGCCAGCAGTGCCAGTTCCTCACGGCGCAAACCGGGCACCCGGCGCCGGTCTCCGTAGTCCGGCAGGCCGACATGCTCCGGACGTAGCTGAGCCCGCCGAGTCCGCAGGAAGTTCCCGAGTTCTCGCTGTCCCCTCATGTGACCCAGTATGCGGGCCTCGCCGGCCGGGAACCTGACCCGGCCGGGGATAGGCATGGTCCGGTCTGGCTCGGTCGCCGTGATGCCGCTGACATGGGTCCCGCACCGTTCGCCCGTCGCGACGACGGCACCCCGTGCGGCGCACCACTCGTAAGGACGTCCGCATGACCGGGCTCCTGGACACCGCCGCTCCGTCCGCGGCGCCCTTCCGGGAGCTGCTGTCCGGTCGGAATCGCCGACGCGTACGGGCCCGTGCCGGGCCGGACGGCCTCATCGCCCTTGAGAAAGCGCAGGGAAAGCCACCATGAACACCATCACCTTGGGTGACGTCACCCTCACCCGCGTCCTGGAGTATTTCGGGCCCGTGGGCCTGACCCCCGAGACGTTCTTGCCGGACAGCCCCACGAGAACATGGGAAGAACACCGCGCCATGCTGGTCCCGGACTTCCTGGACGACGGCACCCGGATCATCAACGCGGCGATCCAGACCTGGCTCCTGCGCAGCGAGGGCAGGACCATCCTCGTCGACACCGGCGTGGGCAATCACAAAGAGCGCCCGTACGTCCCTGTGTGGAGCCGGATGGACACCGGATTCCTCGACAACCTCGCCCGCGCCGGAGTCCGCCCCGAGGACGTGGACATCGTGATCAACACACACCTGCACATCGATCACGTCGGCTGGAACACGTATCTCGACGGGCGGACCTGGGTGCCCACTTTTCCCAACGCCACCTACCTGATGCCGAAGGACGACTTCGACTTCTGGAACCCGGAGAACGGCCACACGAGCCTACTGGGCCGCGGCAACCAGAACGTGTTCGAGGACAGTGTCGCCCCGGTGCACCGGGCCGGCCAGACACTGCTGTGGGAGGGCAGCCACCAGATCGACGCGGGTCTGCGCCTGGAGTCCGCCCCCGGGCACACCCCCGGGTCCTCCGTACTGACCCTCACCTCCGGAACGGACCGCGCGGTCTTCGTCGGCGACCTGCTGCACAGCCCGGTACAGATCCTCGAACCGGACTCCAACAGCTGCTTCTGCGAGGATCCCGCACAGGCGCGCGCCACCCGCCGCAAGATCCTGGGCTGGGCGGCGGACAACCACGCCCTCCTCGTGCCCGCGCACCTGGGCGGCCACGGTGCCGCCCAAGTGGTGCGCGACGGCGGCAAGTTCGCGATCAAGGGCTGGGCTCCCTTCGCCCCCTGCACCGAACAGGGCTGAGCGTGCGGAAAGGGACTCCGGTGAACCATCGCACCCACCCCGTCGTCACCACGGCGCAGGGACCCGTCCGCGGCCTGCGCCGGGGCGGCGTCGCCACGTTCCTGAACATCCCCTACGCCGCCCCGCCCCGCGGCGCCGACCGGTTCACGGCTCCCCGCCCGCACGAACCGTGGGACGGCGTACGGGACGCCACGACGCCGGGGCCCAACGCTCCGCAACCCGGACGCACGCTCGGCCGTCTCGACATGTCCCCCTACTTCGGGACCGGTTGGAGCGGAGGCCAGGACTACCTCACGGTCAGCGTCTGGACGCCCGCCGACCCGGAGGGCGACCTGCCCGTCATGGTGTTCGTCCACGGCGGCGGGTTCGTCGCCGGGTCGACGCGGTCCGCGCTGTACGACGGTTCCGCCTTCGCCCGCGACGGTGTCGTCCTCGTCACCCTCAACTACCGGCTCGGTTCGGTAGGGTTCCTCGACCTTCCCGGAGCGCCCGCCAACCGCGGGCTGCTCGACGTCGTGGCCGCGCTGCGCTGGGTGCGGGACAACATCGCCGCCTTCGGTGGTGCCCCGCACAAGGTCACCCTGTTCGGCCAGTCGGCGGGAGCGACCGTCGTCGGGGGCGTCCTGGCCACTCCGGAAGCCACGGGACTGTTCCACCGGGCGATCGTCCAGAGCGGCAACGGTCTGGGCGCGTTCACGACCGAGCAGGCCGCCCGCGTCACGGGGGCGGCGGCCCGGGTCCTGGGCATCGAACCGCACGTCGACGCCTTCGCGGAGGTCCCGGACGCCCGCCTGGTGGAGGCGGCCTCCGCGCTCGCCGGCACGGACCTGCGGACGGCTGCCCACCACGACCCGCTGGTCGGGCTCAGCCCTTTCAGCCTGGTCCTGGACACCCAGCCCGCGGAATCCGTCGCCGCGGGCCTCGGCGCCGGCGTCGACCTGCTCGTCGGGACCAACACGGAGGAGGGAAACCTCTATCTGGTGCCGTCGGGCGCCTACGCCACCTCGACCCGTGCGGACGTCGACGCCGTCGCGGCACGTGTGCATCCCGATCCGGCCCGGCTCGTGGACACGTACCGCAGGACCCGCCCGAGGGCGACCTTCGGCGAGCTGCGGTCGGCCATCATGGGCGACGCCCTGTTCGGCGCGGGCAGCCGGGCCCTGGCCGACGCACACGCCGACCGGTCCGGTGGCGCCGCCTACGCCTACGAGTTCGCGTGGCGCTCCCACGCCCTGGACGGACAACTAGGTGCTGCCCACGCGGTGGAGCTGCCCTTCGTCTTCGATCTCACGCACCTGCCCCGGCTGCACGGTGCCCATGCCCTGCTCGGCCCCGACAGCCCGCCCGCCGGTCTCGCCCGCCGTGTGCACGAGACATGGATCCGGTTCGCCAGGACCGGCGATCCCGGCTGGGCCCCGTACGACACCGCGCGCCGGGCCACCATGCGCGTCGACACCGACTGGACCCAGATCGACGACCCTCGGGGCCAGGAACGCCAGGCATGGACCTGACCCGGCACGCACCCGGTGCGGCACACTCTCCTTCATCAGGTGAGCTGTCCGCACCGGGCGAGTGTGACGGACATGGGGCGTTCGTCCCCGGCCTGCGCTCAGGGCGCTTCCGTCCCGGCCCGCGCGGCATGCGCGGGCGGCAGGCACCCGGTGTCTACGGACTCACCTGGTCCGCGGGCACCGGGCGGCGCGCCACGCGGGCCCGGCCACCGCCCCGGCGAGCAGTCACGGTCCGTCGCTCGGCAGGGCACAGGTTCCCGAGCCGTGGTCCACCGGGCGTCCCCGCCACCGTCCCCCACCGCGCACACTCAAAGCCGGTTGCCGGAAGCCGTCGTGCCCTCAGGGTGCCGGGCGCTCGATGCGCAGTACGTCCTGGTCGTGGCGGAGGGTGTAGGTGCCGTCCTCGTTGTCGAAGTGCCGGCGTACGTAGGCCTCGACCGCCTCGCGGGTCGGGGAGGGGGCGTCGGGGACGCCGAGGAAGAAGTCGGCGACCGTGAGGGTCTCCTCCAGGTTCCGGCCGCGGTAACGGGCGGGTACGGTGTCCAGTCCGGTGCGGCCGACCAGGCCGGGCGGGAGGGCGGGGAGTTCGGTGACGAGGTCGCGTACGTCGAAATGGCGGCCGGTGAAGTGACGCACCATGCGCATGCAGGCGTTGTCGGGGTTCTGCAGCAGCACGAGGAGGACGCCGCCCGGCGCCACCCACTCCAGGATGCGTGCCGTCGTCGCCGCCCACTCGTCGCGCGGGACGTAGTACAGCACGTGGGACAGCAGGGCCAGATCGGCCCGCACGTCCAACCGGGCCTCGCCGATCGGTTCGGCCACCACTTCCGCCTGGGGGCAGGCCAGCGTCAGCGCGCGCCGCATCGGCTCGCTCGGCTCGACGCACACGGTGCGCTAGAAGTACGGGGCGAGGTAGCGCGTCGTCGTGCCCTGGGCGGCGCCGATGTCGAGGAGTACCCGCCGAGCGGGCAGCCGGTCCACCACCTGGCGCAGATAGGCGTGGGTGAGGGGCTTTTCGTCGGTCCCGGAGAGGAAGGTGTCGAAGGCTTCTCGATAGGCGTCGTCGCACGTCCCCGTGATCCGCGCCCCCGCGGTCTTCCGCAGCTCCACGTCCCACGCTCCTCCCACACGAAGCGGCATGACCGCCCGGCACACCACCGGCGCCTTCCGGCGACGCCACAGTGGCACGGCGGGTCCCCGTCCGGTGGGCAACACGCTTCCCGGTGCGCGGGAAGACGGGGCGCACCGGGGTGGACCCGGGCGGCTCGGCGTACGCCCCCGTGGAAAGAATCCCCGTGGGCGGCTGATTGCGGGCGCCGGGGACGTTGACGTCCCGTTGTCCGCGCCGTTATCTTCTCGTCGATTTCACGAACGTCGTTCGGTATATCGGACATCAAAACGGCTCGGCAGGCCCGCTCACCGCACGTCCCCACCGGCACGGGCCCTCACCGAAAGGGTGGCTCCATGTCCTCCTCCGTCAGCAGACGACGTCTCCTCCAACTCGCCGGGGCCACCGCCGCGGTGTCCGCCGCGGGCCCCGTCCTCGGCGGCTCCGCCGCCCACGCGGCCGTGCCCCCGGCCCGGGCGGACATCGGAGCCCAGGCCTTCCCCTTCGAGCTCGGCCAGGTCAGACTCACCGCGAGCAGATGGCTGGACAACCAGAACCGGACACAGACCTACCTGCGGTTCGTCGACGTCGACCGGCTGCTGTACAACTTCCGTGCCAACCACCGCCTGTCCACCAACGGCGCGGCCGCCACCGGTGGCTGGGAGGCACCCGACTTCCCCTTCCGCAGCCATGTCCAGGGGCACTTCCTCACCGCCTGGGCGCAGTCGTACGCGGTGACCGGAGACACCGTCTGCCGGGACAAGGCCCTGTACATGGTCGCGGAACTGGCCAAGTGCCAGGCCAACAACGCCGCCGCCGGGTTCGGCCAAGGGTACCTCTCCGGGTACCCCGAGTCCGACTTCACCGCCCTGGAGGCGCGCACGCTGTCCAACGGGAACGTGCCGTACTACACCGTCCACAAGACGCTGACCGGTCTGCTGGACGTGTGGCGGCACATAGGCAGCACACAGGCCCGCGACGTGCTGCTGGCCCTGGCCGGCTGGGTCGACCGGCGCACCGGCTGGCTGAGCACCGCGCAGCTGCAGGCCATGCTGGGCACGGAGTTCGGCGGTATGAACGCCGTCCTGACCGACCTGTACCAGCAGACCGGCGACGCGCGGTGGCTGGCCGTCGCCCAGCGGTTCGACCACGCCGCGGTGTTCGACCCGCTCGCGGCGGGCCAGGACCGGCTGGCCGGGCTGCACGCCAACACCCAGGTGCCCAAGTGGATCGGGGCCGTCCGGGAGTACAAGGCCACGGGCACCGCCCGTTACCGGGACATCGCCACCAACGCCTGGAACTTCTGCGTCCACGCCCACACGTACGCCATCGGCGGCAACAGCCAGGCGGAGCACTTCCGCGCCCCGGACGCCATCGCCGCCTACCTGCGGCAGGACACCTGCGAGAGCTGCAACACCGTCAACATGCTGACTCTGACCCGGGAGTTGTTCGCGCTGACGCCGGACCGGGCCGAGCTGTTCGACTACTACGAGCAGGCGTGGCTGAACCAGATGACCGGCCAGCAGAACCCGGCCGACCCGCACGGCCACGTCACCTACTTCACCCCGCTCAACCCCGGCGGCCGCAGGGGCGTCGGCCCGGCCTGGGGCGGCGGCACCTGGAGCACCGACTACACCACCTTCTGGTGCTGCCAGGGCACCGGCCTGGAGATGCACACCCGGCTGATGGACTCCGTGTACTTCCACGCCGGCACCACCCTGACCGTGAACCTGTTCGTGCCCTCGGTGCTCACCTGGACCCAGCGCGGCATCACCGTCACCCAGACGACGTCGTACCCGGCGAGCGACACCACGACCCTGCGCGTCACCGGCGACGCAGGCGGGACCTGGACGATGCGCGTCCGCATCCCCGGCTGGACCGACGGTGCCACCGTCAGCGTCAACGGCGTCGTGCAGGACATCGCCACCCGCCCCGGCAGCTACGCGGCCCTGACCCGAACCTGGGCCTCAGGCGACACCGTCACCGTCCGCCTCCCCATGCGCACCGTCGTACGGCCGGCCAACGACAACCCCGGCGTCGCCGCGGTCACCTACGGGCCGGTGGTCCTCTCCGGCAACTACGGGAACACCACGCTGAGTTCGCCGCCCGCCCTGGACGTCTCCTCGATCAGGCGGACCAGTTCCACCGCGCTCGCCTTCACCGCCACGGCGAACGGCGCCGCCGTCGCCCTCGGTCCGTTCCACGACGCGCACGGCCACAACTACACCGTCTACTGGAACACCGGCGGTGTGGCCTCCGTCCGTCTCGCCAACGCGGCCAGCGGCCTGGTGCTGGGCATCCAGGACATGTCCACCGCCGACGGCGGCCGGGCCCTGCAATGGAGCGACTCGGGCACCGCCGACCACGACTGGGAGATGATTCCCGACGGTGACGCGGTCCGCTTCCGCAATGTGCACAGCGGCAAGGTGCTCGGCGTGCTGGACATGTCGACGGCCGACGGCGCCACCGTGCTGCAGTGGTCGGACAACGGCACCGCCGACCACCGGTGGACCCTGGCCGACCAGGGCGACGGCACCGTCAAGATCCGCAATGTGCACAGCGGGAAACTGCTCGCCATCGCGAACGGCTCCACCGCGATGGGCGCCTTCGCCGTCCAGGCCCCGGACGACGGCACGGCCGACAACCGGTGGCGCATCGTACGGTGACGCCCCGCCGGCCCCCGGCACCCGCACTCGAGGGCGGTCCTTCGTGCCCCGGTCCTGCCCGTCCGTACCTTCCCCGGAGGCTTCCGGCCGGGTAGGGGTGGAGACCGATCACGATCTTGAGAGGGGCCGTCCCGACATGCACGCCAAGGAACTGCCGGAGAAAGACGCGGGCCGGCTGCGCCGGCCGGACCCGGTGCGACAGTCCGCGGTGACGCGGCCCGCCCCCGGGGCCGTGTCCCCGCAGACGGCCGGGTCCCTGCAACGCGCCGTCGGCAACACGGCGGTGGCGCGGATGATCGAGGAGCAGCGGGGCGCCGGCCACGGCCACGGCCCGGCGGTGCAGCGGTCCACCGTGCACGACGTGCTGCGCTCGGCCGGCCGGCCGCTGGACGACTCGGTCCGCGCCGACATGGAGGCACGGCTCGGCGCGGACTTCTCCGACGTCCGCGTCCACACGGGCGGCGCCGCCCGCGCTTCCGCCGCCGAGGTGGGCGCACGCGCCTACACCAGCGGCAACCACGTCGTCCTCGGTGACGGCGGCGCGGACCGGCACACCCTCGCCCATGAACTCACCCATGTCATCCAGCAGCGCCAGGGCCCGGTCTCCGCCACGGACAACGGCGCCGGGCTGCGCGTCTCCGACCCCTCGGACCGTTTCGAGCGCGAGGCCGAGGCCAACGCCACCCGCGTCCTCGCCGCACCGGCCCCGGAGCGGAGCGAGTCCGTACAGCGCGCGGTCGCCGGCCCGCACCGGGGCCCGGGTGCGGCCGTGCAGCGGGCCAGGGCGGCCGGGGGCGGCCACGCGCAGGGCGAGCACATCTTCAACGCCCTCGACGCGCTGGCCAAGGAAGCCGGTACGACGCTGGCCGACCGGGTCACGGCCCGCATCGACCTGCTGGACGGTCAGCAGCTCTCGCCCGAGCAGAACGTGCGCCGGGCGACCACGACGTGGAACTACCAGGTGCACAAGGAGAGCCTGAACACCGCGGCGGCGCGGGCGGCGGAACTGCGGGACAACGAGCGCTTCCGGTCCGCTTCGCGCGGTGAGCCGACGGACGCGCAGGGCAACGACCCCAATTCGGTCCGCTACGGCGCCTTCGTCGGGCAGGTGCGGGATGCGCTGCGCGCCTGCGGTACGCCGGAGTGGAACAACGGAGCGGCTCTCGTGGCCCTCCGGGAGAACCTCGTCGCGACCATCACCGACCAGGTGGCCCGGGACGTGAAGCGGAACACCGATCTGGGCAACTCCCGGGACCGCACGGAGTTCGACAGTTGGTACACGAACACCGAGAACCAGATGAAGGCCCTGTTCAACGAACTGATCGGTGCCGCCCGGGCCGTGCACGACGCGCTGTTCACGACGGTCCACGCGGCCTACGGCTACCCGGAGGGCGAGACCGTGCCCGCCGAGCTGTACCTCCAGTGAGCGGCCCGGCCGCCGTACTGCCGGGCAGGATCGCGGCACAGACATGTCACGTGTTCCGGGGGGTCGTTAGCCTCGTGGCGTGAACACAACCATCAAGAGCACAGGGCCGGTCCGGCAGGACCGCGCGATCACCGTCCTGGGCGGCCCGACGGCCGTCATCGACATGGGCGGGCTGCGGATCGTCAGCGACCCGACCTTCGACGCGGCGGGTCCCCAGGGGTACCTCTCCAAGACGGCCGGTCCGGCCGCCGGCGAGGACGCGGTGGGGCCGGCCGACCTCGTCCTGGTCAGTCATGACACCCACCCGGACAACCTGGACGAGCGGGGCCGCGCCTTCGCGATGTCGGCCCCGCTGGTGCTCACCGGGCCGCTGACCGCGCGGCGGCTCGGCGCACCGGCCGTCGGCCTCTCCCCGTGGACCGGCCACTCCCTTCCGCGTCCGGACGGCGCCGGCGAGCTGACGGTGCTGGCGGTCCCCGCCGTCCACGGCCCCGAGGACGCCGAGCGGGACGCCGACGGCAACGTCAACTGCGAGGTCACCGGGTTCGTGCTGTCCGGGCAGGGACTGCCCACCGTGTACGTCAGCGGGGACAACGCCTCGATCCGCACGGTCGTGGAGATCTCCCGCCGGGTGCCGGACATCGACGCCGCCGTGCTGCACGCGGGAGCGGCCCGCGTACCGGCGAGGTTCGAGGGGCGGCCGCTGTCCCTGGACGGCCACCGGGCCGCCGCCGCGGCGGCCGTCCTGGGCGCGGACGTCGTCGTACCGGTGCACCACGACGGCTGGGCCCACTTCTCCGAAGGCCTGCCGGAGATCGAACGGGCCTTCCACGAGGCCGGCCTCTCCTCTCTGCTCCGGGTCGCGCCCCATGGCACCTGGACGTCGCTCGTCCCCTGACCGGACGGCGCCTCTGGGGCAGGGGAATCCCGCGGTGCACGGTGCCGACGCCCGGGCCGTGCTCACCCGCGGCCCGCGAGTCGGTGCCGCGCCAGAAGGCCGGTGCGCCCTCCGCGGCGACGTGGGCACGGGGCCGCCGGCCGCACCCCGGTGGTCACCACTTCGTCACCGTGGAGGGCGACGGGCAGCAGGTGCGCTCCCGGATGCCTCCGGCGTCACCACCGGCCGGTTCGCCGAACCGGCGGCGACGTCATCGGCGGCGGCACGGTCAGGACGCGCTGACCCCGAGGGGTCCTCCGCGCCCCGGGACCGTTCCCGGGGCGCCGGCGTCCGGTGGCCCTGGGTCAGACCGCGGCCGGGAGCGCGTAGCGCACGCCGGTCAGTTCCTCCGACAGCTCCCACAGCCGGCTCCCGGTGGCCGGGTCGGTGGCCCGGGGGGCCAGCTCCACCGGCCGGGGCCAGCCCCGCAGTTCGGCCATGCCGTCCGGTCCGAACAGCTCGCCGCCGCGCACGTCCGCGGCGGTGGCCGCGTACAGCTGGGGCAGGGCGCCCTGGTCCGGGGCCTGGGCGAGCGGCAGCAGCAGGCGGCCGAAGAGGAACTTCACCATGCCGACGGGAGCGGCCGTCTGCAGGTTGGTCGCCGTGTAGCCGGGGTGGGCCAGCACACTGCGGACTGGGCTGCCGGCCGCGCTCAGCCGCCGGTGCAGCTCCCAGCCGAACACGGCGTTGGCGAGCTTGGACTGGTTGTAGTACCCCATGGGCGAGTACCGGCGCTCACCGGTCGGGTCGTCGAAGAAGATCTCGGCCTTGCGGTGGTTGGCGGAGGTCACCGTGACCACGCGGGGGTCGTCCCCCTCGGCGAGCCGGTCGAGCAGCAGGCCGGTCAGGGCGAAGTGGCCGAGGTGGTTGGCGGCGAACTGGACCTCGTGGCCCTGCGCGGTGAGCGTTCTGGGCGGCGCCATCACGCCGGCGTTGTTGACGAGCACGTCGGGGCGCACACCGTCGGAGCGCAGCCGGTCGGCGAACGCGCGGACCGAGTCCGGGTCGGCCAGGTCCAGCCGTCGCACCTCCAGCCGGGCCCCCTGTCCGTCGGCGGCCGCCTGGGCGATCACCCGCTGCCCCTTGACCTCGTCACGGACGGCGAGGATCACCTGGGCGCCCTTGCGGGCGAGGGCCCGTGCGGTCGCCAGGCCCAGGCCGCTGTTCGCGCCGGTGACGACGAACACCCGTCCCTCCTGGTCCGGAATCCGGTCGGCGGTCCAGTGCTTCTGACGTGTCATACGGCTCACCGTGCCCGACGTGTCATCGAGTGTCAAGTGTGACATTGAGAGGCAGGTGCGGCACGGTGGATACGATGGGGGGATGACCTCCCGTCCTTCAGGAACCCTGGCCCAGCGCAAGCGACAGCTCGTCGCGGACGAGTTGACCCAGGCGGCGCTGGGCCTGCTGGCGAGCGGCGGATTCGACGCGGTCACGGTGGACGAGATCGCCGCCGCCGCGGGGGTGTCCAAGCGGACGTTCTTCCGGTACTTCGCCTCGAAGGAGGACGTGGTCGTCCAGTTCCTGACCGGGCTGGGCGAGGCCATGCGGGAGGAACTGGCGAGCCGTCCGGTGCCGGAACCGCCGTCCACCGCCCTGCGGCACACGGTGTGGCGCTCCATCGACGCCTGCGCGGGGCAGACCGAACGGACCCTGCGCGTCGTCCAGTTGATCCTCGGCACGCCCGCCCTGCTCGCCCGCTTCCTCGAACGCCAGGCCCAGTGGCGCGAGGAGTTGGCGGCCGAGCTGGCCGGGCGCCTCGGCCTCGATCCGGCGACGGAGCTGTACCCGGGCCTGGCCGCCGGGATGGCGCTGACCGCCTTCCACACGGTGCTGCAACGGTGGAGCGAGAGCGACGGCACGGAGGACCCGGCCGCCCTGACCGACGGGTGCTTCGCGGTCATCGCGCCCGCACTGGATGCCGTGACGGGCGGGTAGCGAGGTGCGCGCGCTCAGGACACGCGCGGGACACCAGGCCCCGAGCCGGCCGCCGCGTACGGCGGCGGACCGGGCCTGGCGCATGTGTTCACCGGACGCTCAGGACGACACGTCCGCACCGGCGCCCGCCATCTCGGCGGCGGGCACGGGCACCGCCTCCGCGGGGGCCCAGGCCCCGCGTCGTCCGGCGAGCCGGCAGGAGACACAGCCCGCGTGCCCCTGCCGCGCGGACCGGTCCCGCACCCCCAGGGGGTGCTGATCGGCCGGCCGCACCCCGGGCGGCTTGCCCCAGCCGGCGAGGTGGAGGACCCAGGTGACGACCACTGCCGCCACCGTGAGGGCCAGCCCCAGCCAGATCGCCGGGCGCCAGCCGCAGATACCGACGCCCATCACCGTGGTGCCCACGGTCGCCACGGCGCAGCCGGTCCATCCCGCCACCGTGTGGCCTTCGTCGTGATGTGCGCTCATGTGTCCCCCTCCGAAAACGACTTGGCGAGCAAGGAACCTATCCCTGGGTCCGAGCGAGCCGCAATGGAAGGCCGGCAGCGGGTCTCAGGTCCCTGGTTCCGCCCAGATGTCGGGAGGGACGACCGCGGTGGAGCGGCCGCAGGGGTCCAGGAGGCGGCCGAGGAGTTTGTCGTGGCGCAGGGTGATGACGCGGTCGGCGATGTGCAGGCCGGGGTGGGCGACGGCCACTCGGGTCTCCAGGCGCGGCACGTCGTCCAGCGAGTGGAGGCCGGCCCGGAGGATGAGGTCGCAAGGCCCGCTGACCGCGGCGCAGTTGCGGGTCCCGGGCCGGCGGACGAGCGCGTGGCCGACCTCGGGAAGGTCGGCCGGCGGGACCCTCGCCCAGAAGGGGACGGCGACGGGCCGGCCGCCGAGGGGGCGGGCGAAGTCGCAGCGGAGGCGCAGCACATCGAGGCGGCCGAGCTGCTCGACCCGCCGTCTGACGGTGGACAGGCTGACGCCCAGGCCGGTGGCCAGGCTCTGGCAGGAGGCGCGGCCGTCGTGCGCCAGGCGGCTCAGCGCGGCCGGTCGAACGCGGTGATCTCACGGTGTCCGCGGCGCGGCGGCCCGGCCGTGGGCGGCGCCGTCAGCCGGGAGCTCTGGCCCGGGTCGAGGGCGGCGATGCGCCGGCGGCCGCCCCCGGTGAACATGTGGGTGACGATCCTGGCGCGCGCGGCGGTGACGCCGGGGACCCGCGGGAGCACGTCGAGGGTGTGGCGCGACAGGGCGGGCAGGTCGGCGGTGGCGACGGTCGCGAGGATGTCGTGGTCCGCGGCGGCGCGTTCGATGGTGACCATGCGCGGATGTGCGGCGAGCGTGCCGGCCGTCCGGGCGGTGGTTCCCGGAGCGCAGTCGATCTCCGCGAAGGCCAGGCGCAGCCGGTCGAGCAGGCGCGGCCCGGGCGAGAGCCCCGCCCAGGCCGTACCGTGCGCGGCGAGGCGACGGAAGCGGCGGGCGACGGTGACCGGGTCCATGCCGGGCACCCGGCCGAGCTCGGTCCAGGATGCCCTGGGCCGCAGTCGGAGGGCGTGGACCAACGCCAGGCCGTCCTCGCTGAGCGGCTTCGCCGATTCCCGCGTCCGGGGCATCTGCGTGGCGAGAATCCTGCGTTCGGCGGGTCTGTGGGGGCTGCCGCTCCCACTGTAGGGTTCGAGGCCCACGCCGACGGGCCGTACCGGACACAGCGACGCACCGGGGAGCCGGATCATGACCTACGCCGATTACCAGTACGAGATCCACCTCGACGGCCTGCGCGGGGTGCTGCCCGGCCTGCCGATGACCTACGCGGACCTGGAGCCCCGGGCGCAGGCCGCCATGCCGCCGTCGGTGCGCTCGTACGTGGCCGGCGGTGCCGGTGACGAGCACACCCAGCGGGCGAACGTCCGGGCGTTCCAGGGATGGGGACTGGTCCCGCGGATGATGGTCAGCCCCACCCGGCGCGACCTGTCGGTCGACCTGTTCGGCGTGCGCCTGGCCACGCCGCTGTTCCTGGCTCCGGTCGGTGTGCTCGGGCTGTGCGCGCAGGACGGTCACGGCGATCTCGCCGCCGCGCGGGCCGCCGCCCGCACCGGTGTGCCCATGGTCGCCTCCACCCTCACGGTCGACCCGATGGAGGAGGTGGCCCCCGAGTTCGGCGACACGCCCGGCTTCTTCCAGCTCTACACCCCCACCGACCGGGAGGTGGCCGAGAGCCTGGTGCAGCGGGCGGAGGCCGCCGGGTTCAAGGGCATCGTGGTCACCCTCGACACCTGGATCCCCGGCTGGCGACCGCGTGACCTGACGACCGCCAACTTCCCCCAGCTGCGCGGTCACTGCCTGGCCAACTACTTCTCCGACCCGGTCTTCCGCTCCCGGCTCGCCAAGCTGCCCGAGGACGACCCGCAGGCCGCGGTCGCGCACTGGGCGCAGATCTTCGGCAACCCGCTCACCTGGAACGACTTGCCCTGGCTGCGGTCGCTGACCGATCTGCCGCTGATCCTGAAGGGCATCTGCCACCCTGACGACGTGCGCCGCGCCAAGGACGGTGGCGTGGACGGCGTCTACTGCTCCAACCACGGCGGCCGGCAGGCCGACGGCGGTCTGCCGGCGCTCGACGCGCTGCCCGCCGTGGCCGAGGCCGCCGACGGCGTGCCGGTGCTGTTCGACTCGGGCGTGCGCACCGGGGCCGATGTCGTCAAGGCCATCGCCCTGGGCGCCACGGCCGTGGGCATCGGCCGGCCCTACGCCTACGGCGCCGCTCTCGGCGGCACCGACGGCATCGTCCACGTCCTGCGCGCCCTGCTCGCCGAGGCCGACCTCCTCATGGCCGTCGACGGTTACCCCACCCTCGCCGACCTCACTCCCGAGGCCCTTCGCCGCGTCCGCTGACCGCGACGAGCCCGCTGCCGTCACGGCGCGGAGCCGGATGCCGAAGTCCCGGAAGCACCGGAGCCCGCGGCGCGCGGCCCGGCGCGATCCTCCCCGTGCCGGGAACAGTTGAGGCGATCCGCCCCGCGACGTGACCACGCCCGCAATCATGGACGCGGACCGACGCACCGAGCCGGCGGAACACCGAGGAGAGCGACCGCGATGAGCACCCCCGACCGACCCGCCCCCTTGTCCGCGCACCCCTGGGACGTCATCGGCCGCCTCGCGTCGATCTTCACCACCCTGGACACCGCGCGCGGGATCACCCCGGAACAGCAGTGGATGCTGCAGGCGCTCAAGATCTCGGAGGAGGCCGGCGAGACCGCGCAGGCGGTGATCGGCGCCTGGGGCACCAACCCCAGGAAAGGCCGGAGTCACACCTGGCGGCAGGTCCAGGAGGAGGTCGCCGACACCGCGATCACCAGCTTGGTGACGCTGTACCGGATGCTCGGCGACGAGGCCCCCGCGTTCTTCGCCGCCGTACTGACCGAGAAGTCCGAGAAGTTCCTCTCGTACGGCCCGGGCGGAGACCACAGGCACGGGGCGCCTGCCGGTCCTTCGGCAACGGACCGTCGGGAAACGGACCGTTGCCCGTGACCCGCGTCCTCATGGGCCCCGGAAAAATCACGTGCCCCGCGCTGCCCGGTCGTCGATAATCCCCGCGTGGCCACCATGAACGTCGACAGGGCGGAACGCGGCCCGTCCTCCGGATCCTCCCTGACCGCGCTTGCCGGACGTGGTTTCGGCGCGATCCCGCCCACGGCACTGGTACTGCTCGGCATCGTCAGCGTTCAGGTGGGTTCGGCCCTGGCCAAGCACCTGTTCGACGCGGTGGGCAGCTTCGGGACGGTCGCGTTGCGCCTGTTCTTCGCGGCTGTCGTGCTGTTGCTGCTGTGGCGGCCGTCGCCGCGCGTGTCCCGCCGCACATGGGCGGTGATAGCCGGCTACGGCGTGACGCTCGGCCTGATGAACCTGTGCTTCTACCTGTCGCTGTCCCGGATCCCCCTGGGGATCGCGGTCACCACCGAGTTCCTCGGGCCGCTGGCGGTGGCTCTGGCCGGGTCCCGGCGCTGGCCGGACGCCCTGTGGGCCGTGCTCGCGGCGGGCGGAGTGGTCCTGCTGATGGAGGGGGGCGGCGACCTCGACCCGGTCGGTCTGCTGTTCGCCCTGGCCGCGGGCACGTGCTGGGGCCTGTACATCCTGGTCGGCGCGGCACTGGGCCGCCACACCACGGAGGGCGACGGCCTGGCCCTGGGCATGGCCGTCGCGGCCCTGGTGGCGGTGCCGTTCGGCGTGGCCGACAGCGGTACGGCGCTGGTGCAGCCCTGGGTCCTGGTCGCGGGGGTCGGTGTGGCACTGCTGTCGTCGGTGATCCCGTACTCGCTCGATCTGGAAGCGCTCCGCAAGGTCCCCCCGCACGTCTTCGGGATCCTGATGAGTCTGGAACCGGCGATGGCGGCCCTCATCGGCCTGATCGTCCTGCGGGAGTCGCTGCACTGGACGCAGTGGATCGCGGTGGTGTGCGTGGTGGCCGCGTCGGCGGGCGCCACTCGCGGCGCCCCTCCCCCGGAAGGTCAGTGACACACCCTCCGGTAGGGAACGTCCGCCACGTACACCCGCCATTGGGCGCGGGACAGCCCGCCCCCGGCGCGGCGGCACACCGTGTCGGCCACCTGTTCCGGGTCCAGGGCGACATGCTGGACCGTCACGTGCCGGCCCGCCGCGTACAGGCTGCCGCCGTCGCCGGTGAAGGCGAGGGCGAGGACGCCGTCGCCGGCCGTGGGCAGGTCGGTGCCCAGTTGCCGACGGGAGTCGAGGTCCCACAGCCGTACGGTGCCCTGTGCTCCGGCCGCGGCCAGCACGCTGCCGTCCGGGGAGAACGCCAGCGCGGTCACCTCCTCCTGATCGCCGGTGGCGCCCCTGAAGTAGCCGCCGGGCAGCGTGCCCAGCGAGGTGGCCCGCTCGACGTCCCACACCGTGATGCCGCCGTCGGTGTCCGCGAAGGCGACGCGCTTGCCGTCCGGGCTCAGGGCGTTCAGGCACGCGCAGTCCACCGTCTTGCGCGGCCGGCCGTCGCCGTCGGCCGACAGCAGGGTCCCGCCGTCCGTCAGCAGGGCCCTGCCGTCGGCGGACACGGCGGTGACGACGTCCCCCTCGTCGAGGCCTCCGTCGCCACCGGCACCGCCGGCCCCCTGGCGCGGGTCCCGGAAGCGGAGGGCGCCGGCCTTCCGCCCGGTGCCGGTGTCCCACACGGTCACCGCCGTGTCGTCCATGCTGGTGGTCAGCAGTTCCCGGCCGTCGGGGCTGAGCGCCCATCCGGCCACGAACGTGTCGTCGTCGTAGGGCCTGACCTCGGTGAGTTTCCGGTTGCGGACGGTGTCCCACACGGTGATGCGCGTCGGCGCCGCCTCGTCGGCGGTGCTCGAACCGAAAGCGAGACGCCGGCCGTCAGCGCTGAGGAACATCGCCGCCTCGACGCCGCCGCTCGCGGCACCGGACTCCGCGGGCGGCCCGGCGACCGTGATCGTGTACCTGAGCCGCCCGGTCCGCCCGTCGTGGATCCGCGCCCGGACGGGTCCCTTGTCCTCGCTGTCCAGCACGGCCAGCACCGAGCCGTCGGCGCTGAGGGCCGCCGCGGTGGCGGCACGCGGGCTCCAGCGCGGTGTCACCGCGCTGGAGATGTCGAGGCCGTGGACGACGGTCGCCCCGTCCGGGCCGGGGGCGGTGTAGCGAAGGACGCGGGCGGCGGTGTCGATGCCGACGTCGAACGGCTGGACGTCGGTCAGCGGGTGGCGGACCACGGGCGCCTCCGGGTGGTCCAGCCGCCACAGCAGGATGTCGTTGCCGCCCACCCCGGCCAGCAGCGTGCCGTCCGCGCTGAACACGTAGTTCATGGGCGCCACTTGGGCGAGCCGGGGCAGTCGGGTTCCGGTCCGGACCGTGACCCGCCGTATCCCGGTCGTGTCCGTCGCCGTCAGGGTGCGGCTGTCGGGCGAGAACCGCAGCAGGGCCCCCGGTCCGCAGGCGAACCGCTTGTGCCAGGCCGTGTCGACACGGCGCCGGGCCGGGATGTCCCAGACGTTGACGCTGCCCTGGACGCACGCGGCGACCAGGCGGTTGTCCGGGCTGATGTCGCCGCCGGCCGTCTGAAGGGCCTCGGCGGTGTGGGTGAACAGGCGGTGCCCGCTGTCCGGGTCCCAGACCTCCAGGCGACTGCCGGTGAGGAAGAGGTAGGCGTGCCCGCTGGAGCTGAAGCGGGACTCCGTGTTCATGCCGCCCGCGGCGGTGGCGACCTCGTCTCCCTCCCCTTCGCCGTCGGCGAGGACAGCCTCCAACCGCACCTCCGTGGACGCGGTGGAGCTGTCGCCGGGCGGTTGCAGGGGCGGGCCGTGGTACCGGCCGGTCCGGGTGTCCCACAACCGGACGCCCAGGCCGTCCATACCCGTCAGGAAAGACACATAGCGTCCGTCAGCGCTCATGTCGCCCATGATGAGATCGTCCACGTCACCGGGCAGCCGTCTGCTGTCGATCACCCGGTGCGTCTCCAGGTCCCGGCGGACGAACCTGTTGCCGCTCACGCCGAAGAGGGTCCGCCCGTCCGGGCTGAGCCGCTGGGTGCCCGGGGGCTCCGGCACGGTGAGCGTGGGCAGGTCGCGCTGGGCGAGTGCGCCGATGAGGGCGGACCAGGTCTCCGGGGTCGGATCGAGCCGCCAGGCCGCGACCCCGAGCCGCAGCGCGGCCCCCGGGTCGGTGGTGCGCAGACCGGCGGCGGCGGTGGCCGCGCGGCGGGCGGTGGCGGCCAGGTGCTGGCGTTGGCTCGTGCGGTGCTGCTGCCAGGCCACGGCGCCGGCCACCAGGGCGAGCACCAGCAGCACGGACACCGACCCGGTCAGCCCGCGCAGCCGTCTGCGTTCGCGGGAGTGCGTGGCCGTGCTGGCGGCGAGGAAGTCGCGTTCCACCGCGCTCAGTTCGCGGTCCCGGTCGGCCGGGTCGAACGCTTCGGTGGCCTCCGCCAGCCGGGTGCCCCGGTACAGCGCCCCGGGGTCGCGGCCCAGTTCGCGCCAGGCCTCGGCGGCCTCGGTGAGCCGGCGCAGCACCCGCAGCCGGTGCCGGTCGTCCTCGATCCAGCCCCACAGCCGCGGCCAGGCGGTGATCAGTGCCTCGTGGGCGAGGTGGACGGTCTCTCCGTCCAGGGTGATCAGCCGGGCGCGGGCCAGTCGTTCGAGGACCGTGTCGACGGCGTCGGCCGCGTGCGGGCCGGTGGTGCCCAGTTCGGCGCGGCGCACCGGCCGGCAGGTGTCGGCGGTGCCCTCGCCGGGCGCGATCAGGCGCAGCAGCACCCGTCGTACGAGGTGTGCCTGGCCGGCGGAGAGCCCGGCGTACAGGTCCTCCGCCGTCTGGGCGATGGCGCCGCGTACGCCGCCGGCCGCCTCGTAGGCGCGCAGGGTCAGGGTGCGGCCGGAGCGGCGCCGCCAGGTCTCCAGCAACGCGTGGGACAGCAGGGGCAGGCCGCCCGGTTCGCCGGCCACCTCCTCCACCAGCTGCGCGGTCAGCGCCCGTTCGACGGTGAGGCCGCACGCCATGGCCGGCCTGACGACCGCCTCGCGCAGTTCCTCGCGGTCCATGGCCGGCACCGGCACCGCGGCGTCCCGTAACACGCGGGCCAGTTCCGGGTGTTCGAGGCAGCGGCCGTAGAAGTCGGCGCGTACGCCCAGCACCACGCGCAGCCGGCTGCCCGGCTCCCGGGCCGCCAGCAGCGCCTCGATGAAGCGGGCGCGTTCTTGGGGGTCCGGGCAGAGCGTGAAGACCTCTTCGAACTGGTCGACCAGGACCAGGGTGTCGCCGGCCTCCCCGGCGGGCCGCAGCTTGTCCGCGTGCGCGCGCGCCGGGTGCGGGCCGGGGGTGAGGACGCGGATGGCGGCGAGGCGTACGTCGGCGTCGGCCGTCCGGCGCAGCCGGGGTATCAGCCCGGCGCGCAGCAAGGAGGACTTGCCGCTGCCCGACGGTCCGAGCACCACCGCGCACCGGTGCCCGCGCACCAGCTCGGTCAGGTCCGCCACGAGCTGGTCGCGGCCGAAGAAGACCGCCGCGTCGCCCGGTTCGAACCGGGCCAGCCCCCGGTACGGGGAGTTCCGGGCGTCCTGGTCCTCGCGGGGCAGGGCGGCCAGTTCACCGGCGGCGGCCTGCCGGCGCTTCTCCCACTCGTCCGGGTCCCCGCCGCACGCCGTGACGTAGGCCCGTGTCACCTCCGCGGACGGCAGCCGCTCGCCCGCCGCGGCCTGGGACAGCGCCGCCGCCGAGTACGGGGTGCGCTGCGCCATCGCCCGGTACGTCGGCCCGCCGGCCCCTGCCCGCAGGGCCCGTAACCCCACCGCGAACCGCTGGACCGGCCCCGCCTCCGGATCGACCGGGTTCTCCGGACGTCCCATCCCCGCCCCCCCCTCGACCGCATCGGCGCCGTCCCCTTGCGCCGCGCTTTTCACGGTAGGAGCCGGCCCGGTCGGCGGCCAGGCGGCGCGTCGGCGCGCCGCGCGTTGATTACCCGCACGAACGGGGGCTGCTAACCAACTCGGCGACGGCTGAACTCATCTTGGGCGGCACCGCCACGGCAGGCCGCACAGCGCCGGCCGGACGGGTCCGGGACCGACGGCGCCGCCATCCGTCCGTACAGCTCGTACCTCTCGTACACCTCGTACACGAAGGAGCGCTCATGACCGAGCCCGTGGAGGCACCGCCCTATCCGGTGGGCGGTGCGGGGATCTTCGACGTCGACCCCGACCAGGCCGGCGTCAGCCAGAAGCCCGACGACGTGGTGACCGGAGACATCCAGGCCCTTCCCGAAGACGTGGAGTTCTGACATGGGCAACGTTCAGGGCATGCTCGCCGCGGCCCGCAAGCTGCTGGGCACCACCGAGCACCCGCCCGGTTCCAATCGCAACCTGATCACCAAGTGGTACGGATTCACCGGCCCGTGGTGCGACATGGCGGTCAGCTACGCCGCCGCCCACTCCGACAACCTCCAGGCGGTCGGCGGCAAGTTCGCCCTCACCACCGCCCACGCCCGCGCCTTCCAGAAGAAGGGCCGCTGGCACTACGGCATCGGCGGGATCCGCCCGGGCGACATCGTGTTCTTCGACTGGTCCGGTTCCCGCTCCATCGGTGCCATCGACCACGTCGGCATCGTCGAGGCGGTCCACTCCAACCGCACCATCACCACGCTGGAGGGCAACACCTCCAACGCCTTCCGCCGCAGGCGGCGCAGCTCCGCCTGCATAGTGGGCTACGGCCGTCCCGCCTACAAGGGGGGCAGCGCGCCGCTGCCGTCCGGGGACGGCATCCTGCGGCTGGGCTCGAAGGGGCAGGCCGTCAAGACCCTGCAGAAGAACCTCAACACCGTGCAGAAGGCCGGGCTCACCGTGGACGGCGAGTTCGGGCCGGCGACACAGAAGGCGGTGAAGACCTTCCAGGCCAACCACCACCTGAAGGTGGACGGCGAGTACGGCCCGCAGTCGGCGGCGATGATGAAGGCCGCGCTGGCCGGGAAGAAGGCGCCGATCCGGCCGAAGGCCCTTGTCGCCGCTCCCGCGACGCTGGAGGTCGACGGCGTCTTCGGCCCGGCGACCTGCGCGGCGCTCCAGCGCTCCCTCAACAGCCGTACCAAGGCGGGCCTGGAGGTCGACGGGGCGTTCGGCCCGCTGACCATCACCGCGCTCCAGCGCTACCTGAAGGTCACTGCGGACGGCGTCGTGGGGCCGAAGACGGTCACCGCCCTCCAGCACCACCTGGCCACGCCGGCGAGCGGCGAGTGGGACGCGGAGACCAACCGCGCCCTGCAGAAGGCCCTGAACGCCGGCTCGTTCTGACCGGACGGCACGCGGACCGGAGGACCGCCACGGGGGGCGGCCCTCCGGTCCCGCGCAGGGGGACGGGCTTCGGCCCGTCCCCCTGCGCCCGTCCCGCCCCACCCCTCGCCCGCTCCTCACGAACCCCAGGAGAACAACGGATGAGCATCTCCCAGGACGCCGCCTCCGGTACGGCCGCGGCGGCCTACAAGGTGGCGATCACCGAACAGCGCACCGGCCGGATCCTCCTCTTCGACCGGAACGCCCAGTGGACCGACGCCAATGTCCGGTGGAGCTTCAGCACGGGCAACGCCCCCGGCTGGGACCACCCCTTCGAGGTCCGCTTCCGGGACACCCGGCGCTACGGCATGATCGCGCTGATGACCTTCGGCCGCCCCGGCGAGGGCCGGGCCGCGATCGTCAACGTGACTTCGAAGGCGCATCTGACCCGGGCCGACCTGCTGTGGTCGGCGCGCATCACCAGCTACCCGCACTGCATCGAGCGGGTGCCCGACGCCGGCACGGTCGTGGTCGCGGGATCACGGGACCGGCTGCACGTCTTCGGGCCGTCCAGCAGCGACCCGGCGACGCTGAAGGAGGTGCAGACCCTCGAGTTCACCAAGGCGCACGCCGTGCTGTGGGACGACCAGAACAAGCTGCTGTGGGTGACCGGCGGCACCGTCGTCCGCAGCTACCGCGTCACCGGGTCGCTGCGCGACTCCCGGCTGGTCAAGCACGGGCCGGACATCAAGATCGCCGGCAACGGCCACGACCTCCAGCCGGACTACAGCCGGCCCGGCACGCTGCTGGTCGCCGACAGCCGCCACGTCTACTCCCTCGTCAAGGCGACCCGCGCCCTCACCACCGTGGCCTCGCTGCCCCATCCCAAGTCCTACGTACGCCACGCGAACGGTCAGGCCATGTGGACCACCGACCCCAACGCGGAGGATTCGGTGTGGGGCGGCCCCACGGTCCACTTCTCCGCGGGCGGCGACCGCACCCGCCCCGGCGCCCAGATCTACAAGGCCCGGCTGTACACGACGCAGTTCCACTGAGTCCCGCGGCGGGGGCGGAGGGTCCGGGTGCCGCGGGTGGGTGTGTCCCACGCCTGCCTCCAGGAGCCCCGTACGGCCGCCCCGCACACCTCCGCCCTCGCGGCGCCCTCTGCCACGGCGGCGGCAGCGGCACGGACCGGGCCGGGCCGGGCCGGGCGGCTCAGGCGAGCGCCGGGCGCGCGGTGGGGCGAGCCGGACGAAGGCGGGCCGTGCCGCGTAGAAGCCGTCGCCGTCGGGCGGCCCGCCCGCCTCGGTCACACGGCCCGCCCGCCGTCCCGTACCTCGGCCGTCCCCCCGTCGTGGGTTGCCGGGCACAGGAGCGTCTCGATGACCGCCCGGAGGTACCGCTCCAGCTTGGTGTCCGGGGCCGACTGGAGTGCCGGGGGGCGGATCTCCGTGAGGACCAGGCTGGTGCCGAGCATCCAGGCCGCCAGGAGTTCCGCCCTCAGCTCGGCGTCGGGGCCGCCGAGCCGCGCGGCCAGGCGCGTGGAGAACACCTCGCGGAAATCCGCCCGCAGCCGGGCGACCGCCTCGTCCCTGCCGGAGGACCGCAGCACCGAGAGCACCGGGTGCGGCAGTTCCCCGTCCTTGGGCGCCCCCAGAAGCATCGCGCAGAGCCAGTCGGGTATCGCCTCGACCGGTTCCTGGAGCAGGGGCTCGAATATCTTCCCGGCGCCCGTCACATCGTTGAACAGCGCTTCCTTCGAGCCGAAGTAGCGGTAGACGAGTGCCGCGTCCACCCCCACGTCACCCGCGATGTCGCGCACGCTGGTGCCCTCGTACCCGTACTTGCCGAACCGGAAGGCCGCGGCCGTCCTGAGCGCCGCGCGCGTGGCCGTGGCCGAGCGCCGCCGGGCGGGCCGGTCGGCCACCGCTTCCGACGCCTCGCCGTTCTGTACTCCCGTCACGTCACCAAACCTCCATCGTCAGGCGGCCCGCCCGCCAACCGCCCATGTTCCAGCCTGGGACGGCTGGCTCAAAGTCACCGATCGTTGTCATCAATCGTTGACTTCCGTTCGCCGCGCATGCCATACCTGGAACGCGTCAACGAGCGATGACTTCCGTTCTTCTCGTCCCAGGGCCGCACGACGGAGTCGGCCCGTTCCGGGTCGCCCGCACGGCGCGGCGGCGCGCGCCCACGCCGCGTGTCTCCGAGGCCGTCGCGCGGGCCCCATCGACCGGAAAGGGTGATCTTCTGTGCCTGCTCAACGTGTCGCCGTGGTAGGAACCGGCTACGTCGGACTGACCACGGGTGCCTGTCTCGCCTCACTCGGCCATACGGTGGTGTGCGCGGACGCCGACCCCCGCAAGGTGGAGCGGCTGCGCGAGGCCCGGGTGGACATCCTGGAGCCCGGCCTGCCCGAGACCGTCCGGGACGCCCTGGAGGCGGGCCGGCTGGAGTTCACCGGCGACACCGCGGCGGCCGTCGCCCGGGCCGAGGTGGTCTTCCTGTGCCTGCCCACGCCCATGGGCGCGGGCGGCGCGGCCGATCTGGCCGCCGTGGAGGCTGTCGCGGAGCAGATACGCGACGTACTGCCGCCGGGCTGCGTCGTCGTCAACAAGTCGACGGTGCCGGTCGGCACCAGCGAGCGCGTAGCCGCACTGCTCGGGCGGGCGGACGTGGCCGTCGTGAGCAACCCGGAGTTCCTGCGCGAGGGCCGGGCCGTCCACGACTTCCTGCACCCCGACCGGATCGTGATCGGCGCCGCCGCACGGGACGCCGCCCGGCGAGTGGCCGAGCTGTACGCCGCGCTGGACGCGCCGCTGGTCCTCACCGACCCGGCGAGTGCCGAACTGACCAAGTACGCGGCGAACTTCTTCCTCGCGATGAAGCTGTCCTTCGCCAACAACCTCGCCACCGCCTGCGAGCGGTTCGGCGCCGACATCGGCGATGTCACGGAGGGCATCGGACGGGATCCGCGCATCGGCTCCTCCTTCCTGCTGCCGGGGCCCGGCTGGGGCGGCTCCTGCCTGCCGAAGGACACCCACGCCCTGCTCACCCTCTGCGAGCGGGCCGGGGTCGACTTCCCGCTGCTGCGCGCCACGATCGACACCAACGTCACCCATCAGCACCGGCTCGTCGAGCGGATCGCCGCCGCGTGCGGACGCGGCCCGGACGGCTCGCTGCACGGCGTACGGCTCGCCCTGTACGGCCTGACGTTCAAGGCCGGCACCGCCGACCTGCGCGACTCACCGGCGCTCGCCGTCGCCCGGCTGCTGCGTGAGCGGGGCGCCGGACTCACCGCCTACGACCCGGCGTTGTGTGACGAGCAGCCCGATCTGAGCGATCTGGTCGTGCTCTGCGACGACCCGGTGCGGGCGGCTGAGGGAGCCGCGGCCTGTGTCGTCCTCACCGAGTGGCCGCAGTTGCGTGACCTCGACTGGGCGGCGATCGCCACGCGCATGAGCGGCCGCGAGGTCCATGACTTCCGCAACCTGCTGGACGCGGACCGGCTCGCCCGGGCCGGACTGAGCTGGCAGGGCATCGGACGCGCGAGCGCACCGGCGCGGGTGGCGTGAGGCGGAGGCGGACGTTTTGCGCGCGGCCGTCCGCCCCTGACGTCCGCCCTCGTCGCCCGTCCTCGCCGCCCGCCCCTGACGTCAGGCACCGCTCGGCACACACGGCCGTTCCGCCACGCGCCCCCTCCTGGCCTGCCACCGCCGAGACTCCACGAGAGAAAGGCCCACCCCCCATGCGAGTTCTGTGCACCACGCTCGGCAGCCCCTCGCACGGGCGCGCTCAACTGCCCCTGCTGCGCGCCCTGGCGAGAGCCGGGCACCAGGTCCTGGTGGTCACCACCGAGGCCCTGGCCCCCGTGTTCCACGACGACGACGTGGAAGTCACCGCCGTCTTACCGCAGTTCGACCCGGTCGCCCTGCTCGGCCCGCACCTCGGCGAACTCCAGGACAGCGACGACCTGTCCCTGGCCTCGCCGGTGCTGATGCGCCTGATGATGCGGTCCCTGGCCGGGCCGGGCGTCAAACCGCACCTGGACCTCCTCGCCCCCCTCGCCCGGGAGTTCCGCCCCGATCTGATCCTGCGGGACGGCATGGACATGGGCGCGGTGCTCACGGCCGAGCTGCTGGGTGTGCCGCACCTGCCGACGCCCTCCGGGTTCTCCAACATCATGGACCCCGCCGAGGTGCTGCCCCGGCTCAACGAACGCCGCCGGGAACTGGGACTGCCCGAGCGGGACGATCCGCTGTCCCTCGTGGCGCACGGCCGTGTCGACTACGTACCGCCCGCCTTCACCTTCTCCCGGTACCTGCCGCCGACGCTGTCGTACCGGCAGACGGTGGACGTCGAGCGGCGCCAGGTACTGCCCCCGTGGGCCGCCGGGCTGCCCACCGACCGGCCCTGGGTGTACGCCGCGATCGGCACCGCCCTGCCGGTGATGCACGAGCACATGGGGGGCGGGTCCACTCCGTTGCCGGTGAAGGTCCCCGAAGCCGCCGACAGCCTGGAAGCCATCCTGGGCGCGGCGGCCGAGCTGGACGACTGCACGGTGATCGTGTCGACCTCCGGGGTGCCGGTGGACACCGGGGGTCTGCCCGGGCACGTCCACGTGACCGAGCGGGTGCCGCAGCCGCTGCTGCTGGAGTCGGTGGACCTGTTCGTCACCCACGGCGGCTTCAACAGCGTCCGCGAGGCCCTGCGCACCGGCACACCGCTGGCGGTGCTGCCGCACTTCGGGGACCAGTACACCAACGCGGAGCGCGTGGTGGAGCTGGGCCTGGGCGGCCACATCACCGACCGCAGCGCATCCGGTATCGCCGGCATGTGCCGGACGCTGCTGGCGGACCCGGTGCCCCGGGCGCGGGCCCGGGCCGCCCGGCTGGCGATGCTGACCCTGCCGGACGTCGAGCAGGCGGTCGGCGATCTGGAGGGCATCGCCGGGTAGCTCCCCGGTCGCAGCGCACGGGGGCCGTTCCCGCGGCACGGGCGGCCCCCGGCCACTCCCCCGGCATCCACCTCCAGGACGGCATGTGACATGCCGGTGCCTCTGCACCCTGTCTGACCTGCGATGAGGCGGGTCAGACAGGGAGGCTGCGACATCCGTGGGACTTCTCTGGGACTTTGCGCCAGCGGCGGGCTCTCCGGCCGCGCTCCACGAGCACTGACGTTGGTCTCGCTACCCGAAGACGGTGTTGATCGCGGCGCTGCCCCGCGCGCCCGCGCGCGGCAGGAAGTGGGCGTACTTTCGCAACGTGAACCCAGGGTCGGAGTGTCCCAGCCAGCGGGCCAGCGAGATGACCGATTCGCCGGCCTCCAGCACCTCCGAGGTGTAGAAATGCCGCAGGGCGTGGAAGCCATGTTCACGGGACGGCTCCCACACAGGAGCACTGTTGGCGCTGCCCTCCTTCAAAAGAGCGATCACGCCGGCCGTGGCCAGGGCGGGCTTCCACACCTGGGTGTTGAAGTAGTTCCGGTTGATGACCTTGCGATCATGTCGCGTTACCAGCAGGTTGTAGGTCCTCGGCCGCCGGTGTTTGGCCTCCACCGGCGTCTCAGCGGGACGCGGGTCATCCCAGGGCAGCGTGCCCGGCACCGGCGCGAACAGTTCCATGTGCTGCCGGATCGCCCTGGCCACGCTTGACGGCAGCGGCACGTCCCGGACCTTGCGGCCCTTTGGAAGTGCGAAACAGAGTTTCGCTCCCACCACCTTGACCTGCCGCTGAACATGGACGACTTCCTTGGCGAAGTCGATGTCCTCTAGAGCGAGCCCGAACGCCTCCCCTTGCCGGAGCCCAAGGCCCGCGCCAAGGACGACGAGGAGCCGATAACGTTCGGGCAGTGCCTCCCGCACCGCGAGCACCCGTTCGGGTGGCCACGCCTCGACCCTGCCGGGTGTGGCGGCCGGAGGGCCGACTGTGCTGGATCGGCATGGATTGCGTCCGAGGCGACGGTCCTCAACGGCTGCCTGGAGGATGCTGGAAAGCGTCGACCAGACCAGACGGATCGAACTGGGACCGAGGTCCTTCTCCAGCCGCTTCTTCCAGTGGCGCAGGACTTCCGTACCGATGGCGTTGAGTGGCTGAGCGCCCAGGTGCGGAACGATGTGTCCGCGTACCCTCTGCTCGGTGCGTTCGATCGTGGCCGGGTCACCACTCTGGGTGGGCCACCAGTGGGTCGCTATGTACTCCGCGAGGGAGACGGCCCCGTCGCGAGGGTCGACGAACTCGCCTCGGCGTGCGTCGGTCTGGGCCTGCGCGAGCCAGGTCTTGGCATCCTGGAGGGCGTCGAAGGAACGGTCCTTGACACCAGGGATGCCCTTGACACGGTAGCGGGTGCACTTGCCGTACATGGCCGTGCGCTCACGCTTGCCGGTTGCCGGATTGGGGCGCTTCTTCAGCCATCGGTCTTCTATGTAGCCGGCCAGGTGGAACTCCTTGGTGCTAGGGATGGGAGCGGCGCTCTACGAGGCTTGGGGCTTCAGGCGCCGAGGGAACGGCAGGGTCGCTCCTGCGGAGGGGTGTTGAGTGGATTGAGGGCCGGGTTGGAGCGGGAGTCCGCCTGCTCCTGTTCGCGGATCCAGGTGTCAAGCGCTTCGAGCCGGTACATGACGCGGCCGCGGGGGCCCATACGGAAACTCGGGGGTCCCTGTCGGCGGTGACGCCAGACGTAGAGGGTGTGAGGTGAAAGGCCGAGATAGTCTGCGGCGGCCTTCACATTTAGGAAGGCGGCGGATACGGTACCCGAGGAATCGATAGGGGAAAGCGAAGGTCGTGCAGTCATCGGTGGTTCTCTTGAGGTAGAGGGTAAGTCCGGGTCAGCGGAAGTACATTCCGCCCTCCGTTGCCTTGCCATGCGGCAGGAAGGCAATCAAGGCATGCGGGAAATTTCCGTCCGCGCCAGGCAGGGCGGGGGTACCTATGTCCGCAGGCTTCGTCGTGCAGCAAGGGCGCCCGCCCGCGCCCAAGCCACCGCCAAGTGTCGGCGCGAACAGCATCAATGCTCCGGACGATCGCCGGTTTGGCCAACCGGCGATCATGGTCTATGTTGCCTCGCGGTACGGCCGACGGGACGCCGTTCCTTCGGCCCGTAGAGGGGCGAAGTCGAGCTTCGCCTCTGTACCCCGCGCTTACACCGCCGTGGAACGACTAACCGTTCGGCACCCAGATCCCGCGCGGCCACGGGCGGCCTGATCGACTCGCAGCGGGCGATGCCCGGTTGAAGCGTGGTTCACGTCCCCCGTCAAATAACACCTCCTGGGTATTGCACGGACCGGTGCGCCATTCTGCGTCGCGTTCGGGCGGGGTGTTGTACCTTGACATCCTTCTCAGCCGACTTCCAGTCTTTCTGACGTCTTTCTCGTCTGCCGTGAGCGAATCCGACGCCCGACACTCGAAGCATTGCCCCCTCAATGCGCTGGCGTCACGATAGGCGCCGGTCGCTATCCCCGTCCGAAGCAGCCGACGATGTTGACCAACTAGCGTTTGCGGGCCTAGAGGTTGTCCCGTAACTGCCGGTCGTAGTGAGATGATCTTGCCGTGGCTGGTGTGATCACGGCGTCGGAGCCCTCGTGGATAGGTCCGTTCACCAGGCTGAGCCCGCGGCAGTTCAACAAGCTGATCACCGCGCTGCGACGCGAGGGTGCCGATCCGGTCCGCAAGGACCGGCCGTGGTCGCTGCCGTTGGAGGACCGGGTGCTGCTGATGGCCCCGTACTGGCGCACCAACCTCACCCTGCGCCAACTGGTCCCGCTGTTCGGCGTTTCGAAGTCGGCGGCCGACCGGATCGTCGACCACCTCGGACCGGCTCTCGCGCTCCGGCCCCGGCGGCGGTCCCGCAAGGACACCGTGCTCATCGCGGACGGCACTCTGGTCCCCACCGGCGACCGGGCCATGGCCGGCTCCGGCAAGAACTACCGCTACTCCATCAACCACCAGGTCGTCATCGACGCCGGCACCCGCCTGGTCGTCGCCGTCGGCAAACCGCTGCCCGGCAACCGCAACGACTGCCGGGCCTGGGAGGAGTCCGGCGCGAAGACCGCCGTCGGTACCACCCCTGCGGTGATCGCCGACGGTGGCTACCGGGGCACTGGCCTGACCATCCCGCACTACCGCCGCCACCAGGACGAGGAACTGCCGTCCTGGAAGCAGGAGCACAACGCCTCCCACCGCAAGGTCCGCGCCCGCGTCGAGCACACCTTCGCCCGCAGGAGGAGCTGGAAGATCCTGCGTGACTGCCGCCTCAGAGGCGAAGGCGTCCACCACGCCATGCTCGGCATCGCCCGCCCGCACAACCTCACCCTCACCGGATGACACGCAAACGAGCAGGTCAACCACCATGCTCCAGAGCATTTACGGGACACCGTCCAGGGCTGAACGGTTCCTCCTGTTCGTGGCGGTCAGAGCTGTGCACTAATTCAGCCGCCCGCGGCCCGGTCGCCGATCGCGCGGTCTCCGCAGTAATACTGGGCCATGTATCTACTTACGAGCCTTCGAGTTCTGCCAGTTCATGGATTAGCTCTTGGAGGTGATCCACGTCCATTAGGTCAGACATCACGCGATCAGCCCCCGCTTCGACCAGTTGATGAACAGAGGTAGTTCCAGAAGCGACGCCTATTACCTTGGCACCGCCCTCCCGCCCGGCGTGAACGTCCTGCAGCGAGTCACCGATGATTACGGTGTTCTTACAGTTGAAGAAGTGCCTGTACGCAGATTCGCTGCGCCGCTGGGAAATACCCACCAAAGCTGGCCGATGGGGGCTATCCGAAGCGAATCCGCCAACAGATACATCGAGGTACTTCAAGAGGGAAAAGGTGGCCAACTTAATTTCGGCGCTCGCCCTAAGGTTCCCGGTCAGAACTGAGGGCACGAGTCCCTCGCTCTCATGTACTGCCTTCAGAGCGGCCTCAGCCCCAGGCATAATTTGTCCGCTGAGACGCATCTCTTCTCGGTGTTGCTCCAGACAGCCAGGCAGGCGGTCAATGATCACCTGCGCGAGGTGGCCGACCTCGGCGTCAGGGACTCCGTTCGAGGATAGTAGTTCGCGGACAGCAAGCGGCATGGTCACCCCAGTCCCCCGTTCCGGCAAGCGTTCAGCATCGCGCCCGACAACTTCGCGGAACACTTGCCTGTAGACCAGGCGGTCGATGTTACCGACATACAGCAGGGTTCGGTCTATGTCCCAGAGCACCAGGATCATACTTTGGACCTCTGCTTCAGTACGGCCTCACCCTGCTCAAGGAGGGCTTTCACCGGCCTGGCGTTACGCATGTTCTGGGCCTCAAGCAGCATCGCCTGCAGATGTTCGTCGAGGCGGGCGGAACGGATGCCGTCAACGAGGGAGAGCACCTCCTGGCCCGTGGCGCAGCCCGCGTCCGCGTCTCCTGCGCGCATCTGTGCTGTCGCGGCCCGCGAGAGGAACTGCGCCCGCGTACGGACTTCATCCCGGCTCAGCCCTCCCCGTGCTGAGGCGAAGGCGACTGCCGCCTGTTCCGGACGGCCGAGTTCGAGGTGGCAGCTACCCCGTTGGCCGAAGATCTCCCCTCGGTTCACCCAGTACAACCAATGGGGGTCGTCCTCCCCCCTGCCGCGGGCGCACAATTCCTCGGCCTCATCTAGAGCGGCCAGCGCATGGCGTTCTTCGTGAAGCCGTGCATGACCTCTCGCCTGGCGTGTCAGGAGCATGGCATGCAGTGCCGGCGCGTCCTGGTCACTGATGCTTTGGCGAGCGGTCCTGGCGGCGGTGACCGCTTCTCTGGGGTCTCCGACCGAGTAGCCGTGGATGGCCAGGAAGGAGAGAACTCCAGCATGAAGCCTGGAGTCCCCGGATGCATGCGCCGCGCGAAGCGCTCCGAGGAAGAGTCGCTGGGCAGCAGCATGCTTTCCGCCATCGAAGGTGTACCACCCGGTCTGGATGGCAGTGTCGGCAGTCACGGCCGCGAGCCGGCGCCCCATTCGCTCGTCATAGCTGCCGGTCTTCAGTAGTCCCAGGAGGACCTTCAAGTGCCGCTTTGCGGTGTCGGCGAGAGTTCCGCTTCCGCTAGTCGCATCCAGTTGACGTAGTGCATCCGTGGTGGCCTGCATCGTGTCAAGCAGTACCGGAGTTACAGGCGTTCCATCGCGGGTGTCAGCAGCCAGTGCTTCAGCTGGGGCGACGGCCGACTGCAGGACGTACTGGCTGATCGCGACGCCACTAAAGGCGGCCAGCGCGCTTCGACGTTTCATGGGCCCTCCGACTGCCACTTCAAGTGACGCCACCATACGGTCCGCTGTCCATGGCATCGCCGGGTCAAGCGCGTCCGGAATACCCCTTTGATCGCGATTGGTGAACGGCGTCAAAAGCAGCGCGCGAAGATCTGCTGGCAGCCCCAGACCGTTCAGGAGATCGATGATCGCGTCTCGACCGCCGAGCTGCTTACGCCCGTTCTCAAGGTCTGAGATGTACGACTGCGTGAGCCCTGTCAGCGCCCTCACATCCATCTGCGATAGCCCCGAGCGCCGGCGCAGAAGGCGCACTAACTGACCGAAATCCCAGGCAGCGAGGGCCCGTTGCACCGCCTCGTCCCGCCAGGCTCTGTCCGGGACTCTGGGGGCGGAAGCGAGGCGTGAACAGGGTGCACAAACCAGGTCAGGGTTGTACTGGCTCAGTGGGCTTCCGCACTTCGTGCACGCGCGGACAGGCATCTTCATAGCAGCACCCGTCGTCCCAGGGTCGTGTGAACACTCATGTAACAGGTTATGCGCGAGCCGTTATCGCTACAGCGATAACGCCACAGCGATGCATACCGATCTCTCCCGCCCTCAGACTCTTGCCACGCCCCAGGCGGCGCTCCTCCAGGTGCCTCGTACGAGGCCAGGTTGGAGTTGACGACCTCATCCACAGGCAGTGGAGGCAGCGGAGCTGCTCATCCGGCGGCAGACGAGGAGATGTGCCGATGAAACGTGCACTACCTGAGACGGCAGTCGCCTCGCAGCTCCGCACGTACGCCCGACACGGGCAGAGCGACGCCGGGGGGTCAGGAACGTGTTGGCGGGAGTGGAAAGCCCTATGGGCTGAGCTTCAGGCTTTTACGCAAGACGCCCCAGGCTCCCAGTCGCCAAGTACAACACCGCCTACCGACCGCCCCCAACAAACTGCCCCACGGCTCCGTCGGGAAACAGGGACTTTGGAGAACCGGACACCATGAAACATTTCCCCCTTATCGAGCAGTACGGCCTGATCGGCGATATGCGGACGGCCGCGCACGTCTGCGACAACGGTTCGATCGACTGGTTGTGCTTGCCGCGCTTCGACTCGGACGCCTTCTTCGCGCGTCTGGTCGGGGAGGAGGAGCACGGTGCTTGGCGCTTAGCCCCTGTCTCTGCGGGGGAGGGTGAGCCCGGAACGGCTACGGAACGGCGTTACGTCGGTGACTCCGCTGTCCTC
This sequence comes from Streptomyces sp. NPDC038707, assembly GCF_040636485.1. Classification (NCBI taxonomy): domain Bacteria; kingdom Bacillati; phylum Actinomycetota; class Actinomycetes; order Kitasatosporales; family Streptomycetaceae; genus Streptomyces; species Streptomyces sp. NPDC038707. Next base: position 53,050 of record NZ_JBEZUP010000041.1, read on the forward strand.
GAGTCGGTGTGGGAGACGCGGACCGGTACGGTGCGGGTCACCGACTTCATGCCGCCGGGCGGCGGTGGACCCCGGGTGGTCCGGATCGTTGAGGGCGTCGCCGGCCAAGTGCCGATGGTTTCCGCCATGCGACCGCGGCCGGGGTACGGCAGCGTCACTGCGTGGATCCACCGGGTGGGCGAGCGCGTGGTGGCCGAGGCCGGCGCCGCTGCTCTCTGGATCGATGCCGACGCCGAGCAGGCTGTCGGGGACGGTGCGATCGTCAGCGTCTTCACTGTCGGCGCCGGGCAGAGTGTGGCGTTCGTGCTGAGCTGGGCGTCCTCGCACGGCAGGTCGCCGGGGTACACCGATCCTCAGGGCGCGCTCGTGGCGACGCTCGGGTTCTGGGAGGAGTGGGCAGGGCGGTGCACGTACGACGGGCCCTACCGTGACGCCGTGGTCCGGTCCCTGATCACGCTCAAGCAGCTGATCTACGCGCCGAGTGGCGGGATGGTCGCGGCGCCGTCGTCGTCTCTGCCCGAGGCGATCGGCCTCACGATGAACTACGACTACCGGTATGGCTGGTTGCGGGACTCCGCCACCGTCGTGGCCGCGCTGCTGGAAGCGGGGTACCGGGAGGAGGCGGAGGCGTGGCGGCGGTGGCTGCTCAGGTCGGTGGCCGGCGATCCGGACAGACTCCAGATCCTGTATTCGATCACCGGTGAGCGCGAGGTGCCCGAGCGGGTGCTGGACTGGCTGCCCGGCTATGAGGGCTCTGCGCCTGTGCGGATCGGCAACGCGGCGGCGAAGCAGCTGCAGCTGGACGTCTACGGGGATGTGTTCGAGGCCCTGTACCTCGCGTATGAGAGGGGTGTCCCCCGCTGCGAGGACACGGCCGTCCTGCACCAGCAGCTCGTCCAGTATCTGATCAAGAACTGGCAGGAGCCGGACGAGGGCATCTGGGAGATCCGTGGCCAGCGTCGGCACTTCGTCCACTCCAAGGTGATGGCCTGGGCCGCGGTGGACCGCACGATTCGCCTGGCCGAGGCCGGCGCGCTCGACGTCGATCTGTTCGAGCTGGTCGAGGTCCGTGAGGCGATCCACCGCGAGGTGTGCGTGAAGGGTTTCGACCCGGTCCGCAACACCTTCACCCAGTCCTACGGCTCCCAGGAGCTGGACGCGGCCCTGCTGTTGATCCCCTTGATGGGGTTCCTGCCTCCCGATGACCCGCGCGTCATCGGCACCGTGGAGGCGGTCCAGCAGGAGCTGACCAGCCCCCAGGGGCTCGTCTACCGCTATGTGACCGCCGACGGTCGCACCGGGGTGAGCGGCTTCGCCGGCCACGAGGGCACCTTCCTGCTCTGCTCGTTCTGGCTCGTGGACACCCTCGCGGTGAGCGGTCGCCTTGATGAGGCCCATGCGCTATTCGAGCGCCTTCTGGCACTGCGGAACGGCCTCGGGCTGCTCGCCGAGGAGTACGACCGCGAGGCCGGGCGTCAGCTGGGGAACTTCCCTCAGGCGTTCAGCCACAAGGCTCTGGTCCGGTCCGCCGTCCTGCTTCACCGGCTCTCGGCGTCCACGGCGTCGAGCCTCCCGGTGCCGGTGATGCCTCATCCCGCCTCCAGCCCGGAACAGGACGCCAGGGCCCTGGCCGCCGCACCCCTCGTCTGACCGCTGTTGCTCTCCTTATTAACTCCTGAGGACCGTCATGCCGCACCGCGCGTCACCCAGCCCCTCGCCCAGGTCTCACGGCCGCCGACGACGGCCCGCGCAGCTCGACAACACCGTTCTGCGTCGGATCCGCCGCGCCGTGATGGTGCCGCTGCTGAACCTGATGGTGCTCGCGGTCGTCGGCCTCGTGGTCTGGCGGATGGGCATGTGGCCGGAGACCGGAGTGCTGGCCGGGGTGGCGGGCGGCCTGGTCGTCACCGCCGTACTCGCGGCCCGGGAGGCGCGTACCGCGGCAGGCTTCGCGCACAGCGTTGCGGAAGAGGCACGGACGGCGGACCAAGCGGCGGCGCTGAGTGCGCTGGCGGTCGCGGAGAAGACGCTGCTGTGGTCGACCGACCAGCTGTGCGGCGGCACCCGGCCGCCTGTCCCCGACGTAGCGGAGCCGCAGTCGGCGGGGCCGGCCGCACGGGTCGAAGCGGCGGTGCACGCGCTCAAGGCCCAGATCGTGGTGTCGCTGGCGCGTGTCCACGACGAGTCCGCAACGGATGTACTGCTCGACGTCCTGCACCGACTGGCCATGCGTGAACTCGTCTTGGTCGACAAAGCGTTGGCGCGCCTCACCGGGCTGGAGATGGCGACGGACGATCCGGAGTGGCTGGACCCCCTTTGGCGCATCGATCATCTAATGGCCCGGCTCCGCCGCCATGTGGAGAGCACAGCCGTGCTGGGCGGGGCCTCGCTGCGTACCAGCCGGCAACCGCTCAGCGTGATGACGGTGCTGCGCGGCGCCAGCTCCGAAGTGGTTCAGTTCGCGCGGGTCTCAACTGTCACAGGTGCGGCGGACATCGGCCTGGCAGGGCACGTGGGACCCGACGTGATGCACGTGCTGGCCGAGCTGATCGAGAACGCCTGCGAGAACTCCGACCCGGCTACCCGCGTGACCGTACGCGCGCAGCAGGTCCAGGCCGGCCTGGCGATCGAGGTGGAAGACCGCGGTGTGGGCATGCGCCCGGAGGTACGCGCCCAGATGAACGGCCTTCTCGCCACGCCGGACGACGTGGATGTCAGCGACCAGGTGCGCGCCGGGCGGATCGGGCTGCTGACGGCCGCGAAGATCGCGCAGCGGCACGAGGTCTTCGTCCAGTTGCAGGAGAACCCGATGGGCGGCACCACGGCACTCGTCGTCGTGCCCGCCAGAGTCCTGGTCACGATGGCGCCGGTGTCAAAGGCGAGCGCCCAGCGTACCGGGCCACACCCGGTGGTCTCGCCACCAGCACAGTCCAGGCCAGTGCAGCCCGCCGCCGGCCCGGCTCGGGAGGAGCAGTCTCAGCGAGACGGTGAGCCGCAGCTTCCCCGGCGTCCGCACACTCACGGGGCTCTGCGGGCCACGGCCCCGCAGCAGCCGGCCCCGATGCCGGCGGCGACGCCCGGCATGGCGGCCGACTTCCTGGCCGGCAGCCGCAAGGGCAGCACGGCTGCCAGCACCCCTGAGCCGTCCGAACCCTGACGCACACAACCGGTGCACCATCCCCCCTACCCCTTTTGGAGGTCTTCGTTATGAGCATCACCCCTGACGCGGGGAGCGCCAGTCGCCGCAGTGCAGCAGGCAGTGAGCTGGAGCGCATTGCCTGGCTGCTGCAGGAGTTCACCGAAGATCTGCCGGATGTGACGCACGCGGTGCTGCTGTCGCGCGAGGGCCTGCGGCTGCTGGACGGAGGCGTTAAGAAGGACTGGGCGGACGAGTTGGCTGCGGCGATCAGCGGGGTGGCGTCGATCGCGGCAAACGTGACCGGGCCAACGGGCCAGAAGATGCCGGCCAAGCAGGTGCTGATCGAACGGGACGACTGTCTTCTTCTCGCGCAGAACGCCGGCGGCAGCAAAGCGTTCGAGAACCAGCCCGGCGCCGTGCGCGGGGTGGTCGAGACCGTCCTGGTCGTCGTTACCGTCCCGCTCGCCGACGTCGGCCCCGTCGGGTTCGAGATGAGCCGCCTGATCAGGCGGTTCGCCGACTACATGGAGGTCCCGGTGCGGGCCGCCCTGGGCGATGTCGCCTCGTGACCGCGCACGAGACCAGCGACGAGCGGCCTGAAAGCGCCGACCAGGAGGCTGTGTTCGTCCGCACCTACACCCTGACGGGCGGGCGGACCACGGCTCGGCATCCGCTGCGCCTGGACACCGTGCTGCAGCCCGGCCCGGGCAGGCCAGGGCCCGGTCTGCCGCCGGAGTGCCAGGAGATCGTCGCGCTGTGCCGGGAGCACCAGCGGTCGGTGGCGGAGCTGGCGGGCCGGCTCGACCGCCCGGTCACCGCCGTGAAGATCCTCGTCTCCGACCTCCTGGACGCAGACGCTCTCGCCCTGTCCCTCTCTGCCGCCTACACCACCGACGAGAACGCGGAGGATGTGCCCAGCGATCAGCTGCTGCTCGCCGCCGTGGTCGGGCTTCGAAAGAGGTTCCCGGATGCTGTCTCCCACCTTCGGGCCGGCTGACTCCACGACGCCGTCCGGTCCACGGACGGCGCCCCAGCAGCTGACCACACTCAAGATCGTGATCGCCGGAGGTTTCGGGGTCGGCAAGACCACCGCAGTGGGAGCCGTCAGCGAGATCACGCCCCTGCGGACCGAGGAGTACCTGACCGAGTCCAGCGTCCTGGTGGACAGCCTGGACGGTGTCGAGGCCAAGACCACCACCACGGTGGCTTTCGACTTCGGCCGGCTCACCCTCCCCGACGCCCCCGTGCCCTTGGAGCTGTACCTCTTCGGCGCGCCCGGCCAGGACCGCTTCCTCGGGCTGTGGCACGACCTCGCCCGCGGGGCGATCGGCGCCATGGTCCTGGTTGACACACGCCGCCTGGAGACCAGCTTCACCGCCATCAGCTTCTTCGAGGACAACGGCTTGCCATTCGTCATCGCGAACAACGTGTTCGACGGCGCGCCCCGCTTCCACACCGAGCAGATCCGCGCCGCGCTGGACCTTGACCCGCACGTACCCGTGCTGACCTGCGACGCACGCAACCCGAGCCACGTGGCCGCGGCCTTGATCACCCTCGTCCAGCACACCCTTCACACCGCCCCCGACCACACCGGCCTCCGGCGGAACACCTTCCAGGACGCCCGATGACCTTCCCCTCCCTGCCGGCCCGCCAGCCGGACTCTCCTACCCTCCCGCTGTCCACCCGCGGTGCGCAGAGCACCACCGGCGAGCTGTCGCTCGTCTCGCAGGCCACCGAGGTGGCCCAGCGGTACCGGGTGATCGAACGCCTCGGCCTGCCCACCGAGGCCCACCCGGAGTTCGATGAGATCGCCCGTCAGCTGTCGGAGCGGACCGGTTTTCTGTACGGCATCGTCAACGTGTTCCTCGAACGGCGGCAGACCTTCATCGGACTGCACCAGCCACCTCCCGGCAGCGGGTACGTCATCCTGGGCCGCACCATGGACCTCGACCACGGCTACTGCCCGGAGGTCATGAACCGCCGCAAGGCCCTGCCCCTGCCCGATGTCCACGCCAGCCCGCGCTTCTCCAGCAACCACGTCGTCGACGCCATAGGGATCCGCAGCTACTTCGGCGTCCCGCTCATCTCCGACGACGGCATCTGCATCGGCACCGCCTGCGTCATAGACCCGCAAAAGCGGCCCCAGACCGACGCCCGCCGCACGCAGAACATCGTGAAGGAACTCGCCCGCGAGGTCATGGCGCTGCCCTCCGGCAGTTCCGGGCGCTGACCCGCCCCTCCTGTCGCCACCCCCGCTCCGCAAGCCCCAACCAGAAGACTGCAGCCAGGCAGAGGGAGATGAGCATGCCCACCACCCCGCCCCCACCAGCGCTCCAGCCCTACCTCACCGCCCGGCACGTATCGCTGTGGCGGGAGGCCGACACCGTCGCGGGCGAGGTCATCGCCCCGCGTGTGGCCCGCATGGAGGCAGCACCCCGCAACGTGGAACGTCAGGTCGCCAGGAGTCTTGCGCAGCGTGGCTGGTTCGCGGTGACGGTTCCCGAAACGTTCGGAGGTATGGGCGCCGGGCACGTCGCCAAAACGGTCCTGATCCACCGGATCGCCCTCGTCTCGGCCGCCGCGGCGGCCATCCTCCAGGCCACGCTCATCCCCGTCGGCGCGCTGCTGCACTGGGCCACCGATACCCAGAAGAAGGACTGGCTGCCGCAGGTCGCCAAGGGGACGCTGCTGCTGTCGATCGCCACCACCGAGCCGGTCGCCGGCGGCCACATCGGCGGCATCGAGACACGCGCCGACCGCTGCGGTGACGAGTGGGTGATCAGCGGCGGCAAGGCCCACGTGGGCAACGTGAATCTGGCCGGAGCGCATCTCGTCATCGCCCGCACCGCCGAACCGGGTGTGCCGCCCTCGAAGGCGTTGACCGCGTTCTTGGTCGAGTCCGACCGCAAAGGTGTCAGGGTCGGGGGCCACCAACCCAACCTGGGGCTGCACGGCTTCTCCGCCGGCCGTCTCGACCTCATCCGGGTCAAAGTCCCGGATGAGAACCGGATCGGTGAGGTCGGCGGGGGGCTCGCCGTCGCGATGAGCAGCAGCATCCTCTACGGCCGAGCCAACTTGGCCGCAGTCAGTCTGGGTCTGCACGAAAAGGTCGTGGAGACCACCGCCGCCTTCTTGAAGGGGCGCCCCCGGTACGGCGGCTCGCTGTCCGACCATCTGGTGGTGCGGCACCGCATCGGTGAGATGGAGTCCCGCCTGCGGGCCGCCCGCATTCTGGCCTACCACGCCGTCCACCTTCTCGACCTCGGCCTGTCCTGCGACGCGGAGCTGATCAACTCCAAACACCAAGGCCACGCCTTGGGAGTCCAGTCCGTCCAGGACGCCATGGAGCTGCACGGCGCGCACGGCCTCAGCGCCGACTACTTCCTCCAGCGGCTGTGGCGCGACGCCCAGTGCACCTATCCGCCCGCCGGCACCGGCGAAGTGCAACGCATCCGCCTGGCCGAGGCCGCCCTGGGCGATGATGCCATCCAGTGGTCCGAACGCTTCCCCCCGGAACCGGCCTGGACGCCTACCAGCCACGCCCTGGTGTAAGCCCCCGCTGCGACGCCGGCGCCCGCGACCCGCATCGCCGCGCACCGCCCCGTCCTCAGGCCCTGGCCCCCCGCATGAGCCACCAGCGGTGCCCCGTCCTTCGCTCCCCCGTCACTACCGACACTGACTGAAAGAGACACCGTGAACCACCGTACGGCGGACACTTCGCCCGCAGGCCCGCTTCAGGCCCTGCCACAGCCCCCCGTGAGCGAGCCGCCGCTGCGCCCCGACCTCGCCCGTGACCTGATCCACCGCGCCGAACAGGCCAGTACGCACTGGTCGCGGCGCATCCGCAATGAACTGGCCGCTATCCACCTCGGCCAGGCCCGTCACACCGATCACGTCAACGCCAACGTCCTGCGACGAATACTGGCCGAGCACGACTGGCCCGGCCATCGGCTCGTGGGCGCGGATGGCTGCCGCGCCGCCTGGCAACTCGCGCTGCACGCCGACGATGACCTCGCCCTGCAGCGCGCGGCTGCCCGCCTCTTGCACGGCGCCGTCCAAAACGATGACGCGCCGGTCCTGCAGTGGGCCCACCTTCACGACCGCGTCCTGGTCCGAACCGGCCAGCCCCAGGAGTACGGCACCCAGTACACGCTGTCCCCCCAGGGAGTGGAGCGGTACCCCGTGCGTGAACCGGTCGGCCTCGACAGCCGCCGGGCAGGAGTCGGACTCCCGGCCGCCTCCGACGCAGTCGCCACACTCCGTCAGCGCCTCGCCTCGTTGCCCAGCCAGCCCGGCGTCGCGAGCAACACGGGCCGCGGCGTCCAGCTGGCGAGCGCGGCCTGACCCCGTTCCGGCCGTGCGCCACGCCTGCCGTCCGTCGACCGCGGCATCGGCGGCGCCCAACGCACGTCGGAACTCAAGTCGTCCTCTCGGTCGCTGCTGCTCCTCAAAGCGCGGCCGAGAGGACCTCCAGCCACCGCGCCCCGGCCGGGGCCCGCCCTTCGCCGGCCCGGCCCCGGCAACGCGTCCCTGCTGGGCTTGTATCTCGTTCGCATCTCCCGACCAATGGTGTCCCACATGCCCGACTCGATCCCGCAGACCGACTCCACCCCGCCGCCGGACCCGCACCAGGCACTCGGTGATGCCGCCAGGCGTCTCCGAAACCTCCTGCAGGACATGCCCGGCGACCACCATCTGCTGCCCGACTCCGAACCGTGGGTCCAGGTGGTGTCCTTCGACGATGACGTGCTGACCGCACCCGGCACCGATGCCGCCGACCCCGATGCGGTCGCCGTCGTACAAGCCGCCCTGGCCAGGGCCGAGATCCAGGCATACGTCGAACAGTACGAGTGCGCCATCGGCCCGGCCGTGGTCATCACCTTGCGGACCGCCGAGGACGTGAACAAGCTGGTCCATACGGTCATAGCCACACTGCCGGAACCGCTGAGGAAGGCCCGGGAGCTGACCGCGGTCATGCGCGAGCACGGCTTCTACGACCCCGCAGCCGTCTACATCCGGCACAACCAGGTCAAGGGCATACAGCTCACTCTGGACGACGCACGGAAAGTACGGGCAGCGCTCGGCGAGGACGACGCCAAGCTCGTCGTGAAAAGCCCCTCCGACCTCTACGGTGCCGCCGACGAATTCGCCCAGTTCCTCAACGACAAGCTCGCCGGGAATCCGGTCGACGTCAGCGCGTACCCCGCCCGGGGCAACCTGTGCGACAACTGCACGGACCACCTCCTCGTCCTCGGCCCACTCTCCGTGGAGCAGACGGAGCAACTCACCAGCGGGCTCGCCAGGACACTGCTGGAGCTGCCGTGACCACCCCCGGCCCGCGCCCGCCCCGGCTGCTGCATGTCCCCGCGGTCGCCCTGTGGTCCGATCAAACGGTCCACGTCCCACCGCTGCGGCTCGGGCCAGAAGGCATCTACTCCACCGGCCCCGAAAGCCGCGACGCCGACGGGCTGTTGTGGCCCCAGGTATTCGGTCCCGAGACCGGTGAGCCGCTGTACGCGGTTATGGATCCGCTCAAGCAGCGCCGCGCCATGGAGGAGTTCCGCTGCCAGGTGGTGATGGGGCCGGCCACCCGCACTCCGCGCGGCGTGCTCTGGGTCCTGCCCCTTCCGCGAGGCACCGACGAGGACCCGCCTCGCGACTGGGACAAGGGGGTGCTGACCACCGAGCCGCCGGTGTGTCTCGCCCACGCCCGGGTGGCCGTGCGCAAGTGCCCGCGGCTCAAGGAGGGTTACGAGGCGTTCTTTGTCCAGGAGGCCGAACTGTACGCGATCAAGGGCACCTTGTACCCGCCGCCGCCGATCGGCGCCCGGCCCTTCCGGACAACGCGGCGTCTGGACAATCCCGAAACCCGCCTCATGGTCGCCAACCTCCTCGTACGTCGCCTGAAGAAGGCGACCCCCATCGACCTGTTCGACCCAGACCTCGCCCGCGGCACAGCCCCGTGCAACCGCCCGTCACGAGAGAAGACCAGCTGATGCCTACCCCGGGCGAGCCGATCCTCGTCGTCCTGCGCGAGGAGCTGCGGACCGGCGTCTGGCCGGCCGGAGCCGCGCTGAAGCCCTCTGAGCTGACCAAGCGCTTCGGCACCTCGCCGATGCTGACGCGTGCCGCCCTCAGCGTGCTGAGCACCGAAGGGCTCGTGCGGCTCGACAAATCCAGGCGCTACCTCGCTCTTGCTCCTGGCTCGCCACGGCCGCCGGACGAGACACCCGCCCCGACCGCCATCGACCACGTCGCGGACACCATGCGCGCTCGTCTGGCCGCACCCGAACCGGTCTATCCACCGGACAGCCGTCTGCCGCCGCTGCTCCGACTCGCCCCCGAGTTCGGTGTCTCGCAGACCGTGGTCCTCCATGCCGTCACCCGCCTCATGCTCCAAGGGCTGATCCGCACCCAGTACCCAGGAGAGACGCGGGGGCTGTATTCCGTGAACCCCGAGAGCACGGCACGCGATGCCCTCCTCATCGCCGACTTGCGGGCCGCGATGTACCGCGGAGGCTGGTGCCCGGCCGACTTCCACGAGGCCGTCGAACGAGCGCTGCCCGCCCTCGCCGATCCACTACGGCACGACCGGACAGACACAGCGCCGCCCCGCGGCACCCACTCCCCCCGCACCCAGGTGATCGGCTGACCACCCATGCGTGTACTGATCTTCGGCGCTTCCGGCCTCCTCGGCCGCGCTGTCATGCGCGCCTTCGCGGACAGCAACGTGACGGGCACAAGCTTCCGCCGGCAGCGCCCCGGTCTGATCACCGTCGACGCCACTTCCAGTACCGCGGTGTGGCGTGCCCTCGACCAGGCGCGGCCCGACGTCGTCGTGAACTGCGTCGGGGAGCGGCACCCGGAGGTCTGGGCTAACGCGCCTGCGCGGGCCCATGACCTGAACGTCGAGGCAGCGCGGCTCACCGCGGAGGCGGCCCGCCATCACGGCGCGCACCTGCTCCACATATCCAGTGACTACGTCTTCGACGGCATCGCTCCCCCGTACCGGCCCTCCTCCCGGTGCAGACCGCTGGGTTTCTACAGCCGCCTGAAACTCCTGGCCGAGGACATGGTGAGCACGGTCTACCCCGAAGCGGCCATCCTGCGGCTTCCGGTGCTGTACGGGCCGGTTGAGTACGCGGGCGAGTCGAGCATCAGCGAGATTGCCCACGAGGTCAGCTCGGGCAGGCCCGTGGAACTGGACGACGTCTGTATCCGCTATCCGACACACGTGGACGACGCGGCGCAGGTGTGCCGCCGGCTGGCCACCGCGCAGGTGCAGGGACGGCTGGTCGGCACCGTGCACCACTGGAGCGCAGCTCAGGGATTCACCAAGTACCAGATGGGCCTGCTGATCGCCCGGCGTTTCCACTTCCCCCCGGGACACATCAAAGCCGGAGTAGGGGATCTGGCTAAGAAGTCATCTCATTTGGTTCGGTAGGCTGTCGGTCGTGGTGTCGATCGTTGAGCGGCTGGTGCCGGATGAGTTGTGGGATCTGTTCCAGCGAGTGGTCCCGGAGGCTCCGTCGCGGCCCCAGGGTGGCGGTCGGCGCCGGCACGGTGACCGGGAGGTTCTGGCTGCGATCGTGTTCGTGGCCACGTCGGGCTGCACGTGGCAGCAGTTGCCGTCCGGGTCGTTCGGCCCGTCGGGGGCGACCGCTCACCGGCGCTTTGCCGAGTGGACGAAGGCCAGGGTGTGGGCCAAGCTCCATCGCCTGGTCCTTGACGAACTCGGCGCCCGCGGCGAGTTGGACTGGTCCCGCTGCGCGATCGACTCGGTGAACATGCGGGCCCTGAAAAGGGGGATCTGACAGGCCCGAATCCTGTAGACCGGGGCAAATACGGGTCGAAGATCCACCTGGTCACCGAGCGGACCGGTCTGCCCCTGTCCGTCGGAATCTCCGGGGCGAACCTCCACGACAGCCAGGCGCTGATCCCGTTGGTGAAGGGCATACCGCCGATCTGCTCCCGTCGGGGACGTCGGCGGCGCAGGCCGGCAAAGCTCCATGCCGACAAGGGATACGACTACGACTACCTGCGTCGATGGTTACGCGGGCGCGGCATCCGGCACCGCATCGCCCGCAAGGGCCTCGAGTCCTCGACCCGCCTGGGTCTGCACCGCTGGACCGTAGAGCGCACGATGTCCTGGCTCGCCGGATGCCGCCGACTGCACCGCCGCTACGAACGCAAAGCGGAGCACTTCCTGGCCTTCACCAGCATCGCCTGCACCCTCATCTGCTACCGCAGACTCACCAAATGAGATGACGTCTAATACTGCAACGGTGCTTGCCGTGACTGATGGCCAGCTCAGTCGTTGATGTGGTCATGGGTGGGGACCTTGCTGATGTCAGGTTGTGGGCCGGTGAACTGGAGGCGGTGCATGAGCGGTTCGTGCACCGGTTCAACCGGGAGGAGCCGCGTCAGTCTGCGCTTGCTTACATGCGGGGGCTGGTGGCTCCGCTGGAGCGGAAGAACGGCTGGACGCTGGCGGAGGAGGCCGGGCACGCAGGCCCTGATCGCATCCACCGACTGCTGAACCGCATCGAGTGGGACGCCGACGAGGTCCTGGACGACGTACGCGACTACGTCGTCGAACACCTCGCAGACCCAGAGGCCGTTCTGATCGTGGACGACACCGGGTTCCTGAAGAAGGGCGTGCGCTCGGCCGGGGTGCAAAGGCAATATTCCGGTACCGCCGGACGCACCGAGAACTGCCAGATCGGAGTCTTCCTCGCCTACGCCACGAGCCGTGGACGCACGCTGATCGACCGACGGCTCTACCTGCCCACCTCCTGGACGGAGGACCGGGAACGCTGCCGCCGGGCCGGAATCGGCGACGAGGTCGCCTTCGAGACGAAGGTGGCCATGGCCAAGACGATGGTTCGCCGGGCCATCGCCGACAAGGTCCCGTTCCGGTGGGTGACGGCGGACGCCGCCTACGGCTTCAGCAAGGGCTGGCGGTTCGAGCTGGAGCAGGCCGATGTCTTCCACGTCATGGCCACCACCCGGCACGACACCGTCGTCACCCGCTGGGCACTCGACCATCCCGTCCACGACCTGTTTACCGGCCTGCCGCGGCAGAAGTGGAAACGCCGCTCCTGCGGCGAAGGGGCACATGGCCGGCGGATCTACGACTGGGCCCGCGTCGAGGTCCGGCCCTGGCACCGCGAAGACCGCCGGCACTGGGTCCTCGCACGCCGCAGTATCAGCCGACCCGAGGAGATCTCCTACTACATCGCCTACTGCCCCGCCGACACCACACTGGACGAGCTGATCCGCATCGCGGGCAGCCGCTGGGCAGTTGAGGAATGCTTCCAGACCGCCAAGCAGGAATGCGGCCTGGACGACTACCAGGTCCGCCGCTACCCCGGCTGGCACCGCCACATGACCCTCGCCATGGCCGCCCACGCATGCCTCACCGTCCTGCGAGCCCGCCAGCTGGACACGGACAAAGCAGAAACGGATCCTCCCAGCTCATCCACCTCAGCCTCGCCGAGATCCGACGCCTGATCACCCGCCTCACCGACCGCCGTCCCACACCCGTCGAGCACATCCTGCACTGGTCGACATGGCGCCGACGACGCCAGCACCAGGCCCGCGTCAGTCACTACAAACAACGCGGACACAGTCCCTGAAACTGGCCAGCACTCAGCACAAACACCGTTGCAGTACTAAGGGCTGTCCCGCAAAGATCTTGGCTGCGGGTCCGGAGCGGTCTGAAGAGTGGGTGGGGTGCTCAGCTGGTGGTTCGTGAGGTGCTCAGGG
>NZ_JBEZUP010000042.1:0-24641 GCF_040636485.1 Streptomyces sp. NPDC038707
CGTTGCGCTTGAACCAGATGTTCGGGAAGGCCAGGAAACGGTGCCAGGCCACACCCATGTCCGTCTTCAGCGAGACCGTGATCATCCAGATGAAGGAGGTCGCGATCTTCACGCCGGCGAAGAGGTAGGTCAGGTTCTGCAGCGTGGAGAGGTCCATGTCCCGCAGCCAGGCGACGACCGGGTACGAGATGAAGAACGAGGCCTCGTAGCCGTCGACGTGGTGCTGGGCGCCTTCGAGGGCGTGCAGCATGAAGATGCAGACGCCGACGATGAGGATGACGGTCTCGACGAAGTACGCCTGGCCGAAGTTGGAGCCGGCGAAGCGGGACTTGCGGCCCGGGTCGCGCGGGTGGCTCAGCTGGCGGATCGCGATCAGCACGAGGATGCCGATGACGGTCATCGTGCCGATGAACTCGACGTAGACGTTGTACGGTGCCCAGTCGCCCAGGACGGGCAGGATCCAGTCCGCCTTGAACAGCTGCCCGAAGGCGTTGACGATCGTCAGCAGCAGGGTGAAGAAGCCGACGGCGACGAACCAGTGCGCCACGCCGACGATGCCCCAGCGGTTCATGCGGGTGTGGCCGAGGAACTCCCGGACCACGGTCATGGTGCGCTGTGCGGGATCGTCGGTCCGCGTGCCGGCCGGTACCGGCTGGCCCAGCCGCATGTGGTTGTAGATCTGGAGGAGGGCGCGGCCGAACAGTGCCACGCCGACCACGATCAGGACCAGCGACACGATGATCGCGGCGAGTTGCATTGGGGCTCCTGAAGCGGCCTCGGTCGGAACGAGCTGTCTGGGCTGACGGAAATTACTAAGCGGTAACTTATGTAGTCCGTCTGAGACTACCCCCATCTTCCGTCGGGATGCAGCAGAGCGCGGGGTGATATGGATCGCCGCCAGGCAATCAGATCGTGTTATTCGTACCGAATTGATACTTTCGCCCCTACCTTAGAGCCGTGCTCTACGGGATCGCCGCCGCCACCGCCGCCCTCCTCCTGACCGCCGTGCTCGCCGCGGCGCTCCGGGCGCCCGCCCTGCGGGCCGGGATCCTCGACCGGCGCCGGCAGCGTCCCCTCCCGCTGCTCGGCGGGCTCGCCGTCGTGGTCGTCACCTGTCTGGTCGCCGGGATGGGTCAGTGGAGCCGGGTGGCCCCGCTCGGGGAGGGCGTCGGGCGGCTGCTGACGGCCGCCGCCGTGATCGCCGCCCTGGGGCTGGTGGCTGACGTGTGGCGGCTGCGCGCCCGGGTGCTCGCCGCCGGTACGGCCGTGGCCGCGGTCTGCGTGGTGCCCTACGACGACACGGGCCTGCCCGGCGGGATGCTGGCCGTCGTCTGGATCGTGCTCACCACCCTCGCCTTCCGGGGGCTGGACCACGCCGACGGGCTGGCCGGGACGGTCGGGGTGATCACCGCCTTCGGGGTCGGCGCCTGCGCCGCCGCCGAGGTGATGGACGGCCTCGCCGTGCTGCTGAGCGTGGTCGCCGCCGCCCTCACCGGCTTCCTGATGCACAACTGGCACCCCGCGCGGATCGGCCTCGGCGCGTGCGGCTCGCTGTTCACCGGGTTCGTGCTGTCCTCCGCCGTCGTCTTCACGCGCGCGGGGTACGCGCTCGGGCCGAGCGCGGCGGTGGTCTTCTGTCTGGGGGCCGTGGCCGTGGCCGACGCCCTGCTGGTCGTCCTCGCCCGGAGCACCGCCCGGCGTCCGCTGCTGCGGCGCGGCCCGGACCACCTCGCGCACCGGCTGCGCCGGACCGGGCTCACCCCGCCGGGGGCGGTCGTGCTGCTGGGGGCCGCCTCGTTCTCCTCGGTGCTGGTGGGGGTACTGGTGCACGCGGGGTGGACCGGGGACGGGGCCGCGCTGTGGGTGGCCGGCGCGGTCGTCGTCGCGGTGGGCGTCCTCGTACTCCTTCGGGTGCCTGTTCCGCAGCCCCGTCGTACGACATCCACGCAGGTCAGCGGGCACTTGCGTGTAAGGAGCGGATAAGAGTTGAGTCCGATTGACTCAGGTCTGTTGACCCTGCGGTCCTCCTCATGCACACTTGAGCCTGTTCCACTCAAGTCAGCTGGAGGAATCAACCATGGCACGTGCGGTCGGCATCGACCTGGGCACGACTAACTCCGTCGTCAGCGTTCTGGAGGGCGGCGAGCCCACCGTCATCACCAACGCCGAGGGTGCCAGGACCACGCCGTCCGTCGTCGCCTTCGCGAAGAACGGCGAGGTGCTCGTCGGCGAGGTGGCCAAGCGCCAGGCGGTCACCAACGTCGACCGGACCATCCGGTCCGTCAAGCGCCACATGGGCACCGACTGGAAGATCGCGCTGGACGGGAAGGACTTCAACCCGCAGCAGATCTCCGCGTTCATCCTGCAGAAGCTGAAGCGGGACGCCGAGGCCTACCTGGGCGAGAAGGTCACGGACGCGGTCATCACCGTCCCGGCCTACTTCAACGACTCCGAGCGCCAGGCGACGAAGGAGGCCGGCGAGATCGCCGGTCTGAACGTCCTGCGCATCGTCAACGAGCCGACCGCCGCGGCGCTCGCGTACGGCCTCGACAAGGACGACCAGACGATCCTCGTCTTCGACCTCGGCGGCGGCACCTTCGACGTGTCCCTGCTGGAGATCGGCGACGGCGTCGTCGAGGTGAAGGCCACCAACGGCGACAACCACCTCGGTGGCGACGACTGGGACCAGCGCGTCGTCGACTACCTGGTCAAGCAGTTCCAGTCCGGCCACGGCGTGGACCTGTCCAAGGACAAGATGGCCCTCCAGCGCCTCCGCGAGGCCGCCGAGAAGGCCAAGATCGAGCTGTCCTCCTCCACCGAGACCTCGATCAACCTGCCGTACATCACGGCGTCCGCCGAGGGCCCGCTGCACCTGGACGAGAAGCTCACCCGCGCCCAGTTCCAGCAGCTGACGGCCGACCTGCTGGAGCGCTGCAAGACGCCGTTCCACAACGTCATCAAGGACGCCGGCATCTCCATCAACGAGATCGACCACGTCGTGCTCGTCGGTGGCTCCACCCGTATGCCCGCCGTCGCCGAGCTCGTCAAGGAGCTGACCGGCGGCAAGGAGGCCAACAAGGGTGTGAACCCGGACGAGGTCGTCGCCATCGGCGCCTCGCTCCAGGCCGGTGTCCTCAAGGGCGAGGTCAAGGACGTCCTGCTGCTCGACGTCACCCCGCTGTCCCTCGGCATCGAGACCAAGGGCGGCATCATGACCAAGCTGATCGAGCGCAACACCACGATCCCGACCAAGCGCTCGGAGATCTTCACCACGGCCGAGGACAACCAGCCGTCGGTGCAGATCCAGGTCTACCAGGGCGAGCGCGAGATCGCGGCGTACAACAAGAAGCTCGGCATGTTCGAGCTGACCGGTCTGCCGCCGGCGCCCCGCGGCGTCCCGCAGATCGAGGTCTCCTTCGACATCGACGCCAACGGCATCATGCACGTCACGGCGAAGGACCTCGGCACCGGCAAGGAGCAGAAGATGACCGTCACCGGCGGCTCCTCGCTGCCGAAGGACGAGGTCGACCGCATGCGCGAGGAGGCCGAGCGCTACGCGGAGGAGGACCACAAGCGCCGCGAGGCCGCCGAGACCCGCAACCAGGGCGAGCAGCTCGTCTACCAGACCGAGAAGTTCCTCAAGGACAACGAGGACAAGGTCCCCGGCGAGGTCAAGACCGAGGTGGAGTCCGCCGTCGCCGAGCTGAAGGAGAAGCTCAAGGGCGAGGACACCGCCGAGATCCGCACCGCCACCGAGAAGGTCGCGGCCGTCTCGCAGAAGCTGGGCCAGGCCCTCTACGCCGACGCCCAGGGCGCCCAGGCCGCCGGCGGTGCCCCCGCCGGTGACGCCAAGGACGACGACGTCGTGGACGCCGAGATCGTGGACGACGAGCGCAAGGACGGTGCCGCGTGACGGAGGAGACCCCGGGCTTCGAGGAGAAGCCCGACGTCCCCTCCGGCGCCACCTCCGACGACGCCGAGCCGAAGGCCGCCCCCGAGGAGGGGGCGGCCCCGGCCGGGGACGCACCCGCAGAGAACGCCGGTCTGGTCGCCCAGCTGGACCAGGTGCGCACGGCGCTCAGCGAGCGCACGGCGGACCTCCAGCGCCTCCAGGCCGAGTACCAGAACTACCGCCGCCGCGTCGAGCGCGACCGGGCCGCGGTCAAGGAGATCGCCGTGGCGAACCTCCTGACCGAGCTGCTCCCGGTGCTCGACGACATCGGCCGGGCACGGGAACACGGCGAACTGGTCGGCGGCTTCAAGTCGGTGGCCGAGTCGCTGGAGACCGTCGCGGCCAAGATGGGCCTGCAGCAGTTCGGCAAGGAGGGCGAGCCCTTCGACCCGACGATCCACGAGGCCCTGATGCACTCCTACGCGCCGGACGTCACGGAGACGACCTGCGTGGCGATCCTCCAGCCGGGGTATCGCATCGGCGAGCGCACCATCCGCCCCGCGCGGGTGGCCGTGGCCGAGCCGCAGCCCGGCGCCCAGACCGTCAAGGCGGACCAGGCGGAGGACGACGGGGAGAAGACCGCGGCGGACGGCGACAAGGAGAACGGTGGCCCGGACGAGGGCTGACGTGAGGACCCAGGGGAAGGAGGGACGTCGGGGATGAGCACCAAGGACTTCATCGAGAAGGACTACTACAAGGTCCTCGGCGTCCCCAAGGACGCCACCGAGGCCGAGATCAAGAAGGCGTACCGGAAGCTCGCCCGCGAGTTCCACCCGGACGCCAACAAGGGCAACACCAAGGCCGAGGAGCGCTTCAAGGAGATCTCCGAGGCGCACGACGTCCTCGGCGACCCCAAGAAGCGCAAGGAGTACGACGAGGCGCGCGCGCTGTTCGGCAACGGCGGCTTCCGCCCCGGGCCGGGCGCGGCCGGCGGCTCCTTCAACTTCGACCTGGGCGACCTGTTCGGCGGCGCCGCCCAGGGCGGCGGCTTCGGCGGCGGCATCGGTGACGTCTTCGGGGGCCTGTTCAACCGGGGCGGCGCCGCGGGTCCGCGGACCCAGCCCCGGCGCGGCCAGGACGTCGAGTCCGAGGTGACGCTGAGCTTCACGGAGGCCATCGAGGGCGCCACGGTGCCGCTGCGGATGTCCTCCCAGGCGCCCTGCAAGGCCTGTTCGGGCACCGGCGACAAGAACGGCACCCCGCGCGTGTGCCCGACCTGCGTCGGCACCGGGCAGGTCGCGCGGGGCTCCGGCGGCGGCTTCTCGCTGACCGACCCCTGCCCCGACTGCAAGGGCCGCGGCCTGATCGCCGAGCACCCCTGCGAGGAGTGCAAGGGCAGCGGGCGCGCCAAGTCGTCGCGGACCATGCAGGTCCGCATTCCCGCGGGGGTGACCGACGGGCAGCGCATCCGGCTGCGCGGCAAGGGCGCGCCCGGCGAGCGGGGCGGCCCGGCCGGTGATCTGTACGTGGTCGTGCATGTCGGGGAGCACCCGGTGTTCGGGCGCAAGGGCGACAACCTCACCGTCACCGTGCCGGTGTCGTATCCCGAGGCGGCCCTCGGCGGCGAGGTGCGGGTGCCGACCCTCGGCGGCCCGCCCGTCACCCTGAAACTGCCGCCCGGCACCCCGAACGGCCGTACGATGCGGGCCCGGGGCAAGGGCGCGGTCCGCAAGGACGGCACCCGCGGCGACCTGCTGGTCACCGTGGAGGTGCGTGTCCCCACGGACCTGTCGGGGAAGGCTCGTGACGCGCTGGAGGCGTATCGCGAGGCGACCGCGGGCGAGGACCCGCGGGCGGAGCTGTTCGAGGCCGCGAAGGGAGCTTGAGAGAGATGGATGGCCGTCGTCCCCGCCAGCGCGGGGGTTTCTCACCGTACGAACTGACCGACGAGACCCCCGTCTATGTCATCTCGGTGGCGGCCCAGCTCTCCGGACTCCACCCGCAGACGCTGCGCCAGTACGACCGCCTGGGCCTGGTCTCCCCCGACCGCACCGCCGGCCGCGGGCGGCGCTACTCGGCCCGTGACATCGAACTGCTCCGCCAGGTGCAGCAGTTGTCGCAGGACGAGGGCATCAACCTGGCCGGCATCAAGCGGATCATCGAGCTGGAGAACCAGGTGGCCGCGCTCCAGTCCCGGGTCGCGGAGCTGGAGGCGGCCCTGGACGGCGCGGCGGCGGCGATGCGGCAGCGGGAGGCCGCGGTGCACGCCTCCTACCGGCGCGACCTGGTGCCGTACCAGGAGGTCCAGCAGACCAGCGCGCTGGTGGTGTGGCGGCCGAAGCGGCAGCAACAGCAGGACTGAGGGCGCGTACCGGCGCCTGTGAAGAGGGGCCCGGACGCCGGGCCCCTCTTCTTCTGTGCTCCGGCTTCTTCTATGCTCCGTCGCCGTCGGCGGCGGGCTCGGTGCCCGGCTCCGCCGGTGCGCCCAGCTCGGTGGCGACCACCACGTCCGCCTCGCCGGTCTGCTTGTAGCGGGAGTTCCCCGACGCGTCGACGGCGTCGACGAAGAAGCAGCGGTCCTCGCCGTCGGGGACCGTGGTGTACCGGTAGGAGGTGACGTCGGGCGTCAGCCAGGCGACCTCGGAGGCGGCGCAGACGCTGTCCTCGCCGTCGCTGAGGAGCTGGCCCCCGTAGACGGAGTACCGCTGCAGGTCGGGCGCCGGGTTCCGGTCCCAGGTCAGCTCGAAGCCGTCGTCGGTCGGGGTGGCCTTCAGCCCGGTGACGGGCTGCGGCGGGGTGTCGTCCCGGCGCGTGCCGGTGGCGGCGGCGGACCGGGCGGACTCGTTGCCCGCCGCGTCCACCGCGGTCACCCGGTAGGAGTAGGTGGTGCCCACCGCGGCCGTGGCGTCCCGGTAGGAGGGCTCCGCCGTGTTGCCGAGGCGGGTGTAGGCGCCGTTCGCGCTCGTCGCCCGGTAGACCCGGTAGGAGGCCGCGCCGGGGACGGAATCCCAGCCGAGGCGCAGGCCGTTCTGCTCGGAGGCGTCGGTGGGCGCCAGGTCGGCCGGTGCGCCGGGCGCGGTGCGGTCGGCGGTGGTGACGGGCCGGTCGGTGGTGCCCGCGGACGCGTTGCCGGCCTTGTCGTAGGCGCGGACCTCGTAGTAGAAGGTCTCGCCGGTCACGGGGAGGGTGGTGTCGGTGTAGCTCGTGCCGGTGGTCGTCGCCAGCGGCACGGCCCCGTACGCGGAGCCCTTCAGCCGCCGGTAGACGCGGTAACCGGCGAGGTCCATCTCCTTGTTCTTCGCCCAGCTCACCTTGGCCCGGCCGGTCGCGGCGTCGTACGACACCGAGTCGCCCGACGGCACCAGGGGCTTGACCTTGTCCACGGCGGGCGCGGTGCGGGGGGTGTAGGAGAAGGAGACGTCTGCGGCGCCGGTCCAGTTGACGAAGTCCACGCGGAGCGTGTGCCTGCCGGACGGAATCGTGACGTCGACCGTCTTCTTCTGGGTCGTGGAGACGTTCTTCCACAGGTCGACCTTGCGGGTGCCGTCCAGATAGACCCGGATGCCGTCCTGGGCGGTGACCGGCAGGGCGAAGGGGCCGCCGGAGCCGAAGTCGCGGGTCACCGTCCAGCGGACGCCGAAGTTGTCCTTGGGCAGGCCGGTGGCCGGGGCGCCGGTGCCCCACTTCTCGGCCACGGCGGTGTCGCAGTCGGTCTTCTTCGGGGTGCCCTTGAAGGTGGTGTTCGCGAAGAACTGCCGTTGGTAGGCGGGGGAGGCGCAGGTCGCGGCGGCGGACGCGGTGGGGGCGACGGCGCTCAGCAGGGCGCCGGCGGCGGCGAGCACGACCGCCGTCGCGGTCGCACGTCTGGCTGGGTTCATTCGTTCCTCTGATCGAGTCGGAGTGCGGCCCGAGGCCGCCGGCGATCACGACTCATGGGGAACCGGGTTGGTTGTACAGGTCTGGCCGTCCCGTGAACTTCCTTGGGGTGGAGGGTCGGTAAAGGCACCTTGCAGGCGGTTTCGCGTGACCTTCACAGATGCTGCTGAGCGTGGTGTTGCGCACTCGTTAAGTGATTTTTCTTGACGCCGGGCGGGCGCGCCGCGTTGTCTTTTCAGACACCTGGGTCGTAGCGCAGTACCCCTCCGTACCACACCGAAGTGAGCCCCCGAATGCGTCGTATCGCCCTGTCCGTGGCCGCCTCCACGATGACCCTCTCGCTCGCCGGCTGCGGTGTGCTGAACGCGACGGGCGACGGCGCGAGCGCGAGCCCGACCAAGGGCGACGACATCACCGTGGGCCTGCTGCTGCCGGAGAAGGCGAACACCCGTTACGACAAGTTCGACTACCCCATCATCAAGCGCAAGGTCGCCGAACTCACCAAGAACAAGGGCAAGGTGGAGTACGCCAACGCCGAGGCGAGCGCCGCCCGCCAGGCCGAGCAGCTGCGGAACATGATCGACGCCAAGGCCGACGTCATCCTGCTGGACGCGGTGGACGCGCACGCCATCGCCGGCGAGGTGCAGAAGGCCAAGGACGCGGGCATCCCGGTCATCGCCTACGACCGCCTGGCCGAGGGTCCGATCGACGCCTATGTCTCCTTCGACAACGAGCTGGTCGGCGAGGTGCAGGGCCGGACCCTGCTGGAGGCGCTGGGTTCGGCCGCCGACATCTCCGACAAGATCGTGATGATGAACGGCTCGTCCACCGACCCCAACGCCAAGCAGTTCAAGGAGGGCGCGCTCTCCGAGCTGAACGGCAAGGTGACGATCGCCGACAGCTACGACACCACGGACTGGAAGCCGGAGAACGCCGAGGCGAACATGGCCAAGGCGATCGCCAAGCTCGGCAAGGGCAACATCGCCGGTGTCTACTCCGCCAACGACGGCATGGCGGGCGGTGTCATCAAGGCCCTGAAGGCGGCCGGTGTCACCAGCCTGCCCCCGGTCACCGGCCAGGACGCCGACCTGGACGCGGTGCAGCGGGTGGTGGCCGGCGAGCAGTACATGAGCGTCTACAAGTCCTACCCGGACGAGGCCGAGGCCGCCGCGCAGATGGCCGTCATGCGGCTCCAGGGCAAGGACATCCAGTTCGACGCCCTCACCCAGGACCGGGTGGACAGCCCCACCGCCAAGGACATCCCGGCGCGGCTGCTCCAGGTGAGCGCGCTGACCAAGAAGACCGTCAAGGACACGGTCATCGCGGACGGCATCTACTCGGCCGACGAGATCTGCACCGCCCCGTACAAGGCGGCCTGCGCGACGGTCGGGCTGAAGTAGCCGGTCCGGCGCGTCCGCGCCCCCACCGTCACTCGTTGCGATGTGAAGGACCGAGCACCACCCAAAACCGGGCGGAACAGGACCACTTGGGCGCCGCCGTCGGGACACCCGTGTTGCGGAGCCGGTCGGCGCCGCGCATAGTTGCGCTGCGGAAGTGGCAGCACACCGGGGGTGAAATGGGCGATGGCCGGGCGCGGGGCGGAGGAGCACCCTCACGGTGCCGACCGGCTGTGTGAGGCCGGGGACCGGGTGTACTCCCGTGCCGTGCGCCGGGGGCGCGTGCCGCGCTCGGACGCGGGGCCCGTGCCCTGTCTGCTGGAACTGGCCCTGCTCCACCCCGATCCGGACGACATGGACTGGCTGGTGCCGACCTCGCCGCAGGAGGTCATGACCCGGCTGCTGCGCGGGGTCTACGACGAGGTCAGCGCGAGCCAGCGGCGGGTGGGCTCGGCGGTGGCCGCGTTCGAGTGGTACGCGGGCCTGGGCCGGCAGCGGGACGCCCTGGCGGCACCGTCCGAGGGCAGCGCCATCCGGGTCCTGGACGGGCTCTCCCGCATCCAGGCCGCGATGGACGAGGCGACCGAGGCGTGCACCACCGAGGTGCTCACCGTGCAGCCCGGCGGCATCCGGCGGGAGGCGGAGCTGACCGAGGGGCTGCACCGGGCGCTGGCGCTGCGCGGCCGGGGCGTGCGCATGCGCGACCTGTACACGCACGTGGCGCGGCACGGGCAGGGGCTGCTGAACTACCTGGAGCTGATGGGCGACACGGTGGAGGCCCGGACCCTGGACGAGGTCATCGACCGGCTCATCCTCTTCGACCGCACGGTGGCCTTCATCCCCGCCAACACCGACCGCACGATGGCCCTGGAGCTGCGCCACCCGGCGCTGGTGGAGTATCTGGTGACGGTCTTCGAGCGGCTGTGGCGGCTCGCCATCCCGCTGACCGCGCCGCTGCCGGACACCGGCATCGAGGGGATCTCGCACCGGGAGCAGTCCATCGCCGCGCTGCTGGCGGAGGGCCACCAGGACGCGGTGATCGCCGAGCGGCTGGGCATCAGCGTGCGCACCTGCCGGGCCCACATCGCCCGGCTGTCGGAGACCCTGGGCGCGGCCAGCCGCACCCAGCTCGGGGTGCGGATCGCCCAGGTGGGCCTGGACGGCCACCGCCCGCCCCGGGCGCTGACCGGCGTGGACCAGGAGCCCCCGGCCGGGCGCTGAGCCGGGCGGACGGGCTCACTGCTCGCGGTCCAGGATGCCGGACTGGGCGATGAGGTAGCCGAGCTGGGCGCGGCTGCCGCTGCCGAGGGCGTGGGCGAGCTTGGCTATGTGGGCCCGGCAGGTGCGCACGTTCATGCCGAGGCGGCGGGCTATGGCCTCGTCCACGTGCCCCTCGACCAGGAGCTTGGCTATGGAGTGCTGGACCTCGGTGATGCCGTCGGGGGCGGTCTCGTAGGGGGCGCCGGCGCTCAGCGGGACCGCGCGGGCCCACATGAACTCGAAGACCTTGACCAGGTAGCGGACCAGTCCGGGGTGGCGGAGTTCGAGCGCCACCTCCCCGTCGTCCCGGGTGGGGATGAAGGCGACCGTCTCGTCGCAGATGATCAGCCGCTCGGCCAGTTCGTCGATCGTCCGGTACTCCACCTTGCCGTCGGCGAACTGGGCCACGTAGGCCAGCGTCTCGGGGCTGTAGCGGGCGGGGTGCTGGTAGAGGGTGCGGATGCGGCAGCCCCGCTCGATCAGCGGGCGGTCGCGCTCCAGGGCCTTGGCGAGGGTGTGTTCGAGCCGCCTGCGGCTGGGCTGGACCGTGAGCATCTCGCTCTGGCACTGGGAGGTGGCCAGATCCAGTGCCGCGTTGATCCGGTCCAGGCCCTCCAGCACGGTGATCGAGTGGGTGGTCGCCGTCGGCTGGGCACTGATGTGCATGAACGGCTCGAAAGCGTCGGAGAGTTCGATGGACTCCCGGCGGCGCTGGGTGATCTCCTGCTCGATCGGGTTGAGCCGCTGGGCCAGGGCGATCGACGGGGGTACCGGACGGAGCCAGTTGGGGTCGTCGGGGTCGGGATGAAGGAGGGCGAACTCCATCAGACACGGCGCGGTTTCCACGTCGGCGCGGGCTATGCGCCCCGTCCGGAGAGCATTCCCGTACAGACGGCTCCCTTCCTCGCACAGGTCGGTCAGACCATGGGGATGTGTCCGGTTAATCTCGTTTATCGCCAAATCTCCACCCCCCAGGGTCATGAACGTGCAGGAACATGATGCATCGTTTGTGTGGCCATGACGTGCCGGAATGGGCCATCGTCGTATCCGGACGGGGGAGAGGTGACCTTCACATGAGGACGAAGCCGACTATGCATAAGACAATGCTTCGCTCGGCGCTTGTCGCCGCCTTCTCCGCCGCCTTGGCCTTCGGCGCACTGACCGGTCATGCGGGGACGAAGGATGCTGTCGCCCAGGACAGCAGTTGGCGCGTACAGGCCGCTGCTGGCGCCGGTGCCGGTGACAGCAGCTGGGTGATCGTGGCGTCCGACGCCCCGGGCGACAGCTCGTGGCTCCCGCCGGCGGACAGCAGTTGGGCCCCGCCCGCGGACAGCTCGTGGGTCCCGCCGGCCGACAGCAGCTGGGCCGTGCAGTCATGACCACTCCACCCGACGACCGCTCCTTCCGTCGCGAGATGGCCACCGCCTACCGGTCCGGCTGGCATTTCATCGACCTGGTCACCGCCATCCCCCACAGCGGTGATTCGCTGATGGTGACCGTGTTCGGCGAACCGGTCGTCGTCACCCGGGACGAGGACGGAGACGTGCGGGCGTACCGGTGCCTGCGCAGACCGCGTGGTGCCCCGCAGCCGGTGCGGTGTGCCATCCGGTACGGAATGATCTTTGTGAACCTGGACCAGCGGGATCACCGGCTCTCCGAGCCGGTGGAGTCCGACCTGAGGACCATCTCGGCCACCCCCCGCAGTGCCTGACGCGATTCCCCCGTCGTAAAAGATCGCTCAGGTACTTCCCCCCGCAGCGGCGTCACCGTGACCTGAACACGGTGACGCCGCTGCCGTTTGCGGGGAAGTATCGGGGTATGCGGACATTTCCATACTGGCCGAAAATCGCCGTTCATCAGGCGTTCCCGAGCGCCCGTCCGACCTCGATCTCGATCACCACGCGCGCCGGATTCGGCCGGGGCGCGCGCTGGTAGCGCTCGGCGTAGCGCCGCTCCGCCTCGGCCACCCGCTCCGGCTCGGTCCGCACCCGCGCCCGCCCCTCCAGCGTCGCCCAGCGCCGGCCGTCCACCTGGCACACCGCGACCCGGGCGCCCGCCTCGCCGGCCGCCGCCACGTACCGGGCCTTCGCGCTGGTTCCGTTGGTGATCACCCGGGCCAGCCCGGCCCCGGCGTCGTACGTCACCCCCACCGGCACGACGTGCGGGCTGCCGTCCGGGCGCAGGGTCGTCAGGGTGCACAGATGCCGTTCGCACCAGAAGGCGAGGTACGACTCGTCGAGGGCGGCCGGGTCCAGGGAACGTCTCGTCATGCGCGCAACCTAGCCCCTCGGCCCTCCCCTCCGAAGCTTGAGCGGAATAGACTCAACTTTGTGTACGCTGGTTAAGTCAGCAGTGGAGAGCGGTCGAGGAGGAGAACGCAGACGTGGACGCCGAGCTGACCAACAGGAGCCGGGACGCGATCAACGCCGCGAGCCAGCGCGCCGTGACCGGCGGGCACCCGGACCTCACCCCCGCCCATCTGCTGCTGGCCCTGCTCCAGGGGCGGGACAACGAGAACATCACCGACCTGCTGGCCGCGGTCGACGCCGACCAGGCCGCCGTGCGCTCCGGCGCCGAGCGGATCCTGGCCGGGCTGCCCAGCGTGACCGGGTCCACCGTGGCACCGCCGCAGCCCAACCGCGAGCTGCTGGCCGTGATCGCCGACGCCGGCGAGCGGGCCCGGGAGCTGGGGGACGAGTACCTGTCCACCGAGCACCTGCTGATCGGCGTCGCCGCCGAGGGCGGAGCCGCCGGCGAGCTGCTCACCGGGCAGGGCGCCGACGCCAAGAAGCTGCTGGAGGCCTTCAGGAAGGCCAGGGGAGGACGCCGCGTGACCACCGCCGATCCCGAGGGCCAGTACAAGGCCCTGGAGAAGTTCGGCACCGACTTCACCGCCGCCGCCCGCGAGGGCCGGCTGGACCCGGTCATCGGACGGGACCAGGAGATCCGGCGGGTCGTCCAGGTGCTGAGCCGCCGTACGAAGAACAACCCGGTCCTCATCGGCGAGCCCGGCGTCGGCAAGACCGCCGTCGTGGAGGGACTCGCCCAGCGGATCGTCAAGGGCGACGTGCCCGAGTCGCTGAAGGACAAGCGGCTGGTCGCGCTCGACCTCGGCGCGATGGTGGCCGGCGCCAAGTACCGCGGCGAGTTCGAGGAGCGGCTCAAGGCCGTCCTCGCCGAGATCAAGGACTCCGACGGCCAGGTCATCACCTTCATCGACGAGCTGCACACCGTCGTGGGCGCCGGCGCCGGCGGCGACTCCGCCATGGACGCGGGCAACATGCTCAAGCCCATGCTCGCCCGCGGTGAGCTGCGCATGGTCGGCGCCACCACCCTGGACGAGTACCGGGAGCGGATCGAGAAGGACCCCGCGCTGGAGCGCCGCTTCCAGCAGGTCCTGGTCGCCGAGCCCTCCGTCGAGGACACCATCGCCATCCTGCGCGGTCTGAAGGGCCGCTACGAGGCCCACCACAAGGTGCAGATCGCGGACTCGGCGCTGGTCGCGGCGGCCACCCTCTCCGACCGCTACATCACCTCCCGCTTCCTGCCGGACAAGGCCATCGACCTCGTCGACGAGGCCGCCTCCCGGCTGCGCATGGAGATCGACTCCTCCCCGGTGGAGATCGACGAGCTCCAGCGCGCCGTCGACCGGCTGCGGATGGAGGAGCTGGCGATCGGCAAGGAGACCGACCCGGCCTCCCGGGAGCGGCTGGAGAAGCTGCGCCGCGACCTCGCCGACAAGGAGGAGGAGCTGCGCGGCCTCACCGCCCGCTGGGAGAAGGAGAAGCAGTCCCTCAACCGGGTCGGCGAGCTGAAGGAGAAGCTGGACGACCTGCGCGGGCAGGCCGAACGGGCTCAGCGCGACGGCGACTTCGACACCGCGGCCAAGCTGCTGTACGGCGAGATCCCGCAGCTGGAGAAGGAGCTGGAGGCCGCCTCCGCCGCCGAGGAGGAGGCCGCCCCGGACACCATGGTCAAGGAGGAGGTCGGCGCCGACGACATCGCCGACGTGGTCGCCGCCTGGACCGGCATCCCGGCCGGCCGGCTGATGGAGGGCGAGACGCAGAAGCTGCTGCGCATGGAGGAGGAGATCGGCAAGCGGCTGATCGGCCAGGGCGAGGCCGTACGGGCCGTGTCGGACGCCGTGCGCCGCTCCCGCGCCGGCATCGCCGACCCCGACCGCCCCACCGGCTCCTTCCTCTTCCTCGGCCCGACCGGTGTCGGCAAGACCGAACTGGCCAAGGCGCTCGCCGACTTCCTCTTCGACGACGAGCGGGCCATGGTCCGCATCGACATGTCCGAGTACGGCGAGAAGCACAGCGTGGCCCGGCTGGTCGGCGCGCCCCCCGGCTACGTCGGCTACGAGGAGGGCGGCCAGCTCACCGAGGCGGTGCGGCGGCGCCCGTACAGCGTGGTGCTGCTGGACGAGGTCGAGAAGGCCCACCCGGAGGTCTTCGACGTCCTGCTCCAGGTGCTGGACGACGGCCGGCTCACCGACGGCCAGGGCCGCACGGTCGACTTCCGCAACACGATCCTGGTGCTCACCTCCAACCTGGGCAGCCAGTTCCTGATGGACCCGCTGACCGGCGAGGAGGAGAAGCGGGAGCAGGTGCTGGAGGTGGTGCGGGCCTCCTTCAAGCCCGAGTTCCTCAACCGGCTGGACGACCTGGTGGTCTTCTCGGCGCTGACCAAGCCCGAGCTGGAACGGATCGCCCGGCTGCAGATCGACCGGCTGGCCAGGCGGCTCGCCGAGCGGCGGCTCACCCTGGAGGTCAGCCCCGAGGCGCTGGCCTGGCTCGCGGAGGAGGGCCTGGACCCGGCGTACGGCGCCCGCCCGCTGCGCCGCCTGGTGCAGAGCGCCATCGGCGACCGGCTGGCCAAGGAGATCCTGTCCGGCGAGGTCAAGGACGGCGACACGGTCCGCGTGGACCGCTTCGGCGAGGGCCTGCTGGTGGGCCCGGCCACAGGGAAGACGCTCTGACGGGGACCCTCGGCGCAGGACCGGGCGGTCCGACACGGCCCTTCCGCCGCGGGGTGACGGCGGGCCGGGGGGGGCCGGGGGTGCCGGGGCCGCTCCCGTCCTGCCGGTGGCTTCGGCATGGGGGGTGCGGTGTCCGTGTTCCGTGGGGTTCGGAGGGGGTTGTGGGCCGTGGGGTAGGTGCTTCGGCCGGGTCTTCTGTCGTGGGCCGGGGTGGCCGGGGGGGGCCGGGGGTGCCGGGGCCGCTCCCGTCCTGCCGGTGGCTTCGGCATGGGGGGCGGGGTGTTCGTGTTCCGTGGGGTTCGGAGGGGGTTGTGGGCCGTGGGGTAGGTGCTTCGGCCGGGTTTTCTGTCGTGGGGTGGTGGCGGGCCGGGGTGGCCGGGGGTGCCGGGGCCGCTCCCGTCCTGCCGGTGGCTTCGGCATGGGGGGGGGTGTCCGTGTCCCGTGGGGGCCGCAGGGGGACCCGGCCGCCGGGAAGGCGCTTTGACACGCCCTTCAGCTCAGGGCTGAGCGGTGGGTCGGGGCTTGCCATGCCCCTCCCCGCATGGGGGAGGATGGCGGTATCCGTATGAAGGGAAAAACACGGTGAGCATCGACCCGTCCTCGATTCCTAATTTCGGGGGCCAGCCCGAACCGCAGCCCCAAGGACCGGCGGGCCCCGTCCTCCCGGATCAGGACCTGGTGAAGCAGCTTCTCGAGCAGATGGAGCTGAAGTACGTCGTCGACGAGGAGAACGACCTCGTCGCGCCGTGGGAGCAGTTCCGCACCTACTTCATGTTCCGCGGGGACGAGCCCGAACAGGCGATCTTCTCGGTGCGGACCTTCTTCGACCGCCCGCACGCCATCGAGGACAAGCCGCGGCTGCTCGAGACCGTGGACGAGTGGAACCGCCGCACCCTGTGGCCCAAGGTGTACACCCACACCCACGAGGACGGCACCGTCCGGCTGATCGGCGAGGCCCAGATGCTGATCGGCACGGGCGTCGACATCAACCACTTCGTCTCGTCCACGGTCAGCTGGGTGCGGGCCGCGATCGAGTTCGACAAGTGGCTGGTGGAGCAGCTCGGCCTGGACCCGGAGGGCGCCGAGGGCGAGGAGCCCGAGGGCGACGCCGAGTAAGGCGCACCGCACGTCCGGCCGGGGGCCCGCCGTCCCCGGCCGGACGCACCGCGCTCAGCGCGCTCACATGGACCGCAGCCGCTGGGCGGCCTCCCGCAACACCTCCTCGCGCTTGCAGAAGGCGAACCGCACGAACGGCGCCCCCGCCTCCCGGTCGTCGTAGAAGACCGCGTTCGGGATGGCCACCACGCCCGCCCGTTCGGGCAGGGCCCGGCAGAAGGCGAAGCCGTCCTTCTCGCCGAGCGGCCGGATGTCGGTGGTGATGAAGTAGGTGCCGGCCGGCCGGAACACCTCGAAACCGGCGGCCGTCAGCCCCTCCGCGAGGATCTCCCGGCGGGCCAGCATGCCCCGGCGGAACTCCTCGAAGTAGGAGTCCGGCAGCGCGAGCGCCTCTGCGACCGCGTACTGGAAGGGGCCGGAGGCGACGTACGTCAGGAACTGCTTGGCCGAGCGGACCGCGCCGACCAGTTCCGGCGCGGCCGTCACCCAGCCGACCTTCCAGCCCGTGAACGAGAACGTCTTGCCCGCCGAGCCGATGCTCACCGTGCGCTCGCGCATCCCCGGGAACGTGGCGAGCGGCAGGTGCCCGGCGTCGTCGAAGACCAGGTGCTCGTAGACCTCGTCGGTGACCACCAGCAGGTCCCGCTCCACCGCCAGCTCGGCGATCGCGGCCAGCTCGGCGCGGGTGAGGACGGTGCCGGTCGGGTTGTGCGGGGTGTTGACCAGCAGCAGCCGGGTGCGGTCGGTGACGGCCGCGCGCAGCTCGTCCAGGTCCAGCCGGAAGCTGCCCTCGTGCGGCCGCAGGGTCACCGGCACCCGACGCCCGCCCGCCATGGCGATGCTCGCCGCGTACGAGTCGTAGTACGGCTCCAGCGCCACCACCTCGTCCCCCGGCTCGACCAGCGCCAGCAGCGCGGCGGCGATGGCCTCCGTCGCGCCCGCCGTGACCAGCACCTCGGTGTCGGGGTCGTAGGACAGGCCGTAGCGGCGCAGCTGGTGGGCGGCGATGGCGGTGCGCAGCTCGGGGACGCCGGGGCCCGGCGGGTACTGGTTGCCGCGCCCGTCGCGCAGCGCCCGCACGGCGGCCTCCCGGATCTCCTCGGGGCCGTCGGTGTCCGGGAAGCCCTGGCCCAGGTTGATCGATCCGGTGGCCACGGCGAGCGCCGACATCTCGGCGAAGATCGTGGTCCCGAACTCGGCGAGCCGGCGGTTGAGATGAGGGCGTGCGCTGGAGGTCATGCCCGTCATCCTGCGCTCAAGCTCTGGAGTTCCTCAACTCTGCTTTGGCCGCCGGCACGGCCGGGCATCTCCCCGGCACCGCGCCAGAGGCGGTGACACGGCGAGGCGCCCACGGGGGGCCGCTTCGGGGGAACGGAAGGAGGGTGACGCCATGATCGAGGGCATCATCCTGGCGGTGATCGCGGTGGCGTTCATCGCGGTGGGGCAGACCCGGCGGAACCGGCGCACCAGGCCGCCGGCCGGCCGGGGACGCGGACGGAACGGGGCGTACCGCGGGGCGTCGTCCTCGTCCTCCACGTCGGCCGCGGCCTACGGCGGCACGGCGTCGGACAGCTGGTGGGCCGGCGGCGACTCCGGCTCGTCGGGACACCACGGCGGGCACCACGGGGGACACGGGCACGGCGGCCACTCCTGCGGCGGGGGCTCGTCCTGCGGCGGCGGCTCGTCGTGCGGCGGGGGGTCGTCGTGCGGCGGCGGGGGCGGATGCGGGGGAGGCGGCGGCTGACACGGGGCAGCCGGGCTTCCGGACAGAGGGGGAACCGCATCCGGACCGCACCGCGCCGGGCGTCCGCCGGACCGAGATCCGGCAGGCGCCCGGCGTGTCTTATTCACGACCGGCGCACGCCGTAGTTGAACACCTGAGCTGTGAGCCCCCCGAGGGATGGAAACCCAATGAAGTTGGGTAAAAACCCTGTGGCGGCAGCCTTGTTCATGGTTCCCTCTAAACGCCAACACAGCCCCTCGAACGCCCCCTGACTCCCCATTCCGGCCGGGTCGGCTGGGCTGAAATTGGCTGGTTTCCCCCTCATTGCGTGTTAGCGGAGCCGATCCATGCTCACGACCCTGAACACCTCCTATACCGATACCCGCGCTGCCGACCTCGCCTGGGCCCTGGGCCGCGAACCGCTGCCCGCGCTGGCCACCCTCGACCTAGAACTCACCGGCGCCAAGCTCCAGTTGCGGCTGCTCGGCGCGTCCCACCAGGTGCTCCTGGAGGAAAACCGCGGCACCTGTTCGGAGACCGTCGCGTGCATCCCGGGCTCCAGCACCCCGCTGCCGCTGGGCGTCGCCAAGCGGGTCGGCGGCTGGGAGTACGAGTTCGCCGCCCGCGTCGAGGTGCTCACCCCCGGCTCCTTCGCGGGCCGCGCCCAGGAGCTGCTGGCCCTCGTCTCCGACCATCCGCACGGCCTCGCCGGCGTCTTCCCCGGCAGCCCGCACGCCTTCACCGCGATGCTGGCCCAGCGGCACGAGGGCCAGGTGCACTGGCGCACCTGGCACGCCTACCCGCAGGACGGACAGCTGGTGGCCACCCGGACCCGGGTCGGTGAACGGACGCGGGTGGCCCAGGCGAACTGAGCGCCGGGCCCGCGCCCTCTTCGGCGACATAAACCCGTAATGCGTCAACCGCCCCCAGATCCACACGTGTGGGTGACGAAGCGTGCCCGGGATGTGACGTAACGTCGCAGGGTGATCGAACCGCACGCCCCCGCGCCCCCAGGCGTCCCGCCCTCCTGGACGAGCCCCGCACGGCTGCCCGTCCGGCCCGGCACCGGGCGGCTCCTGGTCCTCGCGTGCGTCTTCGTCTGCGCGGCATGCGGACTCGTGTACGAACTCGAACTGGTCGCGTTCGCCTCGTACTTGATCGGCGACTCGGTCACCCAGGCGTCCGTGGTGCTGTCCGTCATGGTGTTCGCGATGGGCATCGGCTCCCTCGCCGCGAAGCGGCTGCGCTGCCACGCGGCGGCCGGTTTCGGCGCGGTCGAGGCGGCCCTCGCGCTGGTCGGCGGATGCAGCGCCATGGCGCTGTACGCGGTGTTCGCCTGGACCGCCGGCTGGGGCGGGCTCTGGGCCGCCGGACCGCGCTGCCTGCTGGTCGCCTTCTCCCTGGCCATCGGCCTGCTCATCGGCGCCGAGGTGCCGCTGCTGATGGAACTGATCCAGCGCATCCGGCGGCAGGACGCGGGCGGCGCCGTGGCCGACCTGTTCGCCGCGGACTACGTCGGCGCCCTGGTCGGCGGCCTCGCCTTTCCCTTCCTGCTGCTGCCGTTCCTCGGCCAGCTCGCCGGCGCGCTGCTGACCGGCACGGTCAACGTGGTCGCGGGCGGCGCCCTGGTCCTCGGCCTGTTCCGGCGCGACCTCGGCCGCCGCGCCCGCTGGGCCCTCTCCCTCGCCGGCCTCGTCGTCCTCGGCGTCCTCGCCTGTGCCGCCGCCCTCGCCGGCGACTTCGAACGGGCCGCCCGGCACGCCGTGTACGGCACGGACGTGCGGGTGGCCGTGCAGACCGACGTCCAGGAGATCGTCCTGGCCGGCGGCACCCGGGGCCGGCCCCTCGACCTCTTCCTGGACGGCCGGCTCCGCGTCGGCGGCCGGGACGAGCGCCGCTACCACGAGGCCCTGGTCCACCCCGCCCTGGCCGGCCCGCACCCGCGCGTGCTGATCCTCGGCGGCGGCGACGGACTGGCCGCCCGCGAGGTGCTGCGCCACCGCGACGTACGCCGCCTCGACGTGGTCGAACTGGACCCCGGCCTGGTGGCGCTGGCCCGCCGCGACCCCGGCCTCGCCGCCGTCAACGCGCACGCCTTCGCCGACCCGCGCGTCCACGTCACCACCGCCGACGCCCTCGCCTGGCTGCGGGGGGCGCGCGGACGGACGTACGACGTGGTGATCGCCGACCTGCCCGATCCCGGCATCACCGCCAGCGCCAAGCTGTACTCCCAGGAGTTCTACGGCCTGGCCCGCCGGGTGCTGGCCCCGCACGGCCGCCTGGTGGTGCACGCCGGTCCCGTCACCACCCGGCCGCGCGCCTACTGGACCGT
This sequence comes from Streptomyces sp. NPDC038707, assembly GCF_040636485.1. Taxonomy (NCBI): domain Bacteria; kingdom Bacillati; phylum Actinomycetota; class Actinomycetes; order Kitasatosporales; family Streptomycetaceae; genus Streptomyces; species Streptomyces sp. NPDC038707. The sequence goes on from NZ_JBEZUP010000042.1 coordinate 20,578, forward strand.
CGCCGCGACCCTCCGCGCGGCCGGCTTCGGCGTCTCCCCGTACCGGGTGACGGGCCACGACAGCCGCTTCGCGGCGGGCCCCGACCGCTCCACGGACGCGTTCCGGTCCCCCCACGACTGGGGCTTCCTGCTCGCGGCACCGGGCCGCACCCCGCCGCCCCTGCGCCTGGGCTCCTGGCGGCCGGCCACCCTCACCCGGTCCGGGCTGGCGGCGGCGGCGCGGGCGGCCGACCGGACCCGGATCGACGGGTTGCGGGAGTCGACGCTGGTGCATCCGCGGTACTGAGCCGTCGCACGCGGGGGGCGGCGGGCGGGGCCCCGCGCAGGTCCGGGTGAGTTCCGGCCGCGAGTGGGTAGGCTCCCGGACCATGGAGCACCAGGTCTTCGTCCAGGCTTCCCCCGACCGGCTCGGCGCCGCCCTGACCGACCCCGCTCGCGTCGCCCGCGCCGTCCCCGGGCTGCAACAGGACGCCGGTGCCGAACCCCTCACCGGCCGCCTGAAGCTGCGCGTCGGCGGACACTCCGTCACCTATCGCGGCACGGCCCGCGTGACCCCCCGCGCCGACGGCACGTACGCCGTCGAGGCCGCCGCCGGCGAGGCCCGCGGCACGGGCTCGGCCGAGCTGTCCCTGACCCTGCGCCTCACGGCCGCCGAGGGGGGCTGCACGGTCACCGCCGAGGGCACGGCGACGGCGACCGGCCGGCTCGCGGAACTCCCGGCGGAGTCGGTCACCTCGGCGACGACGAGGCTGCTGACCCGGTTCCTGGAGTCCCTGGCGGCGGAGGAGCCGGGGGAGGGGGAGGAGTCCGTGGCGGCTGAGGAGTCCGTGGGAGAGGGCGATCAGTCCTCGGGGGCCGACGAGCCCTCGGAGCCCGACGAGGGCGAGGGTGAGGGCGTGGGCGTGGCGGCGGACGCGTCGCGTCCCTCCGTCTTCGACACCGAGGTGCCGCCGCCCTCCCTGGACCGCGACGCGGACGACGACGCCGAGGACAGCGGAACCGGCACCGAAGGCACCGAAGGCACCGAAGGCACCGAAGGCACCGAAGCGGAAGGCCCCGGTGCCGAAGACTCCGCCCCCCGCGACCCCGGCCCCCTCGCCGAGGACTTCGCCGGGAGCGGGGAGCCGCCCGCCGAGGCCGCGCACGCGCGGCGGACGATGATCGGGCGCAGCGCCGAGGAGGTCGACCACGCCCCGCCGCGCGGCCGGTACGCCCCCGTACCCGCCCCCCAGACCGTCGTGGGGAACCAGGCCCTGCGCTGGGCGGCCCCCGCCGCGGCTCTCGCCCTGGCCTCGGCGGTCGTGGTCACCCGCGCCCTGCGCAGACGACGCTGACCGGCACCCCCACACACCCCCCGCGCGCCCCAGTAGTGTCGTCCCGTGAGCAACGAAGACATCACGCTGACCGCAGGCGAAGCGGAAGTACGCGTCAGCCCCGCGAACGGCGGCCGGATCAGCGGGCTCAAGGTCGGCTCCCTGGAGCTGCTGCGGCAGGGCCCGCGCTACGGCTGCTTCCCGATGGTGCCCTGGTGCGGCCGGATCCGCGACGGCCGCTTCCTGGACGGCGGCACCGTCCGCCAGATGCCGCTCAACTCCCCGCCGCACGCCATCCACGGCACCGCGCGCGACGGCGCCTGGCGCACCGCGCGCGTCTCGGCGGACGAGGCGGTGATCACGTACGAGCTGACCGACCCCTGGCCGCACCCCGGCCGCGTCACCCAGGTCGTCGCGCTCACCGAGGACGGCCTGACCCTGACCATGTCCGTGGAGACGTACGACGACTCCTTCCCGGCGCAGCTCGGCTGGCACCCGTGGTTCAACCGGAACCTCGACGGCGCCGGCGTACGGCTGGACTTCGCGCCCGCCTGGCAGGAGGAGCGCGGCGCCGACCACCTGCCCACCGGCCACCGGACCGACCCCCGGCCCGGCCCCTGGGACGACTGTTTCGGCATGCCGGGCGGCGTCGACGTCACCCTCACCTGGCCGGACCGGCTGGAGCTGAAGGTGGCCTCCCGTCAGGAGTGGGTGGTGGTCTACGACGAGCAGGCCGAGGCCGTCTGCGTCGAACCGCAGACCGGCCCGCCCAACGGCCTGAACACCCTTCCGCGCCTGGTCACCCCGCTGGAGCCGCTGGAGGCGAGTACGACCTGGAGCTGGCGTCGGCTCTAAGCTGGTCGGCATGACGGACGACGTGCGCGGCGCACTGCTGCAGCAGATCAAGGACAAGGCCGTGGTGCACGGCAAGGTGACCCTCTCCTCCGGTCTGGAGGCCGACTACTACGTCGACCTGCGCCGCATCACCCTCGACGGCGAGGCCGCCCCGCTGGTCGGCCAGGTGCTGCTGGACCTGACCGCCGACCTGGAGTTCGACGCGGTCGGCGGGCTCACCATGGGCGCCGACCCGGTGGCCGCCGCCATGCTGCACGCCGCCGCCGCGCGCGGCCGCCGCCTGGACGCGTTCGTGGTCCGCAAGGCCGCCAAGGCGCACGGGCTCCAGCGGCGCGTCGAGGGCCCGGACATCGCGGGCCGCCGGGTCCTGGTGGTCGAGGACACCTCCACCACCGGCGGTTCGCCGCTGACCGCCGTCGAGGCCGTGCGGGAGGCCGGCGCGGAGGTCGTCGCCGTCGCCACGATCGTGGACCGGGCGACCGGAGCCGCAGAGAAGATCGAAGCGGGCGCGGGTGTTCCCTACCGCTTCGCCTTCTCGAAGGACGAATTGGGGCTGGACTGACGCGCCCGACCGGCGTGGACTTGACCGGCGCATGGACCATCGGTTCATGTCTGGGAAGATGGGGCCGACGATGACGTCGCCCCCCAGGTCTAGGTCAGGGCCGTAACGCAGACCCCTACCCGCAACACAAGGAGCGGACAGATGCCCATCGCAACCCCCGAGGTCTACAACGAGATGCTCGACCGGGCGAAGGCAGGCAAGTTCGCCTACCCGGCCATCAACGTGACCTCCACGCAGACCCTGAACGCGGCGCTGCGCGGCTTCGCGGAGGCCGAGAGCGACGGCATCGTCCAGATCTCGACCGGCGGCGCGGAGTTCCTCGGCGGCCAGTACAGCAAGGACATGGTGACCGGCGCGGTCGCGCTCGCCGAGTTCGCGCACGTCATCGCCGAGAAGTACCCGGTCAACATCGCCCTGCACACGGACCACTGCCCGAAGGACAAGCTCGACGGGTACGTGCGTCCGCTGATCGCGCTGTCCAAGAAGCGCGTCGACGCCGGTCTCACCCCGCTGTTCCAGTCGCACATGTGGGATGGCTCGGCCGAGACCCTCGCCGACAACCTGGAGATCGCGCAGGAGCTGCTGGAGCAGGCCCGCGCCGCCAAGATCATCCTCGAGGTCGAGATCACCCCGACCGGCGGCGAGGAGGACGGTGTCACCCACGAGATCAACGACGAGCTCTACACCACCGTCGACGACGCCATCCGCACCGCCGAGGCCCTGGGCCTGGGCGAGAAGGGCCGCTACCTGCTGGCCGCGTCCTTCGGCAACGTGCACGGCGTGTACAAGCCGGGCAACGTCGTCCTGCGTCCCGAGCTGCTCAAGGAGCTGAACGAGGGCGTCGCCGCCCGGTTCGGCAAGGAGTCCCCGTTCGACTTCGTCTTCCACGGCGGCTCCGGCTCCACCGAGCAGGAGATCCAGACCGCGCTGGAGAACGGCGTGGTGAAGATGAACATCGACACGGACACCCAGTACGCCTTCACCCGTCCGGTCGCCGCCCACATGTTCCAGAACTACGACGGCGTCCTGAAGGTCGACGGCGAGGTCGGCAACAAGAAGGCCTACGACCCGCGCACGTGGGGCAAGCTGGCCGAGGCGAGCATGGCCGCGCGCGTCGTGCAGGCCACGCAGCACCTGCGCTCGGCGGGCAACAAGATCAAGTAAGCGTGCCTCGCAGCGGGGCCCGGCGGTTCTCCCTGCCGCCGGGCCCCGCTGTGCTTCCGGCGTGTCCCCGGGCGCGGCCGCCGTCCGCCCCGCCGCCCCTGCGGCTCCGGCACGGCGCGGGCCGTTTCCGGGTCACGCTTGGCGCGGGCCGTTCCCGGTCCCGGTGTGGA
>NZ_JBEZUP010000042.1:24738-65052 GCF_040636485.1 Streptomyces sp. NPDC038707
GGTGTGGGGCGCGTCTGGGTCCCGGTGTGGCGTGGGCTGTTCTTGGTCCCGGCTTGGCGTGGAGTGCTTCCGGCTCCGGTGTGGTGTGGGGCGCGTCTGGGTCCCGGTGTGGCGTGGGCTGTTCTTGGTCCCGGCTTGGCGTGGAGTGCTTCCGGCTCCGGTGTGGTGTGGGGCGCGTCCGGGTCCCGGTGTGGCGTGGGCTGTTCCCGGTCCCGGCATGGCGTGGAGTGCTTCCGGCTCCGGCACGGTGTGGAGTGCTTCCGGCTCCGGCTCCGGTGTGGTGTGGGGCGTCCCCGGTCCCGGTGTGGTGTGGAGTGTCTCCGGCTCCGGCGTGGTGTGGAGTGCGTCCGGTCCCGGCGTGGTGTGGAGTGCCTCCGGCTCTGGCACGGCGTGGACCGCGTCCCGCGCCGGCACGGCGTGGCCGGGCCGTGCCGGCGCCGACGTCCGGGGCACCCCCGCGCCCCTTTGCCCCCGTGAGCCACACTGAACCCATGACGATTCACCAGAACCTTCTCGGCGGGCCGCCCCCGACCCACCTCCCCGACGACCCGGGGCCCCGCGAGGCCCTCGCGGCCGGTACCGCGCCCGCGGAGGTCGCCGCCCAGCACCCGACCTCGTCCCTAGCCTGGGCCCAGTTGGCGGACGACGCGTTCGAGCGGGGCTCGGTCGTGGAGTCGTACGCCTACGCCCGTACCGGCTACCACCGCGGCCTGGACGCCCTGCGCCGCAACGGCTGGAAGGGCCACGGCCCGGTCCCGTGGGAGCACGAGCCGAACCGCGGCTTCCTGCGCGCCCTGCACGCCCTCGCCCGCGCCGCCCGGGAGATCGGCGAGCAGGAGGAGTACGAGCGCTGCACCCAGTTCCTCGAGGACTCCTCGCCGACGGCGGCCCAGACCCTGGGCTGACCTGCGCGGACATCACCGGTGTGGCCCGTCTGGCAGCAGGCGGGCCTTGCCGTCCCCGGGGGCATTGCGGAGGATGGCGGGGTGGGGACCGGGGCCCCCGTGCCGGCATCGGCAGGGGCGGACCGCTACCCGGAGTAACACAGGAGACAGCGATGTCCCAACAGGCTCACCACCCTCACCAGGCCGCTGAGCCGGAGACCCCGAACCTGGATTTCGCGGGGACGACGCCGTACGAGGACTACGTCAAGGCGGACGTCCTCACCCACCTGCAGCACACCCTCTCCGACGACCCCGGCGAAATGGTCTTCCTGGTGACCACGCAGGTCATGGAGCTGTGGTTCACCGTGATCGTGCACGAGTGGGAGACGGCGGCCCACGCGCTCCGTTCGGACGACGTACCGACCGCGCTCGCCGCGCTGAAACGTTCCGTACGGGAGCTGGAGGCCCTGAACGCCTCCTGGAAGCCGCTCGGGCAGCTCACCCCGGCGCAGTTCAACGCCTACCGGGGCGCGCTCGGTGAGGGCTCCGGCTTCCAGTCGGCGATGTACCGGCGCCTGGAGTTCCTGCTCGGCGAGAAGTCCGCTTCCATGCTCGTACCGCACCACGGCTCCCCGCGCGTCCACGCGGAACTGGAGAAGGCCCTGCACGAGCCCAGCCTGTACGACGAGGTGCTAAGGCTCCTCGCGCGCCGCGGCCACCCGATCCCGGACGCCGTGCTGCACCGGGACGTCTCCGCCCGCTACGAGCCCTCGGAGGCCGTGGAGGCCGCCTGGACCGCGGTCTACGCGGGCGACCAGAGCGACGAACTCGCCCGGCTCGGCGAGGCGTTGACGGACGTGGCCGAGCTGGTGTGGCGATGGCGCAACGACCACCTGGTGGCCACCCGGCGCGCGATGGGCGCCAAGCAGGGCACGGGCGGCTCCGCCGGTGTGGCCTGGCTGGAGAAGCGCGCCCGCAAGAACGTGTTCCCCGAGCTGTGGACGGCGAGGTCCCATGTCTGAACTGCCCCTGTACGCGGAGAAGCTGGACGCGGAGGACGAACTCGCGCACCTGCGGGACCGGTTCGTCCTCGACGAGGCCGTGTACCTGGACGGCAACTCCCTGGGCGCCCTGCCCGCGCACGTCCCCGACCGGGTCGCGGACGTGGTCCGCCGCCAGTGGGGCGAACTGCGCATCCGCTCCTGGGAGGAGAGCGGCTGGTGGACCGCGCCGGAGCGGATCGGCGACCGGATCGCCCCGCTGGTGGGCGCGGCGTCCGGCCAGATCGTCGTGGGCGACTCGACCAGCGTCAACGTCTTCAAGGCGCTCGTCGCGGCGGTCCGCATGGCGGGCGACGGCCGGGACGAACTCCTGGTCGACGCGACGACGTTCCCCACGGACGGCTACATCGCCGCCTCGGCGGCCCGGCTGACCGGCCGCACCCTGCGCCCGGTGACCCCGGCCGAGGTGCCGGACGCGCTGACCGGCCGCACGGCCGCGGTGCTGCTCAACCACGTCGACTACCGCACCGGCCGGCTGCACGACCTCCCGGCGCTCACCGCCGCGGTCCACGCCTCCGGTGCCCTCGTGGTGTGGGACCTGTGCCACAGCGCGGGCGCGCTGCCCGTGGGGCTGGACGAGCACGGTGTGGACCTGGCGGTCGGCTGCACCTACAAGTACCTGAACGGCGGCCCCGGTTCACCGGCGTACCTGTACGTCCGCGAGGAGTTGCAGGACCGCTTCGACTCCCCGCTGCCCGGCTGGAACTCCCACGCCGAGCCGTTCGGGATGAGCCCCGGTTACGTCCCGGCCGAGGGTGCCGTGCGCGGTCGGGTCGGCACGCCGGACATCCTGTCCCTGCTGGCCCTGGAGGCCGCGCTCGACGTCTGGGACGGGGTGTCCGTCACCGCCGTCCGCGCCAAGTCGCTGGCGCTGACGGACTTCTTCCTGCGGTGCGTGGCCGCGTACACCGAGCCGGGCCGGGTGGAGTGCGTGACCCCCGAGCGGCACGCGGAGCGGGGGAGCCAGATCGCCCTGCGCTGCCCCGACGCGGGGGAGGTGATGAAACGCCTGATCGCCCGGGGAGTGGTCGGCGACTTCCGCCACCCGGACATCCTCCGCTTCGGCTTCACCCCGCTGTACGTCGGCTTCCGCGATGTGGAGCGGGCGGCTCGGGTGCTGGGGGAGGAGTTGGCTTAGGGGCGGATCGGGGTGGAGGGGGGTGGGTGGAGCGGGAGTGGAGGGGGGTGAGGTGGAGCGGGGGTGGAGGGGGGTGAGGTGGAGCGGGGGTGGAGTGGAGCGGGGGTTGGTTGGGGCGGGCCCGGGGGCGGGCGGGGACTGGGCGGCCTCGGGCGGGTCTTCACCCGGCCCGCGGACCCGCTCCGGGACTTCTCTCCAGCCCTCTAGCCCTCTCCAGCCGGCTTCTGGCCTGCCGCGTACCCGCCCTGTCCGGCGGGACCAATTCCCGCTCGTCGCGCGCGACATGCCCGTGTCCTCGCACGTCACCGGCCTGATACCGTCCCGGCCAACGGCCGTTTCCCACCTGGTCCGCCACCCCCGTTCCGTCGCTGAGAGGTTGGAGCATGCCGGACGACGCCGCAGCTGCCCGCGCCGCCGAAGAGGAGTCGGCCTTCTCGCACCCGCCGGTCGACCCCGACGTCACCGCCGCGTACGGCGACCATTCCGACCAGGTGATCGACTTCTATGCCCCCCGCCCCGGCAAGGAGACGGCCGACGGTTCCGCGGTCCCCGCCCCGTTGGTCGTAATCCTGCACGGCGGTGCCTGGCGGGCCCGCTACGACCGCCGCCATGTCACTCCGTTCGCGGACTACCTGGCCCGCAGGGGCTTCGCGGTGGCCAACGTGGAGTACCGGCGGGGAGGGGACGGGGACGGTGACGGCGGCGATGACGGCGCCGGTGGGGGGCGGGTACCGGTGGCCGGCCGCTGGCCCGACACGTTCGACGACGTCGCGGCGGCCCTTGACGCCCTGCCCGCGCTGGTCCGCGCGGCGCTTCCGCAGGCGGACGCCCGCCGTACGGTGCTGACCGGCCACTCGGCGGGCGGCCACCTGGCGCTGTGGGCGGCGGCGCGGCATCTGCTCCCGGCGGACGCGCCATGGCGTACCGACCGCCCGGCGCCGCTGCGCGGTGTCGTCGCGCTCGCGCCGATCGCGGACTTCGAGGTGGCGGAGGAGCTGGGGGTGTGCGACCACGCGGCGCGGCAACTCCTCGGCGGGCCGTCCGTGTTCGCGGAACGGCGCCCGTACGCGGACCCGGCGCTCCTGCTGCCGACGGGGATCGCCACGACCCTGGTCCAGGGGCGGGCCGACACCGAGGTGCCGCAGCAGGTGGCCGAGGCGTACGCGGAGGCGGCGGCGAAGGCGGGGGAGGTGGTCGGGCTGACGCTGCTGGAGGACGTGGGCCACTTTCCGCTGATCGACCCGGCGGCGGACGCCTGCGCGGTGGTGGCGGAGGAGATCGCCCAACTGGCCTGGTGATACCCGTAATACCTGAGAGCTACCCGCCACAACAGCTCCCTGGCGGGACGCGGGCGACACCCTCCGATCCGTAACTTCCTTCCAGTCGAGCCCGATGGCCGGGCGACCGGAAAGGAAGCCACCATGGGTCTCCGCCCGCAAGCCACGCACCCGCAGCCGCCGACGGTGATCGGCCCTCGCGGTGGCGACCCGCGCCCGGTGGTGATGGTCGCAGCGTCGGTGTGGGCGGGGGCCGTTCGTCCCACGCACCCGCACCCGCACCCGCAGCCGCAGCCGCAGCCGCCGACGGCGAACGCGCCCCGCGAGGGCCACCCGCACCCGGCGATGATGGCCGTACAGGTGGTGCGGGTGGGAAACACCCCCACAACGCACCCGCACGAGACCACGCACCCCCACCGGAACACCCACCGGACCCCACCCCCAAACCGCAACCCCTTCCCCAACCCCCGCCCCCGCCCCCGCCCCCTCCTCCGCATCCTCCTCCGCGCCCTGCTCCCCACCCTCCTCGTCACCGCCATAGTGCTCCCCCTCGCCGGCGCGGCCCGCCCAACCATCCCCGCCCCAGCCCCCGCGGTGCTCACCACCTCTCCCGCTCCCCTCACCCCCGCCGCCCTCTCCTCCGTCTACGAGGCGAACCGGAAGAACGCCGCGGAAGCCGCCCGTATGGCCGCCGCCCACGGCGACACCCACCGCGCCGCGGCCGACCGCGCCCTCGCCACCCCCTCCCGCCACCTCCTCGCCTTCGACGGCCGCGGAAACGGCCAAGTCACGGAGGTGACAGGCGACTTGGCGCACGCCCGCCACATCGCCGTACTGGTCCCCGGTTCCGACACCACCCTCGACACCTACCCCCGCTTCCACCGTGCCGCCGCGTCCCTGTACACGGCCCTCACCCACCGCCCCGCCACGAGCCGCACCCCCGAAAACACCCCCGTGGCCGTCATAGCCTGGCTCGGCTACGACACACCGGCCACGGTCAGCACCACGGTGACCACCACCACCCGAGCCGACGAAGCCGCGCCGCGCCTCCGCGCGTTCGTCCGCCGGCTGCGTGCCGCCACCCCCGCCACCACCCACCTCACCCTCCTCTGCCACTCCTACGGCTCCGTGGTCTGCGGCCGGGCCGCCCCCCGCCTCGCCGTGGACGACATCGCCCTGATCGGCAGCCCCGGCACCGGCGCGGACTCCACAGCCGCCCTGCACACCCGTGCCCGCGTCTGGGCGGCCCGCGGCACCGCCGACTGGGTGGCGCACGTCCCGCACGTCCGGGCCGGCTTCGGGACCGGCACCACCGTCGGCTTCGGCACCGACCCCGTCTCCACCCCCTTCGGCGCCCGTGTCTTCGACGCGGCCGGCACCGACCACAGCGGCTACTTCACCCCGGGCTCGGCCTCCCTCGCCAACCTGGCCCGGATCACCCTCGGCGAGACCTCGGAGGTGACCCATGCCTGAGCAGACCCGGGCCCGCGCCCCGCACCGCGCCCTGGACGCCCTCCGCCAAGGCGCCCGGCGCCTGGACAGAGCCACCCCCGCCTCCCGGGACCGCGCGGCCGACGCGCTGCGGGCACTCGCGATCCTCGGTGTCGTCCTCGGCCACTGGCTGGTCACCGCCCTGGTCTCCCGTGACGGCGCCCTGCACACCGAGAGCCCGCTGCGCCACCAGCCCTGGCTGGCCCCGGTCTCCTGGCTGTTCCAGACGCTGGCCGTGTTCTTCCTCGTCGGCGGCCATGAGGCGACCCGGAGCCTGGCCACGGCCCGGGCCGCGGGCGACTCGTACGGCCACTGGCTGCGTGCCCGCCTGACCCGGCTGCTCCGCCCGGTCACCGCCCTGCTGGTCCTGTGGACGGTGACCGCCGCCGCCCTGCTCCTCACCGGCACCTCCCTGACCACCGTCCACAGCCTGGTGAAACTCGCTCTGTCGCCCCTGTGGATCCTGCTGGTCCACGCCGCGCTGACGGCCGCCACCCCGCTCGTCGCCCGGCTCCATCCGCTCTGGCCGCTAGCCGTCGTCCTGCACGTGGACCTGCTCCGCTTCGGCCTGCACCTCGGCCCGTCCTGGCTCGGCTGGACCAACCTGGCCGCCGGCTGGCTGGTCCCTTACACCCTCGGCGCGGCCTGGGCCAGGGGCGAGCTGCGCAGCCGCCGTTCGGCCCTGGCCCTGCTGCTCGGCGGCACGGCGGCGACGGCGCTCCTCGTCGGCTGCGCGGGCTACCCGGCGTCCCTGACCGGCGTCCCCGGCAGCGCGGTCTCCCCTCTCAGCCCGCCCACTCTCGCGGCCGTCACCCTCGGCCTGGCCCAGTGCGGCCTGGCGCTGCTGCTGCGCGACCGGCTGCGCCGTGCGGCGGCCCGCCCCCTGGCCCGGTCGGCGGTCGTCCTGGTCGACCTCTCCGCGATGACGGTCTTCCTCTGGCACCAGACGGCGATGACGGCCACCACCGTCACGGGGCTCGTGGCCGGCCGCCTGCCCGGTCTGCACACCGCGCCCGACTCCCCGCTCTGGGTGGCGTACCGGCTGGCCTGGCTGCCCGTGTTCGCCGTGGCGCTGGCCCTGTGCCTGGCGGCCTTCCGCCATCGCGAGCAGGGCCCGCACCGCGCGCGCCGCCGCCCGTCCAAGGTGGTCCACCGCCATCTGCCGCCGAGGAAGTCCCCGCACCATGCCTAAAGTTGCTCCCGTGCAGCCCGAGGACCCGACCGTCACCCCCGCCGAGGGCCCTCGTACCCCGCCCCGCGCCACGGCCCGGTTCCGGGAGTGGCTGGGCGAGACCCGCACCCGTCACACGCCCCCGTACCCCCGGCACCGCTGGGCCCGCCTGCTCACCTACTTCGTCCTCGGCTGGATCGCGCTGGTCATCGCGGTGGGCGGTGGCGCCGAGGTCTCCGACTCCTACGGCCTCGCCTTCCCCGTCGCCCTCGCCACCACCGTCCTCCAGGCCGTCGCCCTGCTCCTGGCCGGCTGGCGTCCCGTTCCCGCCTGGGCGCTCTCCCTGGCCGCCGCCACCGTCACCGCCCTGCTCGCCCGCCCGCACCTGGCCGCCCTCCCGGCCGACGGCCCCGGCGCCAACTGGCCCTGGACCACGCCCACGCTGATCGCCCACATAGCGGTCTTCCTGCTGCTCGCCCTGCGCGTCCGGGTGAGCGGCGTGGTGGCCGCGCTCGCCGTGACCACCGCGGTCACCTGGGTCGTCCAGGGCGGCCTGGCGACGGGGCGCTACTCCGGCACCGGCACGCTGGCGCTGGCCCTGTGCGCCGTGGCGGCCGTCACCGGCGCCGCCCTGCGCGGCCGCCAGGAGGCCCGCAGCGAACTGGTCCAGCAGGCGACGATCACCGTGGAGGAGCGGGCCCGCCGCACGCTGCTGGAGGAGCGCAGCCGGATCGCCCGGGAGCTGCACGACGTGGTCGCCCACCACATGTCGGTGATCTCCATCCAGGCCCAGGTCGCCCCGCACCTGGTGGAGAACCCCTCCCCGGAACTGCTGGAGAACCTCTCCGGCATCCGCGCCAACGCGCTGGAGGCGCTGACCGAACTGCGCCGCGTCCTCGGGGTGCTGCGGTCCGAGCACCCGGAGAACCCCGAGGATCCCTACGGCCTGGGCGCCCCCGCCACCGGGCCGGCCCCGGACGCGCCCCAGCCCACCCTGGACCGGCTCGGCGCGCTGATGGAGAACACCCGCGCGGCGGGACTGGACGTGACCGCCGAGGTCATGGGCGCGATACGGCCCTACGCGCCGGGCGTGGAGCTGTCGGCGTACCGGATCGTGCAGGAGGCGCTGAGCAACGCCCTGCGGCATGCGCCCGGGTCCCGGGTGCGGGTCGAGGTCGGGCACCTCCCGGACGGTCTGCGGCTGGTGGTGGACAACTCCCCGCCCCGGCATCCCGTCCCGCCCTCCCCGGGCGCCGGCCACGGGCTGCTCGGCATGCGCGAGCGCGTGGCCATGCTCGGCGGCCGGCTCGTGGCGGGCGGCACCGAGGGCGGCGGCTTCAACGTCACGGCCTTCCTCCCCGGGGACGTCCCGGACCCGCCCGACCAGCGTCCGACAGGAGAACAGACCCCATGACGAGCGGTACCGGCAGCATCCGTGTCCTCATCGCCGACGACCAGCAGATGGTCCGGCAGGGCTTCACCGTGCTGCTCAACGCCCAGCGCGACATCGAGGTGATCGGCCAGGCGGTGGACGGCCGGGACGCCATCGCCCGGACCGCCGAACTGGCCCCGGACGTGGTGCTGATGGACATCCGCATGCCGGTGCTGGGCGGCATCGAGGCGACCGGCCGCATCACCGAGGACCACCCCGAGGTGAAGGTGCTGGTGCTGACCACGTTCGACCTGGACGAGTACGTGTACGACGCGCTGCGGGCGGGCGCCTCCGGCTTCCTGCTCAAGGACGCCTCCGCGGACCAGCTGGCCGAGGCGGTCCGGGTGGTGGCCGCCGGTGACGCGCTGCTGGCCCCAGGCATCACCCGGCGGCTCATCGCCGAGTTCTCCCGGCTGGACGGCGGCGGCGCGGGCCGGGGCCCGCTCAGACGGCGGGTCGGCGAGCTGACCGAGCGGGAGACGGAGGTGCTGGCCCTGATCGCGCAGGGCCTGTCGAACGCGGAGATCGCCGAGCGGCTGGTCGTGGCCGAGCAGACCGTGAAGACGCATGTGGGCCGGATCCTGGTGAAGCTGGGGCTGCGCGACCGTACCCAGGCCGCGGTCTACGCCTACGAATCCGGAGTGGTCCGCCCCGGCGCCCGCTGACCCGCGGCGCGGCCGGAGCGGAGGCTGGCCACACCGGGGCGGGCCGGGCTAGCGTCCGTTCATGGCAGCTGCTGCGGACCATGCCTTCGACCCCTGGGACCCGGCGTTCGTCGCCGACCCCTGTCCGGCCTACGCCGAGCTGCGCGCCCGCGGCCGGGTGATCCGGTACGAGCCGAGCGACCAGTGGCTGGTCCCGCACCACGCGGACGTCTCGGCGCTGCTGCGGGACCGCCGGCTCGGCCGCACCTACCTGCACCGCTTCACCCACGAGGAGTTCGGCCGTACCCCGCCGCCGCCCGAGCACGAACCGTTCCACACCCTCAACGACAACGGGATGCTGGATCTGGAGCCGCCGGACCACACCCGGATCCGGCGTCTGGTGTCGAAGGCGTTCACCCCGCGCACGGTGGAGCGACTGGCGCCGTACGTGCACGGGCTGGCGGACCGGCTGGTGGCCGCCCTGGTCGAGGCCGGCGGCGGCGATCTGCTGACGGACGTGGCGGAACCGCTGCCGGTCGCGGTGATCGCCGAGCTGCTCGGCATCCCCGAGGCGGACCGGCCGCTGCTGCGGCCGTGGTCGGCGGACATCTGCGGGATGTACGAGCTGAACCCGTCCGAGGAGACGGCGGCCCGGGCGGTGCGGGCGTCGGTGGAGTTCTCCGGCTACCTCCGGGAGCTGATCGCGCTCCGCCGCGCCGAGCCCGGCGAGGACCTGGTCTCCGCCCTGATCGCGGCCCACGACCAGGGCGAGCGCCTCACCGGGCAGGAGCTGGTCTCCACGGTGGTGCTGCTCCTGAACGCGGGCCACGAGGCGACCGTCAACGCCACGGTGAACGGCTGGCACGCCCTGTTCCGCCACCCCGGCCAACTCGCGGCCCTGCGCGCCGACCACGCTCTGGTCCCGTCCGCCGTCGAGGAGCTGCTGCGCTACGACACCCCGCTCCAGCTTTTCGAACGCTGGGTCCTGGACGACATCGAGATCGACGGCATCCGGATCCCCAGGGGCTCGGAGGTCGCCCTGATCTTCGGCTCCGCCAACCACGATCCGGCCGTCTTCGCCGATCCCGGCCGCCTGGACCTCGCCCGCGCGGACAACCCGCACATCTCGTTCGGCGCCGGTATCCACTACTGCGTCGGGGCGCCCCTGGCCCGGATCGAGCTGGCCGCCTCCCTGACGGCCCTGCTGGAGCGGGCGCCCACCCTCGCCCTCGCGGCGGAGCCGGAACGCCGTCCGAAGTTCGTGATGAGGGGACTGCGGGGCCTGCGCGTGGAGGTGCGCTGAGGCCCGCCGTCCCGCGCGGGGCTCAGTGCCCGGCGGGCAGGACCAGGCTCCAGGCGCCCTCCAGCACCCGCCAGGTCCGCCGGCGCAGCGGCCCGGACACCGTGGCGTCCGTCCGGTAGCGGAACTCCGCCCCGGTGACCGTCACCGTGCGGCCGGAGGCCAGCAGCGGGGTCGCCTCCGCGCCCACCGACAGCGGCCGGACCTCCACCGAGACCGCCCCGGCCGCGCCCGGCACCACCGACACCGCCTCCACCGGCTGGTCCGTGTCGACCACCGGTTCCCCGTCGACCTCCACCCGCAGCCGGGCGGGGCTCGGGGCGGGCGCGGAGGCCGGCCGGGCCGGGCGGGCGGCGAGCGTGCGCACCAGCGAGCGGTACCAGGGCCGGCCCGTGAGGACCGGCACCGGTGCCCCGGCCCCGGCCCGCACCGGTGCCGGCGGGATGCGCAGCGCGCCCAGCACCACGCCGTCACCGTCGTCGACCAGCAGGTCCAGCCGACGCTCCACGCCGTCCAGGACCGCCCGCGCCGCCGCCACCGCGCCGCCCGGCACCCCCAGCGACTCGGCGAGCGCGGTGTCCCCGACCGGCACCACGGACAGCGCGCACCCGGCCAGCTCGCCCCGCCGGTGCAGCAGGGTGACGGCCCGCGTCAGGGCCCGGCCGTCACCCACCACGACCGGCCGCCGCGACCCCCTGCGGTCCAGGGCGCGGGCGAATTCCTCCGGGCCGTCCGGCAGGCACAGCTTGGCCGCCGCACCCGCGCTGAGCACGTCTTTCGCGATCCGTACGGACTCCCCGTCCGCCTGCCGTGCCGCCGGATCGATGATCACCAGCAGCTGATCGGACATCGCGGAAGTCGCCACCTCGGTCCTGCCTCGCTTCCTCGGGTAGCATCTTTGTGCAAGAGCCCCTTGCGCTATTGCGCCAGGGGCTTCG
This sequence comes from Streptomyces sp. NPDC038707, assembly GCF_040636485.1. Taxonomy (NCBI): domain Bacteria; kingdom Bacillati; phylum Actinomycetota; class Actinomycetes; order Kitasatosporales; family Streptomycetaceae; genus Streptomyces; species Streptomyces sp. NPDC038707. The sequence goes on from NZ_JBEZUP010000042.1 coordinate 36,075, forward strand.
TCTATTCCGGGGCATCCGGTCCGACGGTTGTGCGACCGACGACGGTCGCGGTGGTATGCGGCGCTGAACCTTACGCCCACGCCCCCGACCTTGGACATGCCCCGCCCGGAAGGGGTGTACGCGCGTGCCCGCACTTGTGCTGCTCGGTGCTCAGTGGGGTGACGAAGGCAAGGGAAAGGCGACGGATCTCCTCGGTGGTTCCGTCGATTACGTGGTGCGTTACCAGGGTGGCAACAACGCCGGCCACACGGTCGTCGTGGGCGACCAGAAGTACGCACTGCACCTGCTCCCTTCCGGAATCCTGTCGCCCGGCTGTACGCCGGTCATCGGCAACGGTGTCGTCGTCGACCCGTCGGTCCTGCTCTCCGAGCTGAGCGGTCTGAACGAGCGTGGCGTCGACACGTCCAAGCTCCTGATCAGCGGTAACGCGCACATCATCACGCCGTACAACGTGACCGTCGACAAGGTGACGGAACGCTTCCTCGGCAAGCGCAAGATCGGTACGACCGGCCGCGGCATCGGCCCGACCTACGCGGACAAGATCAACCGCGTGGGCATCCGGGTCCAGGACCTGTACGACGAGTCGATCCTCCAGCAGAAGGTGGAGGCGGCCCTCGACGTCAAGAACCAGATCCTCACCAAGCTGTACAACCGGCGCGCGATCGCCGCGGACCAGGTGGTCGAGGAGCTGCTGGGCTACGCCGAGCAGCTCCGGCCGTACGTCGCCGACACGGTGCTGGTCCTGAACCAGGCCCTGGAGGACGACAAGGTCGTGCTCTTCGAGGGCGGCCAGGGCACCCTGCTGGACATCGACCACGGCACGTACCCCTTCGTCACCTCCTCGAACCCGACCGCGGGCGGCGCCTGCACGGGCGCGGGCGTGGGCCCGACGAAGATCAGCCGTGTGATCGGCATCCTGAAGGCCTACACGACCCGTGTCGGCGCGGGCCCGTTCCCGACCGAGCTGTTCGACGAGGACGGCGAGGCGCTGCGCCGCATCGGCGGCGAGCGGGGCGTCACCACCGGCCGGGACCGCCGCTGCGGCTGGTTCGACGCGGTCATCGCCCGCTACGCCACCCGCGTCAACGGCCTGACCGACTTCTTCCTCACCAAGCTCGACGTCCTCACCGGCTGGGAGCAGATCCCGGTCTGCGTCGCCTACGAGATCGACGGCAAGCGGGTCGAGGAGCTGCCGTACTCGCAGACGGACTTCCACCACGCGAAGCCGGTCTACGAGCTGCTGCCGGGCTGGAACGAGGACATCAGCAAGGCGAAGTCCTTCTCCGACCTGCCGAAGAACGCCCAGGCGTACGTCAAGGCGCTGGAGGAGATGTCCGGCGCCCCGATCTCCGCGATCGGCGTGGGCCCGGGCCGTGACGAGACGATCGAGATCAACTCGTTCCTGTAGGACGAGCGCCCTCATGGGACGCCCTGCCGGTCCGGCCGGCAGGGTGTCTTTCCTTTTCCGCGCGGCTCAGCTGAACACGATCATCGAGCCCTGGGCCAGGGAGCGGGTCGCCGCCGCGTGCAGGCCCAGCCAGACGTGGCGTTCGCGGGCGAAGGGGCTGGGGTCGTAGGGGGCCGGGACCGCCGGTTCCTCCAGCTCCGTGGGGGCCGGGGGCGGGGCGGGGGCGGCCGGGGGGTTGGCCGGATCGATGCCGATCACGGGGGCCACGTACTGGAGTTCCCGCAGCAGGGTCTGGGAGGAGCCCAACGGGCCGCCGCCCGCGAGGAGTTCCTCGTTGGACAGCGGGTGCGGGAAGTCCACGGGGACGTAGGCGCCCGCGTGGTCGTAGTGCCAGACCAGGTGCGACTGCTGGGCCGTCGGCTCGAACATCTCCAGCAACTGCTCGTAGTCGCCGCCCAGTTCGTCCACCGGCGTCACCGGCAGGCCGCAGACCTGGAGCAGGTAGGCCCGGCGCAGGAAGTGCAGGGCGTCGTAGTCGAACCCGGCGACCGGGGCGACGTCGCCGGACAGGCCCGGCATGTACTGGTACACCGGCACCGGCGGCAGACCGGCCTCGGCCAGCGCCTTGTCGTACTGCGCGAGTTCCTCGGCGAAAGGATTGTCCGGGGTGTGGCACAACACGTCCACGAGCGGTACCAGCCACAGATCACAGGCCAAAAGAGGGCTCCTCGCATCGGCGGGCGCGCCGTCACACACGGCGGCGGGTGGTCAGGGAAGGGTAGTCGCTGCGGCCCGGGGAACGCTCCCCCGTAGGCCCGTATCAGTCGTCTACCCGCCCGCCAGGTGTTCCAGCAGTGCCAGCGAGTGCGCGCCCGCGTCGGCGACGATCGCGCGGGCCGTCTCCGCCTCGCGCCGGGCCAGCGCGTCGACCAGCTCGGTGTGCCGGTCCCAGAGCCGGCCGCGCAGCTCGGGCAGGCGCAGCAGGTGCTGCACCGCGCACACCCAGGACTGCACGCGCAGCCGGTGCAGGAAGTCGCCGAGGTAGGGGTTGCCGTACAGGGCGCTCAGTTCGCGCCAGAAGCGCAGGTCGTAGCCGATCAGGACGGTCAGGTCGCCGGCCGTGGCCGCCCGCTGGGCCTCCTCGCCGCGGCGCCGCACGGTGGCCAGCGCCGCGCCCGTGCGGGGGTCCTCCGGCGGGGTGCGGAAGGCGGGGTGCCCCTGGGTGAGGGCCTGGAACATGCCGTCGGTGACCAGGCCGCGGGCCTCGATCATGTGCCGGTAGTCGGTGACCGAGTACTCGGGCACGCGGAAGCCGCGGTGCTGGTCGGCCTCCAGGATGCCCTGCGCGGACAGGTCGACCAGCGCCTCGCGGACCGGTGTGGCGGAGACGCCGTACTGGTCGGCTATCTCCTTGACGGTGAACGCCCGGCCCGGGCGCAGCCGGCCCCCCAGCACCTCGTCACGGAGCGCGTCCGCGATCTGCTGGCGAAGGGTGCTGCGCGTCACGGGGCCGTTGCCGGGCATGCTCCGTGCCTCTCCTCACACGTCCGGGTGCGGTGCTCGCGGGACCCGCGACGGCCGCGGGTCCCTCTTTCTCACGAGCACGTCACCTTACGCGTTCGAACAGGTGGACGGCAGCCGTGGCGCGGTCACACGGTGTGTTCGTCGGCGGCGGTCAGCGCGGCGTCGAGGGCGGCCAGGCCCTCCTTCAGCTCGGCCTCGGTCGCGGTGCACGGCGGGGCGACGTGGGTGCGGTTCATGTTCACGAACGGCCACAGGCCGTGCCGCTTGGCGGCGGCGGCGAAGGCGGCCATGGGGGCGTTCGCCTCGCCGGTCGCGTTGTACGGCACCAGCGGCTCGCGGGTCTCCCGGTCACGCACCAGCTCCAGCGCCCAGAACATGCCCGTGCCGCGCACCTCGCCGACGCTCGGGTGGCGGGCGGCCAGCTCGGCGAGGCCCGGGCCGACGACGCTCTCGCCGAGCCGCCTGGCGTTCTCCACGACGCCCTCCTCCGCCATCACGTTGATCGTGGCGACGGCGGCGGCGCAGGCCAGCGGGTGACCGGAGTAGGTGAGGCCGCCGGGGTAGGGGCGCTTGCCGAAGGTCTCGGCGATCTCCTGTGAGATGGCGACACCGCCGAGGGGCACGTAACCCGAGTTCACACCCTTGGCGAAGGTCATCAGGTCGGGGACGACCCCGAACAGGTCCGCCGCGAACCACTCGCCGGTCCGGCCGAAGCCGGCCATGACCTCGTCCAGGATGAAGACGATCCCGTACTTGTCGCACAGCTCGCGCACACCGGCCAGATAGCCGGGCGGCGGCACCATGATCCCGGCGGTGCCCGGGATGGTCTCCAGGATGATCGCGGCGATGGTCGCCGGCCCCTCGAAGACGATCGTCGTCTCCAGGTGCTCCAGCGCCCGGGCGCACTCCTGCTCCTCGGTCTCGGCGTAGAAGCGGGAGCGGTAGAGGAACGGCGCCCAGAAGCGGGCGACCCCGTTCGAGCCGCTGTCGTTCGCCCAGCGGCGCGGGTCGCCGGTGATGTTCACCGCCTGCTGGGTGCCGCCGTGGTACGAGCGGTACGCCGAGAGGACCTTCGGGCGGCCGGTGTGCAGCCGGGCCATGCGCACCGCGTGCTCCACGGCGTCCGCGCCGCCGTTGGTGAAGAAAATCTTGTCCAGGTCGCCGGGGGTCCGCTCGGCGATCAGCCGGGCCGCCTCCGAGCGGGCCTCGACGGCGAACGCGGGCGCGAAGGTGGTCAGCTTCGCGGCCTGCTCCTGGATCGCCGCGACGACCTTGGGGTGCTGGTAGCCGATGTTGGTGAAGACGAGCCCGCTGGTGAAGTCCAGATAGCGCGTGCCGTCGTAGTCCCAGAAGTACGACCCCTCGGCGCCGGCGACGGCGAGCGGGTCGATGAGGTCCTGCGCGGACCAGGAGTGGAAGACGTGCGCGCGGTCGGCGGCCTTCACGGCGGCACCGGCTTCGGGGCTGGGCTGAGGGGTCATGCCGGTGAGGGTAAATGTCCGCGATGCGGAAGGCATATCGGCGTCTTGTTCCGTGGACGGGGAGAATCCGCGACAGGTTGTCGACGCGGGGCGCGGTGTGGCCGGATTGCGGTGCGGCCGGGCCCCGTCGCGCGGTCGTGGCACCGGCGCCCGGGCCCGGTGTCCCACCGGCGCACTATTCTCGGCGTTGCATACCTATGGGGGGAAGGCGGCGCGGGGATGGAGAAGCTGGGACCGGGGGATCCGCCGGCGATCGGGGCCTACCGGCTGCTGGCACGGCTCGGCGCGGGCGGCATGGGGCACGTGTACCTGGCCCGGTCGGAGCGGGGGCGGACCGTCGCCGTGAAGCTCGTCCGCGCGGAACTGGCCGAGCGGGAGGAGTTCCGGGCGCGGTTCCGCCAGGAGGTGGGCGCCGCCCGCCGGGTCGGCGGGTACTGGACCGCGCCGGTGCTGGACGCGGACACCGAGGCCGCCGTGCCCTGGGTGGCGACCGGGTACGTGGCCGGGCCGAGCCTCCAGCAGGTGGTCGGGCACGACCACGGGGCGCTGCCCGAGCGGTCGGTACGGATCCTGGCGGCGGGACTCGCGCAGGCGCTGGCGGACATCCACGCGGCCGGGATCGTGCACCGGGACCTCAAGCCGTCGAACGTGCTGGTGACCATCGACGGGCCGCGCGTGATCGACTTCGGGATCGCGCGGGCGCTGGAGACGGCGACGCCGGGCGAGGAAGGGCTCACCCGCACCGGGGCGCTGGTCGGGTCGCCCGGGTTCATGGCGCCCGAGCAGGTGCGCGGGGACCCGATCACGCCCGCGTGCGACGTGTTCTGCCTCGGCTCCGTGCTCGCCTACGCGGCCACCGGGTCGCTGCCCTTCGGGACCGCCGACAGCGGGGTCCACGCGCTGATGTTCCGCATCGCCCAGGAGGAGCCGGACCTCACCGGCGTGCCGGAGGGCATCGCCGACCTCGTACGGGACTGCCTGCGCAAGGACCCGGCGAGCCGGCCCGCGCCGCAGGAGATCCTGGAGCGCACCGGGGTGGAGGACACCGTCACCGGCGGCCGCTCCCGCGACCCGTGGCTGCCCAGTGCCCTGGTGGCCCAGCTCGGCCGCCACGCCGTGCGGTTGCTGGAGGCGGAGAGTCCGGAGGCCGGCGGGGGAGCGCCGGGGCCGGCGGATCACGGGGCGGCGGGCGCGTCCGCCGGTGCGCCGAACGGGTCCGGCGGGTCGCACGGGAACGGTGTGCTGAACGGCCTGCCCGCCGGGGGTGCCGGTGCGCATCAAGGGGGGCCCGGCGCGCCGCAGGTACCCGGCAACCCGCCGCACGGGCCCGGTGCGCCGAACGGGTCCGCCCCTTCTGGCGACGGCGCGCACGAGGGGTCCGACGGGGCTGCCGGAGCCGGGGTGTCCCACGGGTCCGGTGCCTTCGCGGGAACCCCGGGTGCGCGGCCCGGGCCGGGCACCCCCGCGAGTTCCGGTGTGCCGCACGGGGCCGGGGTGTCCTTCATGGCCGCGGGCGGGTCGCCCGAGCACGCCCCCGTCTCCGACGGCGGAACCCCCGCGCCCGTCGACCACCTGCCCACCGCCGTCACCCCCGCGGCTCCGCCGCCGCCCACCGCGCCCCCGGCGCCCTACGGCTTCGGCCCCGCGTACGGCGCTCAGGGACCGCAGCCCTATCCCCAGCCGCACCCGCACCCCACCGGCTACGGCTATCAGCAGCAGGCCGGTGCCGGTGCCTGGGGCGGGGTGCGGCAGCCGTATCCCGTCCAGGCCGGCGGACTCGGCGCCACACCGCCGTACGGTCCGGCGGACCCCGGCGGGCCGGAGGAGCCGGAGCGGCGCAGCGGCCGGTCCACCGCGCTGCTCGTGCTGATCGCGCTGGTCGTGGCGGTGGGCGCGGGCGGCTCGGTGTACGCGCTGATGAAGAACGGCGGCGGGACCGACGCGAAGGCCGGCGGCACGGCCGGTACGGCCCCCGCCCACGGCACCGCGCCCCCGGCCGGCTCGGCGCCGCCGCCCGCCACCTCGGCCGCGCCCACCCCGAGCGCCTCGAAGACGCCGGCCGCCGGGGCGATACCGGACGCCTACCTGGGCACCTGGCGGGCGGCCATCGGGGGCGAGAGCGGCACCGGCATCCGCGAACTGACCATCCGGCAGGGCGAGGTGGGGGACACCGTGCTGACCCTGGTCGCGGACGGGCCGACCGAGGGCGGCGGGTCGTACCACTGCGTCTTCGAGGCCGAGCTGGCCGGGGCGCCCGGCGGGGACGGGCCGCTGGAGATCGGTCCGTCCACCGTCACCACCGGGGAACCGGCCTCCTCCTGCACCCCGGGCGAGGCCACCGAGGTCACCCTGCTGCCGGACGGCAGGCTGGAGCGGACCAAGGCGAGCGGCGGGGAGAGCCTGACGTACAGCAAGCGGTGACGGCCCCGGGGGCCGTCACCGCGGTTCCGGGGGGCGCTGTCTCGGCATGTTCGGGCGGCTGCCGTTCGCCGGGGGCAGCGGGAAACGCGCCCCGCCCGCTCCGCCCGCGTCCTGCCGGGGCACCGTGACCAGCGCCGTCTGGATGCCCAGCGGGGCCGGGCCGGTGCGGAACTGCACCATCCAGTCGGTGGTCTCCGTGCGCACCAGCTCCGCGATGTCCTCGCAGAAGCGCCGCAGCACCGCCAGGCACCGCTCGGCCGCCTCGCTCGCCGTGCCCTCCGCCGGGCCCAGCACCTCCCGCACGCTCTCCGACGCCCAGTCGAACTGCAGGGCCTGGAGCCGCCGGTGCACCGCCTGGGCCGTGGCCACGTCCCGCATCCAGCCGGACGTGCACCCGAAGAACCGGTCGACGCCCACGCCGGCGCCCGCGAGCAGCAGCGCCAGGCAGCCCCACGGCGCCACCCCGGCGGCCACCCCGGTGAGGTCCAGCAGCGGCAGCGCCGCCCCGGCCACCGCCCCGGCCGCCGTCGTGACCCGCAGCGCGCGCGCCCCGCGCCGCTTCCAGAGCCGGTCCCGCAGGTACCAGGCCGCCGTCTCCAGCCCCCGGCGCTCCACCCACCGGTACAGCTCGTCCAGCCGCTCGGCGGGTTCGCCCCAGTCCCCGAGCGGAAACGTCCGCCCGGTCAGCTCGCCCGGCCGCAGCCCGGCCGCACCCTCGCCCCGCCCGTCCTGAGGCGGACCCTCGGGCTGCATCTCCGGCTGACCCACCCGGCACTCCCTACTGATCACGACCGGTCGCGTTGCGTGACATTCCATGCCGACGCGCGGCCCCCTTCCTACCGCCCAACGGGTGGCGGAGAGGGAGGTTTCCCCGTTTTTCCGCCCGGAAGAGGGCCTTGATCAGGTATAGGACAGCCGTCTCTCTCACCCGAAAGAGTGGCAGGGCAGCGGCCGCGTGGACCACGTAGGCTCGTTGACGACTGAGAAAAACGTCGGAGACGACAATCCGGAAGACGGCGAGGAGCTGATCGTGATCCCCGGTGGCCAGCCCAACATGCAGCAGTTGCTCCAGCAGGCCCAGAAGATGCAGCAGGACCTGGCGCGGGCGCAGGAGGAACTGGCGAACACCGAGGTCGACGGGCAGGCGGGCGGCGGCCTGGTGCGGGCCACCGTCACCGGCGCCGGCGAGCTGCGGGCGCTGAGGATCGACCCGAAGGCGGTGGACCCGGAGGACACCGAGACCCTCGCCGACCTGATCGTGGCGGCCGTCCAGGCGGCCAACCAGAACGCGCAGACGCTCCAGCAGCAGAAGCTCGGCCCGCTGGCCCAGGGGCTGGGCGGCGGCAGCGGCATCCCGGGCCTGCCGTTCTGACCCGCTTCGCCGCACCGCCTTCCGGGCGGAGGCGGAAGACAACTACCGTACGTACCGAAAGGTCTCCAGGAAGGGCAGTCCGTTGTACGAAGGCGTGGTCCAGGACCTCATCGACGAACTGGGGCGGCTGCCCGGCGTCGGTCCCAAGAGCGCGCAGCGGATCGCCTTCCACGTCCTCCAGGCGGAGCCGGCCGACGTGAAGCGGCTCGCGCACGCCCTGATGGAGGTCAAGGCGAAGGTCCGCTTCTGCGCGACCTGCGGCAACGTGGCGCAGGAGGAGCTGTGCGGCATCTGCCGCGACCCGCGCCGCGACCCGGCCGTCATCTGCGTGGTGGAGGAGCCGAAGGACGTCGTCGCCGTCGAGCGCACCCGTGAGTTCCGGGGCCGCTACCACGTCCTGGGCGGCGCGATCAGCCCCATCGAGGGGGTCGGACCCGACGACCTGCGTATACGGGAACTTCTCGCGCGGTTGGCCGACGGGACGGTCACGGAGCTGATCCTGGCCACGGACCCGAATCTGGAGGGCGAGGCGACGGCCACGTACCTCGCCCGCATGATCAAACCCATGGGCCTGAAGGTCACCCGCCTGGCCAGCGGCCTCCCGGTGGGTGGCGACCTGGAGTACGCGGACGAGGTGACCCTCGGCCGCGCCTTCGAGGGGAGACGATTGCTGGATGTCTGACGCCACGCTGCACGCCACGACGCAGAACCCGGACGACTTCGCGGTGCAGATCGCGGACCAGGTGGAGAGCTTCCTGGTGGCCGTCACCGAGGTGGCCAGGGGCGACGAGCCCGGCTCGGCGGTCCCCTTCCTCCTCCTGGAGGTCTCCCAGCTGCTGCTCGCCGGCGGCCGGCTGGGCGCCCACGAGGACTTCGTCCCCGACGAGCGCTACGAGCCCGACCCGGGCCCCGAGCCGGACGTGGACGCCCTGCGCGAGAACTTCGCCCGGCTGCTGGACCCGGTCGACGTCTACTCCGAGGTCTTCGACCCGTACGAGCCCCGCAAGGCGCCCGTGCCGGCCCGGATCTCCGACGACCTCGCCGACATCATCACCGACCTGCGGCACGGCATGGTCCACTACCGCGCGGGCCGGACCACCGAGGCCCTGTGGTGGTGGCAGTTCTCGTACTTCTCCAACTGGGGAGGGACGGCCTCGGCGGTGCTGCGCGCCCTGCAGTCCGTCCTGATCCACGTCCGGCTGAACCAGCCCCTGGAGGAACTGGACGGCCTGGACACCGACCAGGCCGACATCGGCGACGAGACGCTGGAGTTCGAGGCCGGCCGGGTCATGGCCGAGGAGATCGGCGCGCCGCTGGGCATCCGGCCGGCGAAGTAGCCGGCCGGGCGGCGGCCGTCTGTGAGCCGGGGCACTTTCGGACTGGTGCGCGGCCCGCTGGGCAGGGTCGGACCAGGGCGGACGATGTCTCACCATGCGGGAGCAGGGTGGTGGAATTCGGACGCTCGTTAGACTGAGCCGACACAAACGAACCGAGCGAGGAGCGCACGTGGGCCTTGTCGTGCAGAAGTACGGAGGCTCCTCCGTAGCCGATGCCGAGGGCATCAAGCGCGTCGCCAAGCGGATCGTGGAAGCGAAGAAGAACGGCAACCAGGTTGTCGTCGTCGTTTCCGCGATGGGCGACACGACGGACGAGCTGATCGATCTCGCCGAGCAGGTGTCTCCGATGCCTGCCGGGCGGGAGTTCGACATGCTGCTGACCGCCGGAGAGCGGATCTCCATGGCCCTGCTGGCGATGGCGATCAAAAACCTGGGCCACGAGGCCCAGTCGTTCACGGGCAGCCAGGCAGGCGTCATCACCGACTCGGTCCACAACAAAGCCCGGATCATCGACGTCACGCCGGGCCGGATCCGCACCGCCCTGGACGAGGGCAACATCGCCATCGTCGCCGGTTTTCAGGGCGTCAGCCAGGACAAGAAGGACATCACCACGCTGGGGCGCGGTGGGTCCGACACGACGGCCGTGGCGCTCGCCGCCGCGCTCGACGCCGAGGTCTGCGAGATCTACACCGACGTCGACGGCGTGTTCACCGCCGACCCGCGCGTGGTGAAGAAGGCCCGGAAGATCGACTGGATCTCCTTCGAGGACATGCTGGAGCTGGCCTCGTCCGGGTCCAAGGTGCTGCTCCACCGCTGTGTGGAGTACGCCCGCCGCTACAACATCCCGATCCACGTCCGGTCCTCGTTCAGCGGACTGCAGGGCACGTGGGTCAGCAGTGAGCCGATTGGGGACAAGAAGGTGGAGCAGGCCATCATCTCCGGTGTCGCGCACGACACCTCCGAGGCCAAGATCACGGTCGTCGGCGTGCCGGACAAGCCGGGTGAGGCCGCCGCGATCTTCCGGACCATCGCCGATGCCGAGGTCAACATCGACATGGTCGTGCAGAACGTGTCCGCCGCCTCCACCGGCCTGACGGATATCTCCTTCACCCTGCCGAAGACCGAGGGCCGCAAGGCCATCGACGCGCTGGAGAAGAACCGCCCCGGCATCGGCTTCGAATCGCTGCGCTACGACGACCAGATCGGCAAGATCTCCCTGGTCGGCGCCGGTATGAAGACCAACCCGGGCGTCACCGCCGCCTTCTTCGAGGCGCTGAGCGACGCGGGCGTGAACATCGAGCTGATCTCCACCTCCGAGATCCGCATCTCGGTCGTCACCCGCGCCGACGACGTGCCGGAGGCGGTCCGCGCCGTGCACACCGCCTTCGGGCTCGACTCAGACTCCGACGAGGCCGTCGTCTACGGAGGCACCGGCCGATGAGCCGGGGTACGGGCCGATGACCGGCAGGCCGACGCTCGCGGTCGTGGGAGCGACCGGGGCCGTCGGCACGGTCATGCTCCGGCTCCTGTCCCAGCGCGCCGACGTCTGGGGCGAGATCCGGCTGATCGCCTCCGCCCGCTCGGCCGGCCGCAAGCTGACCGTGCGCGGGGTGGAGGTGGAGGTGACGGCCCTGACGGAGGATGCCTTCGACGGGGTCGACCTCGCGCTGTTCGACGTGCCCGCGCAGGTCGCCGCCGCCTGGGCGCCGGTGGCCGCCGCGCGCGGCGCGGTCGTCGTCGACAACTCCGGCGCCTTCCGGGCCGACGCCGGGGTGCCGCTCGTGGTGCCCGAGGTCAATCCGCACGCGCTGCGCTCCCGTCCGCGCGGCATCGTCGCGAGCCCCGACAGCGCCACCCTCACGATGATCGTCGCCGTGGGCGCGCTGCACGCCGAGTACGGCCTGCGCGAGCTGGTGGTGTCGACGTACCAGGCGGCGAGCGGGGCCGGGCGGGCCGGCGTGGACGCCCTGCGGACCCAGCTGGCCCTGGTGGCCGGGACCGAACTGGGCACGCGGCCCGGGGACCTCAGGCGGGCCGTCGGGGGCGCCACCGGGCCGTTCCCGGAGCCGGTCGCGCTGAACGTCGTGCCGTGGACCGGGCCGCCCACGGCGGACGGCTGGTCGGCGCAGGAGCTGGCCGTGCGCGAGGAGACCCGCAGGATCCTCGGTCTGCCCGCGCTGCCGGTCGCCGTGACCTGTGTCCAGGTGCCGGTGGTCACCACGCACTCGATGACCGTGCACGCCCGCTTCCAGCGGGAGGTCGCCCTCGACGGCGCCCGGGAGATCCTCGCGACCGCGCCCGGCGTGGTGCTGTGCGACGACCCGGCCGCCGGCGAGTTCCCCACCCCGGCCGACGTGGTGGACACCGATCCGGCCTGGGTCGGACGGCTGCGCCGGGCCCTGGACGATCCCGCCGCGCTGGAGTTCTTCGTGTGCGGCGACAATCTGCGCAAGGGCGCCGCGCTGAACTGCGTGCAGATCGCGGAGCTGCTCGCCGGTCCGGCCGCCGGGGAACCGGCCGGGGCGGCCGGCCGCGGGTGACGGCTTTGTAGGATCCGCGTAAGAACTGTGGCCGGGAGCATGGTCCAAACGACTTGAACCGTCCCTCTTGGCAGCAGAGGATTTCTCTCCCCGCCTTCCGCAACCGTACGGAGGGCGGGGAGCGTCTTTGCGGTCACCCTTGCGGGGCCTGGGGGCGTGATGATCCTGGCGTGGGGACGCCGTGATCGGGGCGTGGGGACGCCCGTTCAAATGGGACATGAGGGAAGAGCGGGACGCATGACGGCACTTGAGGCATGGCCGGTTGTCGCACATGTGACGCCCGGCACGTACAACCCCCGAGGGGGGAGGCGTGTCCAACTGGCGTGGCAGAGGTACTCGAACTCAGTGTGGCCCGCGGCGGCACGGCCCTGCGGCCTCGCTCGGCGCTCCGGCCCGGCACGCCCGGCGGCATGCCGGTGATCGCGCCCATGCCCGCAGCGCGGCCCGCCCGCATACCCAGTCAGCGTGACGGCGCCGAGGAGCCTCCGGGCGCCGCGACCGCCGAGGCCGCCGGGACCACCGTCGACCACCTCACCGAGACCTACCGGGCGCACTACCGCTCGCTGCTGGGTCTCGCCGCGCTCCTCCTCGACGACACGGCCTCCTGCGAGGACGTCGTCCAGGAGGCGTTCATCCGCGTCCACTCGGCCCGCAGGCGCGTCCGCGACCCCGAGAAGACCCTCGCCTACCTGCGGCAGACGGTCGTCAACCTCTCCCGGTCCACGCTGCGCCGCCGCATCCTCGGCCTGAAGCTGCTCTCCAAGCCGATGCCCGACGCGGCGAGCGCGGAGGAGGGCGCCTACGACCAGCTGGAGCGCCGGGACCTCATCAAGGCGATGAAGGGCCTCCAGCGCCGCCAGCGCGAGGTGCTCGTGCTGCGGTACTTCGCGGACATGACCGAGGCCCAGGTCGCCGAGACGCTCGGCATATCCATCGGCTCGGTGAAGGCGTACGGCTCGCGGGGGATCGCCGCGCTGCGGGTGGCCATGAGGACACCGGCATGAGCGATCACGCCGAAGGGGGCGACTCCCATGAACGTCACGAGCCCTACGCCTGGCACGAGCCGACGCGCCGCCACGGGCAACCGCACACGCCAACGCACCCTGGGAACGGAACTGTGAACCACGGCCCCGACGGCACGGGCCCCGAACGGCCCGGCACGGTCACCGACGCACCGGACGGCCTCGGCGGACCCGCCCCGGACGAGCCGGCCCTGCGCCGCCTGCTGCACTCGGCGGTGGACGACCTCGAGCCGCGCGGAGACACGCTGGAGCAGCTGCGCCGGGCGATCCCCGCCCGCCGCGCCCGCAAGCGCCAGGCGGCGGTCGGCATGGCGGCGGCGGCCCTGTTCATCGGCACCGCGATCCCCGCCCTGCTGCACGTCTCGAATTCCGGCGGCTCCGACCCCAACACCGCCATGGCCGGGCAGACCTCCCAGGCCCAGGGCGGCACCGGCCAGGGCCGGGACAAGGGCACCACCGTCGGCAAGGGCGGCGGCAAGGACACCGGGAGCACGACGGCCGAGCCCGGCAAGGAGCCCGGCAAGGGCGGCGTCGAGGACCGGAAGGAAGGCCACCCCGCCGGCTCTCCCGACGGCAGCGCGGGGCCCTCCGCCAGCGCGCCCACCGGCACCCCGGCGTGCTCGACGGGCCAGCTGGGCTCCGCGAACGGCACCGTGAACGCCCCCGACTCCGCGGGCATCGTCTCCGGCACCTTCCGCGTCGTCAACGTCTCCGGGACGGCCTGCACGGTGTCCGGCCCGGGCAGCGTCACCCCGACGGCCCAGGGCGCCGCCGACCCGGCCCGGATCAGCGCCGTACGGCACACCGCGGGGGACGGCGCGGCGACGGCCCTGCCCGACCCCTCCCTGGAGGTCGCCTCGCTGGTCCTCGAGCCAGGAGCGGCGTACGAGGAGAAGTTCGCCTTCGTCCCCTCCGAGACCTGCCCCGCCACCGGCGGCGAAGGCACCGACGGGGGCTCCGGCACGCAGGACCCCTCACCGGTCCCGACACCGACCCAGGAGGCGAGCGCGAGCACCACCGGCGGCCCGACCGACACCGGCACCGGGACACCGGCCGCCACGACCCAGCTGGTCACCGAGGGCGGCACGGCCGAGGGCAGCGTCACGGTCACCCACACGGCGCAGGACGGCGCACCGTCGGCGACCGCGGTGGTGCCGGGGGCGTGCGCGGGGACGGTGTACTACACGGGACTGCTGGCGGGCGCGTAGGCCCGTCCGGCCCGCGCCGCACCGGTCAGCCGCTCGGGACCGGGGTCCGCTCCGCGTCCTCCGGCACCAGGCCCAGCGCGGCGTCCCGCTGGAACTCCAGCTCCCGCCGCAGCAACCGGAACCACATGAACACCACGAAGCCCGCGAACACGAACCACTCGCCGGTGTAACCGAGGTTCTGGAACGCCTTCAGGTCCAGCCCCGTACCGGACGGCACGCTCGCGGGCACGGCCTTCATCCCGGCGTCGCCCTTGTCCAGCGTCACCCACGCGTCGTACAGCCGGTACGGCACCAGGTTGACCAGGGACGCCGAGCTGATCGCCGCCGTCTGCCCGGCCGGCAGCCCGCCCTGCGCGCTGACCCCGTTGTCCCCCGGGGTCTCGGACGCCTGGAGCGCGCCGGTGACGGTGACCTCGCCGGCGGGCGGGGCGGGCGCCTTCGCGGGGTCCGCCGTGCCCGGCAGCCAGCCCCTGACCACCGGGAGCGCCTTGCCGGAGCCGGTGCGCAGCAGGGTGAGGACGTAGAAGCCGCGCTTGCCGTCCAGCTCCCGGCCGGGCACCAGCAGCTGCGTGCCGTAGTGCCCGCTCGCGGTGACCCGCCGGCCCGAGGTGCTCTTGTCGACGGGCAGCATCGAGTCCAGCGGGCGCGCGGCCTCGTCCCGGCCGGACGTGGCCTGCTCGGTGGCGGTGCGGTGGTCCTGCACCCGCCCCTCGAACCGGCTCAGCTGCCACGACCCCATGAAGACGCAGAACGGGATGGCGAGCAGCACGAAGACGTTGATGCCCCACCAGCGGGGTGTCAGCAGAAACCGGTACACGCCCTCCACGGTACGGCGCCCGGCCCGGTGCCCCGGCCCCGGGTCAGCTCTTGCGCGCCTTCAGGGAGTAGATCAGCGGGATGCGCGGATGGTCCGCCGGGAAGCGGTGGTAGCCGTCGCGCACCTCGAAGTTCGCGAAGCGCGGGAAGAGCGAGACGTCGTGCTCGTGCAGGAACTCCAGGCGCAGCCCGGCCGCGGCGAGCGCGGAGACGACGTCCCCGAGGGTGTGCTGCCACTCCACGCCACGGGTGTGGACGGTGGCGGCGTCCGGGTCGGCGTAGCTGCCCGGTTCGTCCCACACCTGCGCGTCCCGGGTGAAGTAGTCCCGCACGATCCGGGTGCCGGTCTCGTCGTCCAGGGACTCGGTGATCGGGTGGAACTCGGCGAGGTACAGGAAGCCGCCCGGCGCGACCAGGGAGGCCGCCGTCTCGGCCCAGCGCCGGATGTCCGGCAGCCAGCACAGGGCGCCGAGGCCGGTGTAGACGATGTCGTACGACGGCTCGGGCACGGCCTCGGCCGCGTCGTACACGTCACCGGTGACGAAGGCCGCCCGTTCGGGGCCGTAGCCGAGGTCGGCGGCGAGGGCGCGGGCCGCCGCCACGGCGGGCGCGGAGAAGTCCAGGCCGACGACGCGGGCGGCGCCCCGGTGGGCCCAGGAGAGGGTGTCGGTGCCGATGTGGCACTGGAGGTGCAGGAGCGTCCGGCCGGTGACGTCGCCGACCTCCGCCGTCTCGAAGCCGCGCAGGTCGTCCCGGCGGGTGCGGAAGCCGGCGAGGTCGTAGAACGGGCTGGTGACATGGAGGGACACGCGCTCGTCCCACAGGGCCCGGTTGTCGTCCCGCCAGCCTTCGGGGACCAAGCTCCCGGGAGGGGGCGGAGAGGAGCCTTCGGTACCGGATCCGTCGGATACGGACGAGGAGGCGGCGGAAACGCTCATGGGCGGGAAGTTATCCACAGGCTGCGCACACCCGCCACCCAATTGTCCGCGCGGCCAGGCAGTATGGGCGCATGACTGGGGCCATGAGTGAGAGCAGGACGCCGGACACACCGGACATGCCGGACTGGGAGAAGCGCTTCAGGGCGCCGCGGGTCTCGCTGCCCGACTGGGCGGAGGACGCGCCGGACCGCGCCCTGTTCGTGTCGAACGCGACGGGGACGTACGAGCTGTACGCGTGGGACCGGGCGACCGGCGAGCAGCGGCAGGCGACGGACCGGCCGAACGGCACGACGGACGGCGTGCTCTCCCCGGACGGCGCGTGGATCTGGTGGTTCGACGACAAGGACGGCGACGAGTTCGGCGTCTGGCGCCGCCAGCCCTTCACCGGCGGCCCGGACGAGCCGGCCGTGCCCGGCCTGGCCCCGTCCTATCCGGCCGGCCTGGCCCTGTCCCGCGACGGCCGCACGGCGGTCGTGGGCCGCTCCACGGACGACGACGGCACGACGATCCACCTGGCGCGCGAGGGCGCCGGGCCGGTGGAGATCTACCGGCACCGCGAGTCCGCGGGCGTCGGCGACCTCTCGCACGACGGCACGCTGATCGCCGTCGAGCACACCGAGCACGGCGACGCCATGCACGCCGCCCTGCGGGTGCTGCGCCCGGACGGTACGACGGTCGCCGAGCTGGACGACACCAAGGGCGGCGTCGAGGAGCTGGGCCTGGAGGTGCTGGGCTTCGCCCCGGTCGACGGCGACACCCGGCTGCTCGTGGGCCACCAGCGCCGGGGCCGCTGGGAGCCGATGGTGTGGGACGTGGCGACGGGCGAGGAGACGGACCTGGCGCTGGACCTGCCGGGCGACGTCGGCGCCGAGTGGTACCCGGACGGCTCGGCCCTGCTCGTCGTGCACGGCTTCGAGGCCCGCAGCGAACTGTTCCGGTACGACCTGGCGACCCGCGAGCTGACCCGCATCCCGACCCCGCCCGGCACGGTCTCCGGCGCGACGGCCCGCCCCGACGGCAGCGTGGAGTACCTGTGGTCGTCGGCCGCCGAGCCCCCGGCGGTGCGGTCCACGGCCGGCGGTGTGGTGCTGGACCCGCCGGGCATGGCGTGCCCCCCGTCGGTGCCGGTGGAGGACGTGTGGGTGGAGGGTCCCGGCGGCCGCATCCACGCCCTGGTCCAGAAGCCGGCGGGTGCCACGGGCCCCCTCCCCACCGTCTTCGACCTGCACGGCGGCCCGACCTGGCACGACAGCGACTCCTTCGCCGCGGGCCCGGCGGCCTGGGTCGACCACGGGTACGCGGTGATCCGCGTCAACTACCGCGGCTCCACCGGCTACGGCCGCGCCTGGACCGACGCCCTCAAGCACCGGGTGGGCCTGATCGAGCTGGAGGACGTGGCCGCGGTCCGGGAGTGGGCGGTCTCCTCGGGCCTCGCCGACCCCGGGCGCCTCATCCTCACCGGCGCGTCCTGGGGCGGCTACCTCACCCTCCTCGGGATCGGCACCCAGCCGGACGCCTGGGCGCTGGGCATCGCGGTGGTGCCGGTCGCGGACTATGTGACGGCCTATCACGACGAGATGGAGGCCCTGAAGGCCATGGACCGCACGCTGCTGGGCGGCACCCCCGAGGAGGTCCCGGACCGCTTCGCCGCGTCGTCCCCGATCACCTACGTCGACCAGGTCAGGGCCCCGGTCCACATCTCGGCGGGCGTCAACGACCCCCGCTGCCCGATCCGCCAGATCGACAACTACGTCACCCGCCTGGAAACCCGCGGCGCCCCCCACGAGGTCTACCGCTACGACGCGGGCCACGGCTCCCTGGTGGTCGACGAACGCATCAAGCAGGTGAGACTGGAACTGGACTTCGCGGCCCGCCACTTGCCGTCCTGACCCCGGCCCACCTCGCCGGCTCCCCGGCACCGGCGCCGAGAAACGTCACTTCGCCGCCTGTCGGACAGGGCTCACGCGCGACGAGAAACGGCCGGGCGTGCGGCTGTGCCTCATGCCGCGTGCCTCATGCCGCGTGCCTCATGAGCGGCAACGGAGCTGGGCACTGTGACGACGCGGGGTCAGCGGAGTTCCGCCAGGCCCCTGCGGGTCGCGGCGACCACCACGCGGTCGCCCTTCTCCAGAACGTGGTCCAGGGAGGTGTCCGGGTGGCCCAGGCGGGCCAGGGCGCGCCAGGAGCCGGTGTGGAAGGCGTCCCGCAGGGTGTGGCCCTCCAGCTGGGGGTGGCCGTCGACGTCGACCGCGGCGAAGAGCAGCACGCGCCGCTCGACCGCGATCGCGCCCAGGACCTGCCGGCCGAGCATGGCGCCGGCGAACGCGGGGGCGGCCAGGTGGGTGACGCTCCGGCTGCGGGTCAGGGCGTTCGGGTGGGCGGCGCGGAGGGTGCGGTAGACGGCGGTGGCGAAGTCGTCGTCGTACAGGCGCAGCACCACGCGGAGGTCGGGGCGGACGGTGCGGGCGTAGAGCACGGCCTCCAGGTTGGTGGTGTCGGCGCTGGTCACCGCGAGCAGCGTCCGCGCCCGGTGGATCTGGGCCGCCTCGAGGACGCCCTCCTGGGTGACGTCCCCGAGGACCACCGGCACCCGTAGCCGGCGGGCGGTGGCCAGGCCGCGTGCCTCCGGGTCGGACTCGACGCACACGACGGGGACGTTCAGTTCCCGCAGCCGGGTCAGGACGCGGGTGCCGATCTTGCCGAGGCCGAGCAGCACCACGTGTCCGCTCAGCCCGCGGGGCGGCCTGCGCAGGGTGGAGGCGGTGCGGAAGGTGCCGAGCGCCTCCAGCGCGGCGGCCAGCAGCACCGGGAGGAGGAGCAGTCCGACGAGGGCGGACAGGAGCTGGAGAATCTGGCGGCCGAGGGGCTCCTTGAACGCCGGGTCGTCGATGGCGAACAGGTCGAGGAGGGTGATGTAGCAGGCGCGCAGCAGATCGATGCCGGTGACCAGCCACAGGGTGACGGCGAGGGCGACCACGCAGCCGACCAGTCCGGCCAGCGACCAGCGCAGCCGCCGGGAGAAGATCGAGGCCAGCGGCATGACGCCGGTCAGCCGGCGGGCGGGGGCGGCGGCTTCCGCGCCGGTGGGGGAGGAGACGTGTTCCAGCACCACGGCGGACCGGCCGGCGGCGCGCCGTACCTCGTCGTCGCCGGGGAGCAGGAGCGGTGGCTGCTCGCCGCCGGACAGCAGCGCCAGGGTGAGCAGCCCGGCCCCGTCCTCCCCGGACAGCGGGCGTTCCACGGCCCGCAGCAGCAGGCCCTCGGTCTGCACGACCCTGCTGGTGCCGGCGACGGCGGTGGCCGCCAGCGCGGGCGCGGCCGTGTCGGCGTCGGACAGGACGGTCGTGGAGGCCTCCAGGCCGGTGTCCGGACCGTCCGTCCCGTCCCCGGCCGCCAACGCCGCCGCCTGGTCGAGGAGTTCCTCGATGTGCTGGCCCAGCCGCCGGTTGTACAGCCGCAGGACCAGCCGCAGCCGGGGGTTGAGCCGGCGGGCGGTCAGCGCGGCCCGGATGTTGGTCTCGTCGTCGTCGTACACGAGGGCCAGCGCGGCGGCCCGCGCCACCCCGGCCTCCGCGAGCACCGCCTCGGTCGGCTCGGTGGCCTCCAGCACCCCTTCGCCGTCCGCCCGTTGGCCGGCGGCCGGGGCGGTGGGCTGTCCGGTGCCGCCCGTCCGGCCGACCGTGCCCACCGCGGCGCTGACCATCCGGTCGAACAGCGCCGCCGACGCGGCCCGGGCCCGGCCGACCACCGGGGGCCGCGCGGTGCGCCGGTCCGGCGGTACGACGAGGGTGACCTGTTCGCCGTGGACCCCGCGCAACTCGGCGGCCAGCCGGTGCGCGAGCCCGTCGTCACCGCACACCACCATGTGCGCCTGCGGGACCCCCGGCCCCCCTTGATACGGAACACTCGCCACGAGGGGAAAGAGTGGCCGAGGACGACGCCCGGTTCCAGGCGGCTAGCGGACCTCGGCCGCCGCCGCCTCGAAGTCGAAGCGGGCCAGGTCGCGCAGCCACGACTCCGCGTTGCCGTCGGAGGGGGCGCGCCAGTCGCCGCGCGGGGAGAGCGAGCCGCCGGCCGAGACCTTGGGGCCGTTCGGCATCGCCGAGCGCTTGAACTGCGAGAACGCGAAGAAGCGGCGGCAGAACACCTCCAGCCAGTGCCGGATCTCGGCCAGGTCGTACGCCCCCCGCTTGGCCTCGGGGAAGCCGGGCGGCCAGGCGCCGGCGTCCGGGTCGTGCCAGGCGTGCCAGGCCAGGAAGGCGATCTTCGAGGGGCGGAAGCCGTAGCGCAGCACGTGGAAGAGGGTGAAGTCGTGCAGCGCGTACGGGCCGATCTTCGACTCGGTGGACTGGAGCTCCTCGCCCGGCACCAGCTCCGGGCTGATCTCGGTGTCCAGGATCGCGGCCAGCACCTTGCCGGTCTCGTCGTCGAACTGCTCGCTGGCGATGACCCAGCGGATCAGGTGCTGGATGAAGGTCTTCGGCACCCCGGAGTTGACGTTGTAGTGGCTCATCTGGTCGCCGACGCCGTACGTGGACCAGCCGAGCGCCAGCTCGGACAGGTCGCCGGTGCCCAGCACGATGCCGCCGCGCTGGTTGGCCAGCCGGAACAGGTAGTCGGTGCGCAGGCCCGCCTGGACGTTCTCGAAGGTGACGTCGTAGACCGGCTCGCCCGAGGCGAAGGGGTGGCCGATCTCCTTCAGCATCAGCCGGGCGGTCGGCGTGATGTCCAGCTCGGCGGCGGTGACACCGAGGGCGCGCATCAGCTTGTGCGCGTTGTCCTTGGTGTGGTCGCTGGTGGCGAAGCCGGGCAGGGTGAAGGCCAGGATGTCGCTGCGGGGGCGGCCGGCGCGGTCCATCGCCCGGGCGGCGACGATCAGCGCGTGCGTGGAGTCCAGGCCGCCGGAGACACCGATGACGACCTTGGGCCCGCCGATGGCCGCGAGCCGCTGCTGGAGCCCGGCGACCTGGATGTTGTACGCCTCGTAGCAGTCCAGCGCGAGCCGGTCGGCATCGGCGGGCACGAACGGGAACCGCTCGACGCGGCGGCGCAGCCCCAGATCGGTGCGCGGCGGGTCCAGCTCGAAGGAGACGGTCCGGAAGTCCCCGGTGCGCGCGGCGTGCGCCCGGCGGTTGTCGTCGAAGGTGCCCATCCGGTGCCGCTCCTGCCGCAGCAGGTCGAGATCGACGTCGGCGACGGCGCACTGGTCGCCGGCCGGGAAGCGCTCGGACTCGGCGAGCAGCACCCCGTTCTCGTAGATCATGGTCTGTCCGTCCCAGGACAGGTCGGTGGTGGACTCGCCGAGGCCGGCCGCCGCGTAGACGTAGGCGGCCAGGCAGCGGGAGGACGCGGAGCGGCACAGCAGCGCGCGGTCCTCGGCCCGGCCGACGGTGATCGGGCTGCCGGAGAGGTTGACCAGCACGGTGGCCCCGGCGAGGGCGGCCTCCGCGCTGGGCGGCACCGGCACCCACATGTCCTCGCAGATCTCCGTGTGCAGGACCAGCCCGGGCACGTCCTCGGCCGCGAACAGCAGGTCCACGCCGAACGGCACCTCGGCGCCGGCGACGCGGAGGGTGCCGCCCCGCTCGTCGTGGCCGTCGGCGATCTGCCGGCGTTCGTAGAACTCGCGGTAGTTCGGCGGGTACGACTTCGGTACGACGCCGAGGACGCGGCCCCGGTGGACGATCACCGCGCAGTTGTAGATCCGGTGGCGGTGGCGCAGCGGGGCGCCGACGACCAGGACGGGCAGCAGCTCGGCCGAGCCGGCCACGACCGTGCGGAGGGCCGCCTCGACCTGGTCGAGCAGCGCGTCCTGGAGCAGCAGGTCCTCGATGGAGTAGCCGGTCAGGCCCAGTTCGGGGAAGACGGCGACGGCGACGCCCTCGTCCGCGCACCGGCGGGCCTGGCGCAGGACCGCCTCGGCGTTGGCGTGCGGGTCGGCGATGACGGTGTGGCCCGTGCACGCGGCGATGCGCGCGAAGCCGTGGCTGTACAGCGACCAGAAGTTCAACGGGGCTTCCTTCATGTTTCAACGGACCGCACTGACGAAGCGAATCTCCTCCTGGAGGAAGCCTAGATCCCGGCCGTGCGGAGCCCGGGACCCGGCCATGTACTCGGGCGCGTACCCGGCCGGTACGGGGGCATGTACTCGGGCGCGGCTGAGTACGCGCGCTCTGTGCGGGGGCGGCGCGCGGCGCGACGGTGGGGGCATGCGAAAGACAACGGGGAAAACCATGCGTACCGCCCTCCGCCTGCTGCCGGTCCTCGCGCCGGCCGTGGTCGCGCCCCTGGCGTGGGCCGGCTGGCTGGGCTGGGACCAGCAGCGCGATGTCCACGCCGACGGCACGACGACCGGCCCGTACCAGGCCTGGCAGGTCATCGGGCTGGTCCTGACCCAGCTGGCGCCGGTGTACTGGGCCACGGCCCGCCGGCACTCGGTGAGCGCCGTGCTCGGTACCACGGCCGGCCTGAGCGCCGCCGCGTACTACGACTGGTCCGGCGACGACGCCAGCGGCCTGTTCGTGATCGGCGTGGGTCTGGTGGGCGTCGGGAGCCTCGTCGCGACTGCCGCGGCGACGGGAGTGATCGGCTTCGTACGCCACGCCCGTACCGATGGCGGCGAGCCCCCGGCGGTGGGGCACCTGTCGTGACCCGGCCGGCGGGCGGGCTTCGCCGACGGCCGGCTGAAGACCTGCCGGCGCCGGCCGCGCACTCCCTGTCCCCGGACTGTCCCCCGGAAAAAGACGCCGGGGCGAACCGCGGCGCTCGGTACGCTGGGGCCCATGGCGACTGGTCCCGTCCGTGTTCGTTTCGCCCCGTCCCCGACCGGCATGTTCCATGTCGGCGGGGCGCGGTCCGCCCTCTACAACTGGGCGGTGGCGCGGCAGTCCGGCGGCCGGTTCGTGCTGCGGATCGAGGACACGGACGCCGCCCGGAACAGGCCGGAGTGGATCGACGGCATCGTCCGCGCGCTCGCGGCGATCGGCATCCACGACGAGGACCCGGCGTTCGAGGGGCCGTACTTCCAGTCGCACAACGCCGGCCGGCACCGCGAGGCGGCCGAGCGGCTGTTCGCGGACGGCCGGGCGTACTACTGCGACTGCACCCGGGAGCGGCTGAGGGAGCGTACGGGGTCGGAGCACCTCGGCTACGACGGGTTCTGCCGGGAACGGGGGCTGGCTTTCGAGGAGGGGCGGGCGCTGCGGTTCCGTACGCCGGACGAGGGGGAGACCGTCGTGGTCGACCTGGTGCGCGGCGAGCCGGCCTTCCCGAACAGCGCGATCGAGGACTTCGTGATCGCCCGGGGCGACGGCTCCCCGGTCTTCCTGCTCGCCAATGTCGTGGACGACCTGGACCAGGGCATCACGCAGGTCGTCCGGGGCGAGGAGCACCTGTCGAACACGCCGAAGCAGCAACTGCTGTGGGAGGCGCTCGGTGCCGGGCCGCCCGTGTGGGCGCATCTGCCGGTGATCGTGAACGAGAAGCGGCAGAAGCTGTCCAAGCGCCGGGACAAGGTCGCGCTGGAGGACTACCTCGCCGAGGGCTTCCTGCCCGAGGCGCTGGTCAACTATCTGATGCTGCTGGGCTGGGGCCCGGGCGGCGACCGGGAGATCCTGCCGTACGAGGAGCTGGAGCGGCGCTTCCGGATCGAGGACGTCAACACCGCCCCGGCCTTCTTCGACGTGAAGAAGCTGACGGCGTTCAACGGCGAGTACATCCGCGCACTGGCGCCCGCGCAGTTCGCCGCCGCCTGCGTGCCGTGGCTCGTCGCCCCGTACGCCCCGTGGCGGCCGGAGGCCTTCGACAAGGACGTCTTCGAGGCGGCGGCCCCGCCGGCGCAGACCCGGCTGGCGCGGCTCTCCGAGATCACCGGCTACGTGGACTTCCTGTTCCTGGACGAGCCGGTGCGGGACGAGACGTCCTGGAACAAGGCGATGAAGGAGGGGGCCGGTGACCTCCTGGCGGACGTCCGGGCCGGACTGGCCGCCGTCGCCGGCTGGCGGGCGGACGAGCTGAAGGACGTCCTGCTCGCGGTGGCGGAGGAGCACGGGCTGAAGCTGGGCAAGGCCCAGGCCCCGGTCCGGGTCGCGGTCACCGGCCGCACGGTCGGGCTGCCGCTGTTCGAGTCCATGGAGCTGCTCGGCCGGGACCGGGTGCTGGCCCGGCTGGACACCGCGGCCCGGAGACTGGCGGGGACCGCGCCGCGGTAGGCCGTACCTTCGTGGACCGGGGTCAGTCCGCCTCGCCGAGTTCGGCGAGGCGGGCGCGCAGGCGGGCGTTCTCCTGCTCCAGGGCGTCCATGCGGTCGCGGACGGGGCGCAGGGCCGTCTCCAGCTCCTCCTCGGAATAGCGCGGGGTGATGTGCTGGTGGCAGTTCCAGTTGAAGCCCTCGACCTCGACGATCATCAGGCGCTCCACCTTGCCGTCGGTGCGCGGCTGGTCGAGCCGTTCGGTGAGCGCGGGATCCTCGTCGAGCCCCTGGGTACGGGCCCGGCCGAGCAGCTTCAGGCGGGCCTGCCGGGCGTAGTCCATGAAGAACAGCGCGACCCGGCCGTCGGTCCGCAGGTTGCCGGTGGTGATGTACTGGCGGTTGCCGCGCACCTCCGCCCAGGCCAGCCGCCGCTCGTCCAGGACGTGCACGAAACCGGCGGGACCGCCGCGGAACTGGATGTAGGGCCAGCCGGTCTCGCCGGTGCTGGCGAGGTAGAACCCGTCCCGGCTGGTGAGGAACGCGGCCTCGTCGGGGCCGAGTTCGTCCGGGCCGGTGTCGGGCTGCGAGAGGGCGCGTACGCCTAACAGCGCGCTGCCCTGCTCCTCCTGGACGCGGCGCACGCTGTCCGTGTAGGCGAGGTGTGCGAACCGTCCCATCTAACGTTCTCCCTCTCCGTCGAGTACGGCCGTCTCCTGCCGCGCGGCCGGCGCGGCGCCCAGGATCGAGGTGAGCAGGCCGGGGAAGCGCCGCTCCAGTTCCTCGCGGCGGATCCGGCTGACCCGGGTGTTGCCCCGCAGATGGGTCTCGACAAGACCGCTCTCGCGCAGGGTGCGCAGGTGGTGGGAGACGGTGGAGCGCCCGACCGGCAGCTCCAGCGCGCCGCAGGGCGCCTCGCCGGCGGTGTCGAGCAGCCGCACGATCTGCAGCCGCACCGGGTCCGCGAGGGCGTTCAGCACGGTGCCGATCTCCACCGTGGCGAGGTCCGGCTGCGGCAGCCGGGTCTCCTCCGTCATTCGCATCCTGCCTCCAGGCTCTTCCCGCCGCCTCGCGCGGCCCGGCGGACCGGGGCGGCGGTGGCGGGGTCACGCGACCATGGCGATGTCGCTCGACATCTACGATACACATCGAACATCTATTACGATCGATATCGACATACTCGACGCTCATCGAAACTCAGGTGCTTCCATGACCCCTCCCGCCGCACAGCAGGGGCGCGCCTGGCGGACCCACGCCTGTGTGCTCGCGCTCGGTACCTTCGCCGTCGGCACCGACGCCTTCGTCATCGCGGGCCTCCTGCCCGACATCAGCGACTCCCTCGACATCTCCCTGGGCGCGGCGGGCCAGCTCGTCAGCGTCTTCTCGCTCGCCTACGCCCTGCTCTCCCCGGTGCTCGCCGCGTTCACCGCCCGCTGGTCCCGGCGCAGGGTCCTGATCACGGGCCTCGCCGTGTTCGCCGTCGGCAACGTGGTGACCGCCCTCGCCCCCGACTACGCGCTGGTCCTGGCCGCCCGGGTGATCGCCGCGGCCGGGGCCGCGATGTTCACCCCCAACGCGGGCGCGACCGCGGCGACCCTGGCCGGACCGGAGAACCGGGGCCGGGCCATCGCCATCGTCACCGTGGGGCTGACCACCTCGCTCGCGCTGGGCGCGCCGCTCGGCACCGTCATCGGCGAGGCGCTGGGCTGGCAGGCCACCATGTGGTTCGTCACCGCGCTCGCCCTGGTCGTCGCCCCGGTCATCGCCCTGCGGCTGCCCGACGTCACCCTCGCCGGACCGACCCGGCTGCGTCAGCGCCTCGCCCCGCTCGCCGACCGCAGGGTGGCCGGGGTCCTGGCCGGCACGCTGGTCGCGTTCATCGGCATCTACCTGCCCTACACCTACATCAGCGCCGTCTTCGAGCCCGCCACCGACGGGGACGGCGCCAAGGTGGCCGTCCTGCTGCTGGTCTTCGGCCTGGCCGGGACGGCCGGGAACCTGACCGCGGGCCGGCTGGCCGACCGCAACGGGCCGCGCGCGGTCGTCATCGGCGCGACGCTGCTGCTCACCGCGGTGTTCGCGGTCATGGCCGGCGTACGCTCCTCCTACCCGGCGGCCATCGCGCTGACGGCGGTGTGCGGCATCGCCTCCTGGTCGGTGACCGCGCCGCAGCAGCAGCGCGTCATGACGCTGGCCAGCCCCGGCAGCGAACCCCTGGCCGTCTCCCTCAACGCCGCCGTGATGTACCTGGCGATCTCGCTGTCCAGCGCGCTGGGCGCCGGGATCCTCGGCGCGGCGGGTGCCGCGTGGATCGCCTGGGCGGGTGCCGCCTTCGCCGTGGCCGCGGCGCTGGTCACGGCCGCCGCCGCGCGCACCGAGCGGGCCGGGGCCGAGGCCGGGAAGCCGGCGCCGGCCGGGGCCCGGGGGGTGTCCGCCCGCTAGCGCCACGCGGCACCGGCCGGGCGCGGAACTGTACAAGCGTTGAGTTTCGCCGCGGGCGGGCGTAGCGTCCGCAACAGCCCCCAAGCGCGGGGGACTTGGCGCGTACCCGGGTGCGGCACGTCCCGCGCGGCCCGCGTCGGCCCTTCCCCGCGCTCCTGCACGGACGAAAGGCCGAGTGATGATCCTGGTGACCGGTGCGACCGGCAACGTCGGCCGGAACCTGGTGCGCGAACTGCTGGACGCGGGCTCACGGGTGCGCGCGCTCACCCGTGACCCGCGGCGCGCCGGCCTGCCGGACGGAGCCGAGGTGGTCCGGGGCGACCTGACCGACGCCGAGTCGCTCCACTCCGCGCTGCGCGGCGTGGAGCGGGCGTTCCTGTTCCCCGTGCACGGCCGGCTGGGACCGTTCCTCGGCGCCGCCGCCCGGGCCGGGCTGGAGCAGGTGGTGCTGCTGTCCTCGCAGTCGGTGGTGGACCCGCACCTGGGACGGGAGCGGATGGGCCGGCTCAACGCGGCCGACGAGCAGTCCGTCCGCGCCTCCGGCGTGCCGTGGACGTTCCTGCGCCCAGGCCCCTTCATGGTCAACGACCTGCCGTGGGCGTGGGGCGTCAAGGCGGAGGGCGTGGTCCGCGCGGCCTACGGCGACGCCGCCACCGCGCCCGTCGACGAGCGGGACATCGCCGCCGTGGCCGCCCGGGCCCTGCTGGACGGGGAACACCTCGGCCAGGCCTACGAGTTGACCGGCCCCGAGTCGCTGACCCAGGCCGAGCGGGTACGGATCCTCGGCGAGGTGCTCGGCAGAAAGCTGCGCTTCGAGGAGCTGACGCCCGAGGCGGCGCGGGACCGGATGACCCGGCACCTGGAAGGGGAGACGGTGGACTCCCTGCTGCGCATGTACGCCCGCCAGTCGGGCACGACGGTGCCGGTGTCCACGGCGGTACGGGACGTGACCGGCCGGCCGGCGCACACGTACGCCGAATGGGCGGCCCACCATGCCGAGGACTTCCGGTGAACGCCGGGGGTGCCGGCGCCGACGCCACGGACGCGGAACCAGAGCGCAAGGGGCAGCGCACGCGCCGGCGCATCATGGAGGCCGCGCGCCGCAAGTTCGCCGAGGTCGGCTACGAACGCGCCACGATCCGGGCCATCGCCGCCGAGGCGGGCGTCGACAAGGCGTCCGTCATCCAGTACTACGGCACCAAGCGCGCACTCTTCCGCGAGGCGGTCCGCTGGCACGTCCCGATCGAGGAGCTGACGACCCCCGACCCGGCCCGCACGGTCGACAACTACCTCCGCGCCATGCTGGGCAGCTGGGCCGCCGACCCGGACAGCCCCATGGCGGTACTGCTGCGGACCAGCATGACCAGCGAGGAGGCCGCGGAACTGCTGCGCCGCCATGTGACCGAGGAGACCGTCGAGCGGGTGGCGGCCGGCATCGACGCCCCGGACGCGCGGCTGCGCGCGGCGCTGTCCGGGGCGATGATGTTCGGCATCGCGACCCAGCGGTATCTGCTGCGCATGCCCGACCTGGCCGAGGCCCGCCTGGACGACGTGCTGCGCCTGGCGGCACCGCTGTTCCGCACCCTGATCGCACCGGAGCCGGAGCCGGAGCCGGAGGCCGGGCCGGGGCCCGGGACCCCGGCCGCATCCGAGGCCGCATCCGGGTCCTGACCCGCCCCCGGGGCGGCCCACCGGCTGTGCGAGGGACGTCGGGGGTACGGGGGCACGGCTGACGACCGGTTTCACCGGAATCCGTGGCGAGGTCACCGGATGGGCGGCATCGCCAGGGGCGCCGAGGTGGTACGGATGGGGAACGGGTGGCAGTCGATGTTGGCGCCGGTGCCGAGCGCCGGGGAAGGGATCTCGAAATGAGTCTGCGCAAGGTGCTCATCGCCAACCGTGGCGAAATCGCTGTCCGCGTGGCCCGGGCCTGCCGGGACGCCGGGATCGCGAGCGTGGCCGTCTACGCCGACCCGGACCGGGACGCGTCGCATGTCCGCGCCGCGGATGAGGCGTTCGCTCTGGGCGGTGACACCCCCGCCACCAGTTACCTGGTCATCGACAAGATCCTGAACGCCGCCCGGGAGTCCGGCGCGGACGCGGTCCACCCCGGCTACGGCTTCCTCTCCGAGAACGCGGAGTTCGCCCAGGCCGTCCTGGACGCGGGCCTGATCTGGATCGGCCCCCCGCCGCAGGCGATCCGCGACCTGGGTGACAAGGTCGCCGCCCGCCACATCGCCCAGCGCGCCGGCGCCCCCCTCGTCGCCGGCACCCCCGACCC
>NZ_JBEZUP010000043.1:0-63149 GCF_040636485.1 Streptomyces sp. NPDC038707
CTGCTGACCATGCTGCGTCGGGATGGAGCAGATGTGGTCCACCGAGGCCGGCCGTGGAGTCTGCCGCTGGAGGACAGGGTTCTGCTGGTCACGGCCACGCTGGACGAGCTGATCCGCGTCGCGGGCAGCAGGTGGGCCATCGAGGAGTGCTTCCAGAGTGCGAAGCAGGAATGCGGTCTGGATGATTACCAGGTTCGCCGTTACCCCGGCTGGCACCGCCACATGACCCTCGCGATGGCCGCTCACGCCTGCCTGACCGTCCTGCGGCCCCGCGAACTGGATGCGGGGAAAGCAGAAACGGATCCTCCGAGCTCATCCACCTCAGCCTCGCCGAGATACGACGGCTGATCACTCGCCTCACCGACCGCCGACCCACCCCCGTCGAGCACATCCTGCACTGGTCGACCTGGCGCCGACGACGACAACACCAGGCGCGCACCAGCCACTACAAACGACGCGGACACAGCCCCTGACCTGGCCACCAGTCACGACAAACACCGTTGCAGTACTAGTGCCGGATGGAGCCTCAACGCCAGGCATGGCGGATCTTCAATCGTCCGAAGCCCATGGTCCCAGAGAGTCGGATCGTCGGCCCACCGGGGCGGGAGCGCCGCGGTGCCTTGTAACGCAGGTCCTTCCACCCAGTGCGCAAACCCTCGACGTCAACGACCGCGTCGCGAGGCACCGTGATTCTGGCCCCGCCGGTTCCGAGTTGCAGCTCGATATCGACGACCGGATGCTCCATGACCGCCCGGGACAGATCCAGGCGCACCCTTCCGTATGCGGACTCGACCTTAAGGATCCGAGGTACCCGCCATGCGCCTCGCCGCTGGATCCGCCCGTTGGCGGCAGCGATCGTTGACGTGGTGCCCGGGTGCTCCGCCGGGAGTGAGCCCAGAGCGGACGCGAGTTCGCTGTGCGCCTTGGCGGTGAGCACCTGGTGGAGGCGTTCATCTAACTCTTCGTGCTGGATGAGCCCTTCGGCGTACGCCTCCTGCAGGCGCTGCACGGCCGCGTCGCGGTCGTCTTCGCTGACCGGCAGCGGCGAGTCTTCCAGTTTGGAGGTCACCGTTTCACCCTACTGCCGTGTCGGCGACGCGAACGCGTCAAGGTCCATAGCGGGCAAGGCATCCGATGGGGAGGCCAACCGCTCGTCAGCTTGATCGTCCAACCCGGCGAACCTATGCGGTCACAGC
Organism: Streptomyces sp. NPDC038707; assembly: GCF_040636485.1. Classification (NCBI taxonomy): domain Bacteria; kingdom Bacillati; phylum Actinomycetota; class Actinomycetes; order Kitasatosporales; family Streptomycetaceae; genus Streptomyces; species Streptomyces sp. NPDC038707. The sequence goes on from NZ_JBEZUP010000043.1 coordinate 1,197, forward strand.
ACTAGCTGCTCCGTCGTGTGGAATCACCTTGTACTGGTCAGGTGGCCATGGACCTGTTCCCTCAGGTTTCGCCCGAGCGGCGTCCCGGCGAACGGCTCCGCTTCCTCGCACAGTTCCGGGTGATCCGGGAGAGCGCGGTGAGAGCGGCAGCGCGCGTCCAGGGGCCCGTCAGGGCCTGGGCAGAGGCAGACCGGGCAGGTGCAGGTGCCGCAGGTGCTGCCCGCCGTCGTAAACGTGCAGGGTGAACGTCTCCGGTCCCGGCCGGCCCGCCTCGTCGTAGGCCGACAGCACCCGCTCGATCCGCTCCCACAGCTTGACCGGGCCGCCTTCGCGCACCTCCCACCGGTCCTCGCCGGGGGTGAGGCTAGCGGCGGATCCAGTTACGACGTCGACCAGGTGCACGACATCGCCGACGGTCGTCATCTGCGCGTCCGGGACGGCGCACTGGGCGAGGAACCGCAGGTGGAACGCTTCATCGGTCGCGGCCGTGATCCGCTCCGGGGAGTGCCGGGCCGCCCGGCTCGTCTCCGGGACCCCTGCCCAGTGGGCGGGGTTGCCGAACGCCGGCGCCGCGTGGGTGCGGGCGGACATGAAGGACACGGTGCCGCCCAGCAACTGGCCCTCGGCGGTGCCGTCCTTGGCCACGGTGAGCAGGACACGGGCGTAGCCGTAGAGCCAGCCGGACAGGGTGAGCAGGATTTTCCCGCCCGGACGGGCCTGCGCCAGCAACGCCGGGGGGACGGCGCGGAAGGAGCAGGCGGCCACGATCCGGTCGAACGACGCCTCCGGCCAGTACCCGTACAGCCCGTCCGCCACTGCCAGGGTGGGCGTGTACCCCAGGGAGTACAGCGCGCTGGCCGCCCGGTCGAGCCGGTGCGGGTCCACCTCGATCGACGTCACCTCGCCTGATCCGAGCCGTTCGCAGGCCAGCGCGGTGGAGTAGCCGGTGCCGGTGCCGATCTCCAGTACCGTGTGCCCTTCCTGCACGTCCGCGTCCTGCCACATCCGCACCACCAACGACGGCAGCGTGGACGAGGAGGTCGGCGCCCCGCCGTGGCGCACCGTGGGGGAGCTCCAGTCCGGTTCGTCGCCGTCGAACTGCGTGATCAGAGTTGCGTCGGAGTACGCGGCGGCCAGCCACCGGCCATAGTCGAGTTCGGCGGTGACCGGCTCCCACACCGTGAGCCCCTGGCCGTCGCGCTCGTCGGCGGGCAGGTAGAAGCCCGGCACGAAGGCGTGCCTGGGCACCTTCTCGACCGCCGCCCGCCAGCCGGGATCGGCAAGGACGCCGCCGGCGGCGAGGGCGTTGGCCATCGCCTCGCGCAGCCGGGCGGCGTCGGTCTCCAGGTCGGCGGGCATCATCGCGCTCCGCCTCCTTCCGTGCTTGTGCTCAGGATGTCGGCGAACGCCGCGGTGATGTCGCCAGCGTCGGGCAGCCAGCCCCACTGGCCGTTCGGGTTGCACTCGATGAACACCCAGTCCTCCGCTTGGTCGCCGTCGCCGATCAGGGCGAAGTCGAAGCAGCCGAAGACCAGGGAGAACGCTGCCAGATAGCTGTGCAGCGCCGCCTCCACTTCGGGCGGCACCGCGATGGGAGCGTGCAGCAGCTGGTCCCAGTCTCCGCGGCGCCAGTCGAGCGCGCCGTCCGGGGCGGCAATCTGCTGGGCGAACACGCGGCGGCCGACCACGGTGACGCGCACGTCGCCGGTCTTGGGGATCTCCGCCTGGAACAGGTGGGCAGTCACCGCGAGGGCGTCGTCGAAGGACTCGGGGTCCACGCGCTGGGCCCAGATCGCGCCGGTGTGCCCGTTCTCACCGCGCGGCAGACCGCGGAACGTCTTGTAGATCACGGGACCGTGGTCGGCGGCGAACTTCCGCGCGGCCTCGACGTCGTTGGTGACCAGCGTCGGCGGAATCGCCAGGCCGAGCCGGGCCGCGGTCTGAAGCTGGGCGGGCTTGAAGTCCGCGGCTGTCACCGCGCCGGGGTGGTTGACGTACGTCGCACCGTGCAGGTGGTTCAGGATGCCGCCGAGCCCGTGGCGGGCTTCAGCGGCGGCGAAGTCCCGCTGTTGGGCGGGGAGGTGGCCGTACCGGGCGGAGTACGGGGTGGGGCGGCGGTAGTACACCGCCGCCACCTCCCCCAGCTCCACCTCGCGGCTGGCCGTGGCCAGCCGCCCGCCCCAGGTCGGCGCCCCGGGCCCGATGCGGGCGCCGAAGGTTAGGGCCGGCCTGATGTCGGCCGGGTCGACGCGGGCGACGGGCACCTCACGCTCGTTCAGCGCGGCGATGACCAAGTCCGCAGTGACGTCCTCCAGGGACGTGATGACCAGGACAAGGGGAGCCATCGCGGATCAGTCCGACTCGTAGTCGGTGGTGTTGTCGTCCTGCGTCTGCGGCTGCGGGTTCTGCCCGTCGCCGCCGCCGGACACCGACGCGGTCCCCTTCGTCTTGCTGGTGCCGTGCTTGCCCATTTCCACGACCTGGCCGACGGCGTCGGTGTAGCGGGCGGTCTGCGTCGTCGGGTCGAGCGTCACCGCGGCGTACGACGGCGGGCCGACCGGGAGCCGGTCGGTGACCAGCCGCATCGCCCACGGAGCCTGAGCTGGGGGTACAAGCGTCGCCATGCGTTCGTCCTTCCCTTTGCCTCATGCGGATAGCCGGGGCGGCTACCGCCTCTGCAGAATCCGCCCTTGACCAGGGCCCTGACCAGTACCGTAGGTGCCGCGAACCGTGGCGAATCCGCCACGCTCCGTAACGTAGGAGTCGGGAGGGTGACGCACCGGTGCCGAGCAGATCGAGCAATCCGCACCTCACGCTATGGATCGCGGCCACCGGCCTGTCCCACGGCGAGATCGCCCGCCGCATCGCCGCAGAAGCGAAAGGCCAAGGGCACCGGCAGATCGCACCCGACGCGACCCGGGTAAGGCGGTGGATCGACGGCGAACGCCCCCGCCCACCGGTCCCGGCCCTGCTGGCGGCCGTCATCTCGGACGCGGTCGGCCAGCCGCTCACGCCGGGTGATTTAGGCCTGGCGGCCGCCGGGCCCACCCTGGATAGCATCCAGCTCCCGCTGCTGACCGAGGCAGCCGCCCAAACCCTGGCCGGATGGACGCAGATGGACCTCTTCCTCGACCGCCGCGACACACTTAAGCTCGCTCTCGGCGCCCCGCTGATCCTGGCCGCCGAGCGGATGCTGGACGGCACCGCCCGCCGGCTGGGTCGCGCCACTAAGGGTTTCGACGCGGACACTACGGCTGCCCTGGAGGAGGTCACCGAGTTCTTCACGACGTCCGACGCCTCCAAGGGTGGAGGGCTGTACCGCAAGGCGATCGTCGCCCAACTCGCCGAAGTCGCGAGCCGCATCGAGGACGGCGTCCCGCCCCCGCTCAAGCCCCGGGTGTTCGCGGCGACCGCCGACCTCGCCGCTTTGGCCGGGTGGGTCAGCCACGACTGCGGCCGGTATGCCACCGCCCAGCGATACTGGTCGTACGGCATCTACGCGGCCTCCGAGGCCGGGCAGCCGGACCGCGGGGTAGAGATCGTCACCCGCATGTCCCACCAGATGATCTACCTCGGCCACCCCGGCGATGCCCTCGGTCTCCTCGGCGTCGCCGCGAAGAAGGCCAAGCTGCCCGCGGTCAAGGCGCTGGTCGCCTCCCAGACCGGGCGGGTCCACGCCGCCCTCGGCGACGAGCGAAGTGCCGAGCGGCACCTTGGTGCCGCGGACGAGCTGGTCGCCGACGGTTTGGGCGACGTCCCGGACTGGGTAGCGTACTTCGACGCCGCCGAACACGCCGGCGCCCGCGCCGTATCCGCCCGCGACCTCACCGGCAACGGCCGGAACCGTCGCGCCAGTGATCACTTCACCGATGCACTCGCCCTGCGCAGGCCCGGCTTCGACCGGGTCAAGGTCATGGACCGCATCGGCCTGGCCGCCGCGTTGTTCACCGAGGGCGAGCCGGAGCAGGCCGCCGCCGCGGCCCACCAGGCGCTCGATGAGGCCACCCGGGTCGACTCCACCCTGGTCGCCTCCCGGCTGAACACGCTGCTGGACGCCGCCCGCCCGTACCGGACCACCGCAGTGGACGAGATCCGCACCCGCGCGGCCGATCTCGCCGCGGCCCGGCCGACCGCCGTCGCAGCCTGAGACCATAGGACCATGGGCAAGCACCGACGACCCGGTCCGCCGAACCAGCCGTCCCGCGTGGTGCCGCGCGGCGACGCCAGTGATCCGCTGGCTGCGTACGAGAAGCGGCGCAAGGCGCCGATGGAGGTCTGGCGCCGGCACCGGCCGCTGCACGGCGGCGCGAGCCACCTTCGCCCCGACGAGCCGCGAGCCCTGGAGGAATGGAACGGCTTCGCCTACGTCCCTGCCGGGACCGCCGACGATCTCGCCGCCGCCCGCGCGTGGGTCAACCAGGCCGCGGGTTCCGAGGCCGCGACCGAGTAGATCATCCACCCCTTTCCCTGCGTTGCACACCGGCCTCGGTCTGGGCCGTGCGCGCCCATGGTTGCCAGCGGACGCCTTGTCCCACCACCGTGGTGTCCAGACCCGTGACCGCCCGGTGTCGCAGACCCTGTGGGGAGCGCGAATCCCACGCCATCGAAGCCCGGTCGTTCACTCCAGTGCCGACGATCCCGCGCGTCGGGCGAGCAGTGTGCGGGCGTCCAGAGCCGCGTGCAGGTTGCGCGCTGATCCGGTGGTAGTGGCGATGGCGATGGCCTTGTCGACCAGGCGGCCGGCTTCACCGAGTTCACCGTGCGCGATGTGCATCCTGGCGCTGGCCGTCAGCACTTCTGCCGAACCGCGGACCAGGTGGGACGGCCAGCTGGTCCGTGCGGCGTCCAGGGCACGAAGCCCGGTACGGACCGACGCCGGGCGGGAGCCGGCGAGTCGGATGGCGGTGTGGCCCGTCCATTTGTTCAGTTCGGCTTCGCTAAGGTAGCCGATGTAGGGCGGCTTCTCACCGTCTTCGGTGTGGCCGAGGAGGTTCCAGGCGGCGTCGAGGTCGCTGTGGGCTGATGTGCTGTCGGTGAGGCAGGCGTGGTGGTGTGCCCTGACGGCGTGGAGCCAGCAGCGGACGGCTGGGTGTGCCTGGGTGCCGGCGAGGTGGAGGGCGCGGTCGGCGAGTGCCAGTGCTTTGTCGTGGTGGCCGAGGTCGGCCAGGACGCGGCTGGTCTGTCCGAGCAGGTTGCAGCAGGAGGAGATGTCCCCGGCTCGCTGTGCGTGGGCGGCGGCATCCCGGTAATGGGTGATGGCGAGTTCGGCCTGGCCAAGGTCGTAGGTCAGGAAGCCGACGAATCCTCCGGTGTCGGCGGCCAGGGCGTTAAGGCGGTGGCGTTCGGTTTCCCTGCTGGTGCGGGCGAGCCATCCGCGGATCTGGTCGTGGTGGTCGCGGGCGGCGCTGTAGACGGCCTGTGCCCCTTGCAGGTTGTCGATCCGGCCGTGGACGGCGCGTAAGTCCTGGTGGGCCACGAGAAGGTCGTGGCTGGTGCCGTCCAGGGGGTTCTCATCGGGTGTCAGGCCGGCCAGAGCGGCGGTCGCCGCGCCGACCGCGCTCAGTTTGAGGAGATTTCTGCGCAGCACGTCGTCGTCATCCCATCCCGGCGGGAAGACCTCCACGGCGTCCTGGGCCGGCGTCGCTGGTGTTTTCCCGCGCGCGTTCTTCTGCTCAAGGTCGGCTTCGGCTAGCTCCACCAGTGTGCCGTCACCGCCAAGTGCGGTGTCCAGGGCCTGTGCCAAGCGGACGGTGGGTGAGCGGCGACCGGATTCGAGGTCGCCGACAGTGCTTTTGCCGCAGTGGGCCATCCTCGCGACGTCGCGCAGGGACCGCTCGCCGCGCAGGCTGGAGCAGGGCACGCACCCCGTCGAGATCCTCGGCCGTCGGCCGCGAACTCAGTTCGGTCTGCTCGGTGGTGAGGACGGGCATGGCGAGGAGGGTGAGGGTGTGCTGGACGCGGCTGGTGAAGTCGCAGACCGGTGCCGGGAGGTGGTGGCGGCGAGCGACGCGGGCCAGCGCGTCGTAGACGTCGGCCAGGCCCGAGCCGGACGGGGTCAGGCTCAGGCCCACACCAGGCTGGTGGCGGACCAGTTCCAGAGCGCAAGCCTGTCGGACGGTGTGGTGCAGATGGTGGTCGGGCAGGTCGGGCAGGGTGCGGGTCAGGCTGCGCGGGGGGATGGGGCCGTTGTCGTCGATCTCGGTGACCAGGCGGATCAGGCCGGGCCTGGACAGCACCGTGCAGGCGTGGCGGAGGCCGGTGGCGTGGGAGAGGGTGGTCATCGGCGCGGGCCTCCGGTGGGCAGGGCCGCCAGCGGGCGGGACGGGGTGGCGTGGGAGAAGAGAGCGGTGCGCTGCCAGACCGGCGTCTGATCGGTCCTGGCCGGTGCGGGCGTGGTCGTCGGCGCCTGTGGTCCCGGCTGGCCGCTGAGCCACATCCGCTGTCCCGGCGCGGCCTGGGCGTTCCCCCAGACCGGGTGCTGGCCGGCCTGGGCCAGCGGCTGGCCGGCGGACCATGCCGACAAAGCGCTCAGCACCGGAGCGAGACCTTCCCCGGCGGCAGACAGGCGGTAGGGCTGACCGTTGCCGTCGGTGGCGACGAGACCGTCCTCCACCAGCTGCCCCAGCGGCGCGTAGACGTTGGTCCAGTAGCTGCCGGGAATGACCTCCTTGGCCAGAGCCGGACCGCTGACCTCGCCCCGGATCTTGAGCACCCACAAGATCGCGGCGGCGTGCCGCCGGGTCAGCAGCGTGAGGCTGTCCTCGACCTGCTCGATCGCGGGCAGCGGCTGCTCGGGCTTTTCCAGGTGCTGCTCGGCCCAGGTGACGATCAGCGGCAGGACCGGCAGCAGCGTGGTGGCCCGGTCGGTCGCGCTGTAGGTGACGTGCCGCAGGCTGTGTTCGGTGCGCTCCACGAGACCCGCATCGCACACCTGCTTGAGCTTGGGGGCCAGCTGGCCGTCGCGGAGCCACGGCACCTTCGAGGCGAGTTCGCTGTAGCGCAGCGGCTGCCCGTTCAGGGCGAGCAGGATCCGCACGTTCCAGCGCGGCGTGATCATGGCTAGGGCCTCGGTGACCCGGGCGACGTCGGCGTCGGTGTCGGGAGGCAGACCGGTGAGGGCCAAAGAAGGAACTCCTGTGATCGTGACGGATACGCGTGCAGGTCAGCGGCTCGGTGCGCTGGCCGTGGACGCGGCGGGCGGGGCCGGGGGCACCGTGGTGGTGGGCGGAGCCGCGAGCGGCTCGGGCGGTTCCGCCTGCGCGGCCGGCTCGGGGGGCTCGATGCGGACCAGGCTCTGCAGCACTGCCGACGCCGTGACCGCCTGGGTGTCGCGGACAGCGACCGCTTCGGCGAGCCGGCGGGCGCAGTCGAGCACGTGCACCACCTCGTGGGCGCCGATGTCCCGTTCGGGGCGGATGAGTTGGGTGAGGCGTTCGCGGTGGACGGTGATGCTGTGCTCGGCGAGAGCGAGCGTGGAGTGCAAGCCGAGGAGGGCAGTGAGCATGCCGGGCGGCTGGTCCTGCGCCTGTGCTTCGAGGGCGGCGAGCGGGGCGCCGTAGAGGTCCTCGATCCGTCCGGCTATCTCGGTGGACGTCGGGTGGGTCAAGCCGGGGCTTTCACGGTCAGCGGGCCCGCGCCGCCCCGGCACTCATGGGTGCCGGGGCGACCGCGGTCGTGGACGGGGAGAGGGAAAGGGCCGGTTGCGCGGTGCGCGCGCCCCGCGAGCGCTGCTTGGGGGCGGGCATGGCATGCAGGAGCTGATCGAGTGCGGTGCGGTAGCCGTCGCGGGCTTCGAGTGCCGCCTGCAGCCATTGCTGGTCCCAGCGCAGTGCCTCGGCGGACAACTCGTTCATGTCCCGGTCGGGGGCCATCGCGGCGTGGACGCGGTCGCGGACTCGGGCGACCTGCTCCTCGGCCACGGCCAGGAAGGAGCGCAGCTCCAACGCCCGCGCCAGCGCCGGGGAGGCGTCCGGGAGTACCGCGGCTGTGTACAGGTCGCCGACCGGGGCGCCGAACACCTGGTGCAGGCGGTCGTCCGCGGAGCTGGGCTTGTGCCGGGCGCTCACCGCGCAAGGCTCTTTCCCGGCTGTGGCGCGGTCGCCGGCCGCGGCGCAGGGCTGGTCGGTACGGCCGGGCCCTGGCGCTGGCCGAAGCGGGCCAGCAGCCGGGCGGCCTGGTCGTGCTTGCCCACGGCGGTCGGGTCGAGCAGCCACCGCACGACCATGGCCCGCCCGTCGCGGACGGTGACGGCCTTATCGACGCGATGGGACAGCTCCATCGTCGGGTCGTCCACCTCGCTGGGCTGGCTCTCCAGCACGGCCACGAGAGCGTCCTCCGCACGGTCGAGTGCCGCCTGCGACTCCAGAAGCATGCCGTGCCACTTGACGATGTCCGTGGCGTCGGAATTCGCGGCCGGCGCAGCGGTGGCGGCGGCCTTCAAGTGGTCGATGCTCATTCCGAAGCGGGCTTCGATCTGTGCGGTGAGCACGCCCACGACGTCGTCCATCGGATCGGGTGGAGCGGCGGACAAGAAAGACTCCTCTTCCAAAGACACGGTGGTCCCGAACGGCCGGGGCGGCGAGGCGGCAGACCAAGCGGCAAAGGCGCTGGAATCCCGCCACCGTTACTGGGGGGTATTAGTCGAGGCACATCGGAGTGTCGCGGTAGACGTAGGCGGCGGACACCCAGCCCTTCACACCCGTCGTGCGGTCCGTGATGTACCGCCAGGCCCCGATCGTCTTGTGGACGGTGAACTTGTGCCCGCGGTAGAGGATGCCGACGGCGGTGGACTTGACCGACGCCTTGGAGCGGATGGTCACGGCCTTCGTGCCGATGATCCACGGGCCCGGGTCGTTGCAGGACTGGGTCAGGGCGTTGCCCGGAGCGGCCGTGGCGGTCGTGGCCGACGCGATCGGCAGGGCGAGGGCGCCCAGGAGTGCGGCGGATACGGCAATTCTGGTTGCGCGCATGCGGAAGTAGCCTCCATGCAGGGGAGAAGAAAGAAAGGGAGTGCCGGACCGGTGTTGTCCCGGCGGCCGTATAAGAGTCCGGAGAATCACCGGTTTGGCCAACCGGCGATCATCGGGTATGTTGCACCGCGCCAAACGCAGCCGCGGCTTTGAGTGAACGCACCGTTAGCCGGTGAGCCTTTGATTCGGCTGCGGAAACCGGGCCAGAAGAAGCTGGCTTCCGTCCGGTGCGGCGGGCACCCACGGCGGACCCGCCCGGACAGCACCACGAATTCGTGGCGCGGGCAGCCGGCTAGCGAGTCAGCGCCGTTGTGCGGGCGCGGACGGCCACGCCCCCGGTCGCGGCGCCGACGGCGACGCCTGGGCCAGCTGGGGACGGCGGCTGGCGGCCAGCGCGGCGCGGCCGGTGTCGGTCAGGCTGACCGGCTGGCCGGCGTGGACGGGATGGGTGGTGTCGATGTCCACGAGACCGGCGGAGTGCAGCCGCTGCAGGTGGGCGTAGGGGATGCGGGTGCCGGAGGCGCAGGTCACCGACAGGCGGCTGGTCAGGAGGTGCTCGTGGAGCTTGGCCCCGCCGGCGATGGCCAGCAGTGCCGCCTGATCGGCGGCGGTGATCTGCTGTTCGCCGGACCGGGGGGCGGATCGGGCGGCGGCTTCGATCGGCGCCAGCGCGGCGAGGACACGCTGTGCGGCATCGTCGCGGGCGTCAGCGGCTTCCTCCATCTGGTTCACGGTGCGGTCGATCCGCTCGAACCAGGCGGCATCAATGGGGTATTCGCCCGAGGACAGCCGGTTCAGGAGGGTGCGGTAGAACGTGACGCTGGTCTCGGCCACTGCTAGTTCGCGGTGCCGGTCGACCAGCTCGGTGTGGGTCTCGTCCAGAAAGCCGCGGTCACGGTGGCCCCACAGGGTGTCGACGTCATGGCCGGTGGCGGCCTCGATACGGGGGTCTAGCTGGGACACGGCGCGCCGGGTCGTGGGCGCCGGATCGGGAGGCAATAGCGGCTCCTTGTGGTCAGCGGGTGTGAAGCGCGGAGGCGCTCTGTGCCGGGCGGGGCAGGCCCGGCATGGCGGACGGCAGCGGGACCCTGCGGGTGGCGGGGCGGCGGGTGGCCAGTTGCGGGGAGCGGGAGCGTGCCGCGTGGGTGCGGGCGCTCAGCGGCCGGCGGCGCATGCCGAGCCGGCGGCCGGCCTCGTCATAGACGTCGTTGCCCGCCCGGGGCCGGACGGCGACCACGTAGATCTCCCGGGCGTGCGCGGACGTCCGGGGTGCCGGGCGGACGCCGTAGACGACGCGCCAGTCCCGGCGGGCGTCCACGAACAGCTTCCGGTAGCCCTCCAGATCGCCGGTCAGGCGGATCCCGAAACGTTCGGCGTTCACCACTTCCTGCAGGTAAGCGAGGGTGAGGTCGCGGATGTCGGAGGGCGCCTGGAGGAGGTCGGTCAGCGCGCGGGGGTCGAAGCTCAGCCCGAAGGCCGGCCGCTGGCCCTGGTTCATGACGCCAGCCCGTACTCACCGGGCCCAGGCGCCTGCGCCTCGGACTCCTTCTCCGTGCGGACCGAAGGGGGCGGTCCGGGAAGGAGGCGGTGGGCAGGGCGCTCGGGGGAGGTCATGCAGGCGGACAGCGGGCCGCCGGGCGCGCGGATCGCCGCCATGGCGTGGGTGAGGAAGTCGCGGTGCCACACGAACATGCCGGCCAGGCCCGCCTCGGGGTCCTTGTGCTGCTGGTAGGCCAGCCACAGGGCGTGCAGCCAGGCGACGACGTCGTTGTGTTCCTGCCATTGCAGGCACCAGGGCGACGCGGTGGTGACCTCCGCTCCGTAGACGGGGAGGAGGAAGTCGTCGACCCAGTCCGACAGCGCGTCGAGTTCGTCCTCGTACGCTTCGCCTTCCAGCTCCAGGATGGGCCGCAGTTCCGGCATGGCCGGTGCCGGCGGTCCGCCGAAGCCGGGCATGCCGAACGCCGCCAACGGCGACGGCGAGGGAACAGGGGGCGGGGTGGTGGCGAGGTGGTCCAGTTGCCGGGCCTGCTCCGCGGTCTGCTCCATCAGCCGGCGCACGCTGGCTTCGATCCCCTCCAGTTGGGTGTCCGGGAGACGCACCGGGTCCGGTCCCCCGTCGGCCGGGGGCTCAATCGATTCGGGCATGAAGGAAAAACCTCCTGAGTGCCAGGGCAATAGGGACAGGCGGAACCCGGTGACGCTCCGGCTGAATGCCGCGGGCGTCACCCGTGGGTGTGGCGAGGGGCTGTGGCGTCAGGCGGTGAGGACCATGTCGTCCTGGCCGAGACTGTGGCGGATGGTTTCCGTGAGCCGGTCAGCGGCGATGGACGCGTAATGCTTGGTTTTCTCCACGCCGATGAAGTCCCGGCCTTCGAGGAGGGCGGCCACGCCGGTGGAGCCGGAGCCGGCGCAGAAATCGAGGACCGTGCCGCCCGGAGGGCTGATCTTGACCAGCTCGCGCATCACCTCGACCGGCTTTTGCGTGATGTGCTGGCGCTTGGATCCCGACGGCTGGGAGGCGGAGTACATGCCCGGCAGATAGACGGGATTACGGGAGCCGTCGATCGCTCCCTTGGACGCCCACACGACGAACTCGCAGTTCTGGGTGAAGCGTCCCTTCTGCGGCCGGGCCTGGGGCTTGTGCCAGGCCACGACACCGCGCCACAGCCAGCCGGCCGCCTGGATCGCGTCCGTGGTGATGGGCAGCTGGCGCCAGTCCGTGAACAGCAGCGCCGTGCCGCCGGACTTGGTGAGGCGGTGGGCCTCGGTCATGATCTGCGTCAACCAGAAGCCATAACTCCTCTGGTCCATGTTCTCGCCGGTGAAATCCGGCAGCGTGTGCTTGGCGTCTGCGGAGGTGTACTTGTGCTTCGCGGAGCGGCTGGTGCGCTCCTTCGCCGTGCGCCCGCCGGAGTTGTACGGCGGGTCGGTGATGACCGCATCGACGCAGTCGTCCGGGAGCTTGACCAGAACGCTCAGAGCATCGCCTTGATGCAGGGAAAAAGGCAAAGAGAACCCCGATTCGGGTGAGAGCGGGTGGAGGCCCCCCATCGCATGCAAACCCGGCAGGCCGGATTCCGGGCATGAAGAGACCCGTGACCGACCGGCAGGAGAGAGCGAGGGGGAGTCAAAAAACTGTAGACCCGGATCGGCCGACGACCAAGAAGTGTCCTGTGAGGGGCCGGATTCCGGCACCTCACCTCCGGCTTTTTGGTCAACGGCCGTTTCGCGTCTACTGTTTTTGAACCCGGCCGGCGCACACCGCCGTTGCTCCGCTTTCCCCTGTGCCTCGTGGAGGTTCCCCGTGCCCGCGCACACCTAGACCACTGCCCGGCAGCGCAGGCGAGCGGCTACTCGCCCGCGCCAGCCCGTTCCCTCACGCCCGCCCCGGCCGCCGCGGTCCCTTCCCACCACGCCCCGCGCCCGCGCGACCGGACACTGCACCCGGAGGATGCATGACCTCTCGTTACCCGCCCCAGCCCGAAACCGGTGACCGGACCGTGAGCGCTTCGGGTTGAAGGCGCTCGCCGCCGGCATCGGCGTCGTCTTCCTCTCCCCGCTCCTCCTGGGCACAGGCGCCATGATGATGGCCACCTCCAGCGAAGCCGCCCAGAACGCCGCCTCACCGCTGGACTGCCTGACCGACGTGGACACGGGCAAGATCGCTGACCAGGTCACCGAAATCCTCGACGGCGCGGACACCTCCAAGGTCCACATCAAGGGCCTGGACCTGCCCGCCGAGCAGATCCCGAACGCGCAGACCATCGTCGCCACCGGCATCAGCCTCAACGTGCCCGAGCGCGGGCAGATCGTGGCGCTGGCCACCGCGATGCAGGAGTCCCGACTGCGCAACCTGTCCGGCGGTGACCGGGATTCCCTCGGCCTGTTCCAGCAGCGGCCCAGCCAGGGCTGGGGCACCGCCGAGCAGATCCACGACCCCGTCTACGCCAGCGAGCAGTTCTACAAGGCGCTGCTGAAGGTGCACGGCTGGCAGCAGACGACCGTCACCCAGGCCGCCCAGGCGGTGCAGCGCTCCGCCTACCCGGACGCCTACGCGCAGTGGGAGCCCCTGGCGACCGCGCTGCAGAAGGCCATCTCCGCCACCTTCCCCGGCTCCGGCAAGAAGGACAGCATCAAGGACGGCGCGACGCCGGCCGCACCGAGCGGCTGCGACGGCGCCGACGGTACGTCCTTCGGGCCGATCCCCGAGGGCGCCGTCCCGAAGGGTTACACGATCCCGAAGGACGCCGATCCGCGGGCCCGTAAGGCGATCGTCTGGGCGATGCACCAGCTCGGCACGATGTACCAGTGGGGCGGCTCCTGCACCAACCCGCACGGCCCCGACGCCATGGCCCGCTGCGACTGCAGCTCGCTGATGCAGCAGGCGTACCGCCACGCCGGTATCACCCTCACCCGCACCACCTACACGCAGGTGGGCGAGGGCAAGGCCGTCTCACCGAAGGCCCTCAAGCCCGGTGATCTGCTCTTCAGCCGCGGCACGGCCGCCCGGCCCGAGCACGTCGGCATGTACATCGGCGAGGGCCTGGTCATCGAGGCCCCCCGTACCGGAAAGCCGGTACGGATCACGCCGCTCAAGGACTGGACCGTCCTCGCCGCCCGCCGCGTCCTATGACACCGCCCCCTCTCACGCCGCCCGGCGCACCCTCCCCGTCTTCCTGAACTTCCCGACCGCCCGTGCCTTCTGGCCCGCACACGCAAGGAGCCCTTCATCCCCGTGTCCCTGCTCGCCGACCATGTCGTCCAGCTCGCCTACGATCCGGGCATCTCCCCCAAGGGCGGCGGCCTTCCGGGCCTGTCCGTCCTGAAGAACGTCGTCAACAGCATCAACCTGTTCGGCATCATCGCGGTCGTCGGTGCTCTCGCCGTCAGCCTCGCGGTCTGGGCATGGGGCCACCACACCGGTGGCCACCAGGCCGAGGCCACCGGCAAGAAGGGCGCCACGGTCGCCGCCGGCGCCGCCCTCGGCCTCGGCGCCGCCAACGGCATCGTGGCCTTCTTCTCCAACCTGGGGTCGCAGGTCCACTGATGCTCAAACGCCTTACCGACCACAGCCTCCGTTGGTCGCCCAACCGTCGCCTCACCGTGATCGGGATCGGCCTGGCCTGCCTGCTGGCCCTGGCCGCCGCCACCGCCTTCTTCACCGGCCGCGACGACCACCCCGACACCGCCGCCCCGGCCCCCTCATCCGCGCACAGCACTGCCGCCCCGACCGGTCAGCCCTCCTCCTGGAGCGGCCCGGTGGCCGGGCCGCCGCGGATCTCCGATCCGGTGGAGTTCGCCAAGGCCGCCGCGAAGATGCTCTGGTCCTACGACACCCGCACCACCAGCCAGGCCCAGCATCTGACCGGCATGCGGGCGTGGATGACGCACGAGGGCGAGTACGGCGACTGGGCCTCGGTGGCGGCGCAGATTCCGGATCCGGTGCTGTGGTCGCGGATGGCGGACCAGGAGCAGCACGCCACCGCCACGACCGCCGAGGGCCACTACCCGTCCGCGTTCAAGCAGGCGCTCGCCGAGGACCCGGCCGCGATCACCAAGGCGTACATCTACGCGGTGACCGTCACCGGCAAGCAGACGATCACCTGGGCCAAGGGCGGCACGGGAGCGGAGGACCGCTCGGTCACCCTCGCCGTCCAGTGCCGCCCCTCCACCGACTGCTCGCTCGTCGCCATCGCCCCGCGCGTCGCGCCCTGAACCGAGAGGAGCACCCGTGGAGTTCTGCAACTTGCCGCTCGCGGACAAGGTCTGCTCGGTCGGCGAGGCCATCGACTTTGCCTCCGACCCGGGCAAGTACATCGGCAACTGGATGGCGAAAAGCGCCGGCGACCTCGCCGCGTCCGCAGCCGACCTGGCGTCAAGGGCCGTCGATGCCACCACCCGCGTCGACCTGAACGCAGACTGGTTCCGCGGCAACTATGAGACGATCCTGCCCATCGGCCTGGTCGTCCTCGTGGCCACCTTCTGCGCGCAGCTGGTGCGTGCCGCGATCCGCCGCGACGGCCAGGCCCTCACCCAGGCGTTCACCGGCACCGCGTCCGGTGTCGTCTTCGCCTTCGCGGCCATCGCCCTGACCACCGTCGCGATCGAAGTGACCGACGCCCTCTCGGCGGGCCTGTTCGAGGCCGCGAACACCGATCTGGCCTCCGCGGTGCGCCGCATCGTCAAGGTCAGCGCGCTGGCACAAGTGACCGGGCTGGGCTGGCTCGTCGCCGTGTTCGCCGGGTTGGCCACCGCCATCGGCGCGTTCCTGTACTGGTGCGTGATGATGGTGCGCAAGGTCGGCATCCTGGTCATGGTCACCCTCGCCCCCTTCGCCGGTGCCGGCGGCGGCTGGGAGACCGCGCGCCGCTGGCGCAAGGGCTGGATCGAGGCCACTGCCACCCTGGTGGTCTCCAAGCTGCTGATGACGATCATCTTTGTCCTCGGTATCGCCGCGATGGGCAACTCCGACACCAAGGACGGCCTGGCGGCCCTGGCCGATGTCCTCGCCGGCATCGTGATCATGGTTCTGGTGCTGCTGTGCCCCTACGCCGTGTTCAAGTTCGTGCACTGGGCAGCCGAGGGCTCCGACGGGGAAACCCTGCACCGTGCCGGCGGAGCCGGTGCGCAGATGGCCCGACAGCACGCCGAACGCGCTGGAAGGAAGGCCGTCTCCATGGCGGCCACCGCCGGAGCCGGCGGTGCCTCCGCTGCCGCTCCGCAGGGCCCGGACAACGTTCCCGGACAGCACGGATTCCCCGGCGACATCGCCGCCGGCCCGTCCAGCAGCACACAGGACTCCTCACCTGACACGGGCCCGGGTGGCGCGGCCGGCGGCACTTCCGTCAAGACCGGTGTGGAACAAGCCGTTCAGCCACCGCCGGCCCATGTCGCCGAGGGCACCAGCGGACACACAGCAACCGGCCCCAGCACGACCGGCAGCACCGGTGCCGGCTTCGGCTCGGGCTCCGCAGCCGCCGACGGGACGCAAACCCGGTGGCGGTCGACCCCGCCGACGACGACTCCGCCGCCGCAGGGTGCCGCACCCTCCCCGGGCACGCAGAATGCCGGAACGGGCGGTCCGGTCTCACCTCCGCCGCCGCCCGCGGCCGGTCTGTGACCTCCTGCCCGATGCCCGATCCCCGGGGGCGGGACTCCCGCCCCCGGGCCTTCGCTCCAGGACCAGCCCTTGTCCGACGTCACCGCCACCCCGACCGTCAGATTCCCCCACCGCAGCCGCCGCGGCATCCTGCTCGGCCTCACCCTTCACCAGCTCGTCCTCGTCGCCACCGCGCTGGCCCTGCTCCTGATCACAGTTCTTTCAACCGGGCTGCTCGGCGTCATCGCCCTTGCCCCACTGTGGGCAGCGGTCGCCGCCTTGGTCGCCGTCCGCAGGCAGGGCCGCTCCCTGGTCGACTGGGCCCCCGTCGTCGCCCGCTACGCCTGGCGCCGCCACACCGGCCAGACCCTGTGGCTCGCGCGGCCCGTCACCCGCCCCCGGCAGGACGGCCTCCTGCATCTGCCGGGCAGCGCCGCCTCGCTGAAGGTCGTCACCCCCGGCGACTCCGCCAACGGCGCCGCCGCCGTCCACGACCCGCACCAGCAGACCCTCACCGCCGTCGCCCGCGTCTCCTCCCGTGCGTTCGCCCTGCTCGACCCGTCCACGCAGAACCACAACGTCAGCGGCTGGGGCCGTGCGCTGGCGGGCACCGCCCGCACCGGGCACGTCGCCACCGTGCAGGTCCTGGAACGCACTGTCCCCGACTCCGGAGACACCCTGGCCCGGCACTGGGCCCAGCACGGCAGGCCCGAAGCACCGGTCGCCGGACAGGTGTATGCCGACCTGGTCGCCTCCGCCGGACCGGCCGCCGCCCCGCACGAGACCTACCTGGCCATCTCCCTCGACCTCAAGGCCGCCAAGCGCCTGATCTCCCAGGCCGGCGGCGGCATCCCGGGCGCGTTCACCGTCCTGCAGCAGACCACCGCCTCGATCGCCCAGGCCGCACGCAACGCCGGACTGATGATCACCGGGTGGCTGACCGCCCGGGAGATCGCCGCCGTCATCCGCACCGCCTACGACCCGAACGCGCTCGCCGCGCTCCAGCAGTGGTCCCCCACCGGGCACGCGGAAGCCGACCCGGCCGCCGCCGGACCCGTCGTCCAGGTCGAGGAGTATGACCGCATCGCCACCGACTCCGCCCGGCACGCCACCTACTGGGTGGAGAACTGGCCCCGCACCGAAAGCGGCGCAGGCTTCCTGCACGGGCTGATGTTCACCGCCGGCGTGCGCCGCACCCTGTCCCTGACCTACGTCCCCCAGCAGCTCGAATCCGCGTTGCGCGACGTCCAGCGGAAGAAGGCCGCGATCATCGCCGACGCCTCCGAACGCGCCCGCCGGGGACAGGTCGACAGCGAGGAGGACTCCATCGAGTACGCCGACGTCAAAGACCGTGAGCGGCAGCTGATCGCCGGGCACGCCGACGTCGCCCTGACCGGCCTGGTCACCGTCAGCGCCGACACCGACGCGGCCCTGGACGCCGCGTGCGCGCAGATCGAGACCGCCGCCGTCACCGCCGGCGTCGACCTCCGACGGCTCTGGTACCAGCAGCCGGACGCCTTCTCCGTCGCCGCACTCCCCCTCGCCCGCACCACCCTCTAACCCTCCGATCCCCTGGGATCTGCACTGACACCGAATACCGACAACGACCGGCTCCTGCAGGAGCTGCGGGCTCTGCTGGCCTCCTGTGAGGAACTGGCCGCCCGTCACCGCGCCGACCTCGGCCAGTACCTCGACGCCGAGGGCGACGTGGTCGAGGACAAGCTGCACGAATACAACGACGTCCGTATCACCACCGCCATCGAGGCCAGCGACCACCTCGATGCCGTGCGAGCCCGCCTGGCCGCCCTCCTCGGCCCGCCGGCGCCCAGCCCGTTCACCCTCACCTTCGCCGGCCTGGAACGCCACATGGGCGAAGCCCCCACCAGCTTCGTCGTCAACGCCATGGACCTCGGTGACGCCCTCCGCAACCTGGCCCGCCTCCCCAGCTGGCGCGAGTGGTACCTGGCCCACGGCGGGACCCCGGACGGCCAGGACGCGGACGTCGTCTACCTGCCGCAGCAAAGCCACCCCGGCCTTCCCACGCTCGGCGCGTACAACGACATGCGCGGCGAGCAAGAATCCACCGAGACCGGCAGCACGCTCGTCCGCCGCGCCCATCCCCCCGCAGTGACCGCACCGGCTCCGGCCCCCGCTCCCGCCTCCCCGGCGGCAAGGACCGTCCTTTGACCCAGCCCCGCACCAGCGTGCCCGACTCGCACCCCTATCTGCGGGCCGCGACCGCAGGCGTCCGCCACCACGCACGCGCTCTGACCCGCCCCGGGCCTGCCGGCCCGCCGGACCGCGCCCAGCTCGACGCCCTCCACGCCCACCTCACCGAACTGCACCGGCTGATCGACCAGCTGGCCGAGGCGGCACGTCCCCCGCACCCCGCAGCAGGCCGGCACCTCGCTGCCGCGCACACCCGGCTGTGGCAGGCCGCCACCGACGTCCACGCGGCCTTCCACCTCCTGCCCACCGCACAGAAGGATTCGGTGGCGTGCCGTCCCGAGCAGCTTCCCGACGGGCCACCGTTCCTCACCATCTGCCAGCGCCACCTCGCGGCCGGACACATCGTCCGCCGCAAGACCACCCCCACCGACCTGCGCACGCCGCGCACCACCTCGTGCGTGCGGTGAGCCCCACCCGAGAAGACGAGGCGCCCTTATGAACCACCGGCCCGCCCGCCGCGCCCGCCGGGCCTCCGCCTCTCCTTTGTTCATCCCGCACGGCACCGACCGCGCCGCCCGGCGTGCCGCCCGCCGCCGGCTCGCCGAAGCCGCCGCGAAAGCCCGCACCGAAACCACCGACCGGACCTCCGCCGGTCCGGCCGAGCGCGACGCACCGCCGCCGGTCTATCCGGTGGGCGGACGCCCCGGC
This sequence comes from Streptomyces sp. NPDC038707, assembly GCF_040636485.1. Classification (NCBI taxonomy): domain Bacteria; kingdom Bacillati; phylum Actinomycetota; class Actinomycetes; order Kitasatosporales; family Streptomycetaceae; genus Streptomyces; species Streptomyces sp. NPDC038707. Next base: position 20,145 of record NZ_JBEZUP010000043.1, read on the forward strand.
CGGGCCTCGGCGCGCGGAAACCGGCTGAGGCTGCCCGCCCACCGCATGACCACCGCCATCGCGGCCGGCGCCTACCCCTTCCTTGCCGAAGGCGGTCTGGGCGCCGAAGGCATCTACATCGGACGCGACGTCCACGCCGAAGCGAGCTTCGTGTTCGACCCGTTCGCGCTGTACGGCAAGGTCGAGGGCTTCACCAACCCCAACGTGCTGCTGGCCGGAGTGATCGGCCAGGGCAAGTCCGCGCTCGCCAAGAGCTTCGCTCTGCGCTCGATCGCGTTCGGCTACCGCGTCTACGTCCCCTGCGACCCCAAGGGTGAGTGGACCCCGGTCGCCCAGGCGCTGGGCGGCACCTGCGTCGCCCTGGGCCCCGGGCTGCCCGGCCGCCTCAATCCCCTGGACGCCGCCCCGCGCCCGGACAGCATCGCCGAGGCCGACTGGGAGGGCGAGATCCGCAAACGGCGCCTTCTCCTGCTCGGCTCGCTGGCCCGCACCGTGCTGGGCCGGGACCTGATGCCGATGGAGCACACCGCGCTCGACGTCGCCCTCGACGTCGCGGTTACCCACGCCGCCGGCACCGGCCGCACACCGCTGCTCGGTGATGTCGCCGCCGCTCTCAACCAGCCCGCCCAGTTGGACGAGGCAGCCGGGACGATGGCCGGTCACCTCGGCGACGCCGCCCGTGACCTCGCCCATGCCGTGCGCCGCCTCGTGCACGGCGACCTGGCCGGCATGTTCGACGCGCCCTCCACCATCCGCTTCGATCCGCGGGCGCCGATACTCACCATCGACCTCTCCCGGCTCGGCGGATCCGGTGACGACACCGCCCTGGTACTCGCCATGACCTGCGCTTCGGCCTGGATGGAGTCCGCCCTCACCGACCCGCACGGCGGCCGGCGCTGGATCGTCTACGACGAGGCATGGCGGCTGATGCGCCACGTCGGCCTGCTCCAGCGCATGCAGGCCCAGTGGAAACTCTCTCGCGGCCTCGGCATCGCCAACCTCATGGTCATCCACCGGCTGTCCGACCTGCTCACCGCAGGCGACGCCGGATCACAAGGCCGGGCCCTCGCCGAGGGCCTCCTGGCCGACTGCTCCACCCGAATCATCTACCGGCAGGAGACCGACCAGCTCCACGCCGCCGCCTCCCTCCTCGGCCTGACCTCCGTCGAAGTCGACGCCATCGCCCACCTCAACCGCGGACGCGGCCTGTGGAAGGTCGCCGGCAGGTCCTTCATCGTGCAACATCTGCTCCACGCCCATGAGCTGGCGCTCTTCGACACCGACGCCCGCATGCACTGAAAACCAAGAGGCCCGTGAAGCCCGACTTCCCACGCGACTTGTTACCGAGCGACGAGGTGCTCCAGCTCACTGCCGACTTCGCCCGAAGCCCACACCACACCACCCGCGCCGGCAGCACCATTCTCAGGCATCTCGGCACGGCGGCGACCTTGTCGAGCCACGCGGCCACGCACTTCACCGAGACTGCGGAGTGTGCCCTGGCAATGACCCGGTCTGCCAACCCGGCCGACCGACACTACCTCGCGGATCGCATGGTCATCGACCACTCCTCAGCCCGCGCCTTCCTGCGGCACACGGCGGAATCCCTTCGTGACGCGGCCAAGGAACTTGACGACCACCTCGGCTTCCAACGCTTTCCCGCAACACTCACCCGTCAGGAAGGCCCGCCGGCGCCTCCGCCACCCAGGCCGGGCGGTCGCCTCCCCTGACCGCGCCTGCCCCGAAGCCCGGTCTACCCAACGGAAGCCTCCTTGCCGCACCAACCACCCCCGCGGTCGCCCGACCACCCCGAGCCCGGAGACCTCTACCGCAGGGCCCGCCGTGACGCCGAACCGTTTCTGGCCGGCCACCCGCTCCCCGGCCAGCCGGTTGCGCTGCCGGATCTGACGCCTTACCTTCAGGCGCTCCCCGACGCCCGGACGCCCGCCGAGGTCAGCGTCCTCACCCACCAGCTGGTCGCCGCCACCGCACCCGTCCTCGATCACATCGCCGGCCACTTCGTCACCCTCGCTCTCTGGGCCGGCACCGAGCACCGGCACACCCCCCAGTCGGTGCGCCTGCTGCGTCAAGCCGCCCAGACCATCCGCACCGCGCTGGTCAAGGTGGCCCAGGCCGACCTGGAAAATCTCCGCGCCCACTACACGCCTCCCGCGGCAGGCACGGAGCACCCGGGCGCGCCCTCCGCCACGGCCACCGCAGCACGAGCCCCCTCGGCCGGACCGCGCCGCTGAACCGCCCCTGGCCGCCCGCCCTCACCACCAGGAGAAATCCACCTGCCTCCGCACGCCTCCAGCTTCACCACCGGCCTCGCCGCGCACCTGCCCGGCCAATGGACCCGCCGGGACACCGAGGTCCTGCCGTTCAAAGAACAGTGCCGCCTCGCAGACCGGGTCTGGGACTGCGGCGACGCGCACTCCGCCCTGCTCGACTGGCCCGACACCCCCATCACCGTCCTCGACGGGCCCGCCGGCGAGCAGCTCATCGTGATACCGCGCCCCCGCTCGTCGGGCCAGTACCTGGTCGCGCCCCTGAAGCCCGACGGTGTGCGACCGCGCCACTTCAGCGGGATCGACGGGCCGAACGGCATCTCCGTACCCGACGATCCCGTCCGTGCCGCTGCCCAGGTCACCCGCCGCGTCCTGCCCCACTACACCGACGTGCTCGCCGCCGTCCGCGACAAGGTGCGCCTCCAGCCGGACCCACCGCACCGGCCCACCGCACCCGAGGTCACCGAGTCGCTCACTCTGATCTGGTACCCCGACGGCGTGGTCGGCGCCCCGTATGACAGCGTGCCCGCTACGGCCCGCCCCGTGCTCTACCAGTGCTGCTTCCAGTACAGCCCCGACGAGGCGGCGTTCGTGCTGCCCGCCTCGTACAACGCCGAGACACGCGCCCTCCTGCTCCACAGCGTGCTCCTGAAGCTGACCGCCCAAGGCATGGGCGTCAACTTCCGTCACGCCGCCCCCACTCTCCCTGCCCCCTCCCGCACAACGGCACCGGCACTCGGCGCGCCCCCTGCCCCGAAGCAGCCGCCGGCCGCGCGGCGATAGCGGTCCCGGGCCCTTCACGTGCCAACCTCCGGACTGTCCGACAGCGACCAGCGGATGCTGCTGCACGGCATCGCCGACCAGCTGAACACCATCGCCGACCAGTTCCCGCTGCCCGACCAGGTCCGTGCCGACCCAGCGATCGGCGAGATCCTGGACGACGAAATACGCAACCTGGCACGGCTGCTGGGCTACCTGGCCGGCGAGAGCGCCTTCCGCCAACGGGCCTCGGCCCGTTATCCGGACCAGGTCACGCCCTCCCAGCGCCGCACCACGCTCGTCCTCGCCCGTGCCGCCGAACCCACCAGCGGCGCGCTCGCCGCCCTCGGCCGTGCCGTCCACGACCTCGGCGTCCTGTTCGACCTCACCCACCAGGCCCCCGGACGCGACCGCAACCAGGCCGCGGCAACCGCACACCAGCGCCTCACCGAACACTTCACCGAGGCCCGCACCAAGCTGGTGCGCGCGGCCCAGCAGTTGCGTCGCGCCGCAGACACCCGCACGCCGCAATCCGCTGCGGCCCCGCCTTCCCCGCAGGCGACCCCGGCCCGCGCCCGCTGACCGGCCACGGCCCCGTGCGCGCCCTTTCCCACTCTTGCTGTGCGGCGGCTGCCGCACGACCGGCCGACCCCGACCATCCCCGACTTCTTCTTCCAGGAGCCGATTCTGCGAGATCCCGACTTCGAGCTGTACGACAACGTCGGCCGCGACGCCGACCAGATCACCGCCGCCCGCTACGGCATCGCCACCGACAACGACCTGCTGCGCTGGGCCAAGCGCGATGCCGAAGACTTCCTGGCCCGGCACCCGCTGCCCGAGCAGGACCTGCCCACCCCCGACCTGACCCCGTATCTCGACGCCCTCGCCGCCGCCGAGACCCCCGCCCAGGCCAGCGCGGTTACCCAGCATCTGCTGGACGCCGCCCACCCCCTGCTACACGCAATCAGCGACTACCTCGTGGCCGCCGCCCGATGGCGGGGCCAGAACCGCACGGCGGAGCCGGGGTCACCGCCGAAGATGCTGATGGCCGCGGCCAGCCACAGCCTGTCCGTACTGGCCCTCGCCTACCAAGGAGACCTGGCGATCCTGCGGGCCGAATACGACCCGGCACCAGCCCCGCCCAGCCCACAGCAGGGCCCGAAGGCGCCCGGCCTTCCCCCGTCGCCGCCCAGCACCCCGCCCGCCGGCCCCGCCCCGACCCGCTGACCCCACCTCCCTTTGGAGTTCTTCTGTCGACTCGTTCCTTCATCGCCCGTCCCACCGCGAACGGCTACGACGGCATCTACGTGCATCTGGACGGCTACCCGACCTCGACCCTGCCCCTGCTCCTGGCCTCCTTCCAGTACCGGTTCGCACGCGACCTCGATGCCATGACCCGGCATCTCGTGGACGACGTGGCCATCGGCTGGCAGGAGCTGGGCACCGATCTCCTCGACGGCGCGCCGCCGTACATCGTCGAATACCTGGCCGGTGACGAGCGGTGGCCCAGCAGCACCATGGACCACCTGATCACCCCGGACGGCTCGCCGCCGGTCCGTATGGCGGTCACCGAGAAGGACGCGGCTGACCAGGACCTGGAGTGGGGCTACGTCCTGCGCCCGGAGGGCATCGAGGTGATCAGCGTGCCGTACGCCGATGCCGGCCCGGTCGTCGGCTGGGACACCTACCTCCTCACCGGCTTCAGCGACAACCCCGAGTACTGGCTCGTCCCCGCCCAGTCGCCGCTCGCCACGCCTGCCCGCACAGCCGGGCCGGCGCCGGCCGCTCCCGCGACCGCGCCGGTGCCGTCCCATCCGGCAGCGCGCCACTGAACCACCCCGTACCGCACTCTGGAGAGCTTGCCCTGCCCACGCAGCCTGTGATCACGGTCGTCGTCGCCACCCGCCTGCGCGAGGACCGCCTCGGCTTCCTGACCGCCCTGCACACCAGCCTCACCCGGCAGAGGGTTCCGTGGGAGGCCGTCATCGCCCTCGACGGCGCCGACCCCGAGCGCCTTCCGGCCCCGCTGGCCGCTGATCCGCAGGTGCGTACGCTGGCGTTGCCGCGGCCCGTCGGCGCGGCCTGCGCCCGCAACCTTGCGCTCAACCTCGTCCGCACCCCGTATGTGAACTGGGCGGACGACGACGACTTGTTTCCCGACGGCGCGCTGGCGGCCCGGCTCGGCACCCTGGAGCAGGCGGCGGTGGGCTGGTGCGCCGGGTGGAGCGAGGACCTCCACCCCGACGGCACCACCACGCTGTGGCGGTGTCCGACACCGCCCGGGCGGCACGAGGCGGGGGATACCACCAGCGCGCCTGGCCGGTGATCGCGACCTGGCTCACCCACAGCGACAGCTTCCTGCGCCAGGCCCGCGCCGCGGCGCCCAGCCCACCTCCCACACCCGCGCTCCCCGCACCACCGCCCCGCGCCCTGCCTGCGGGCGCCCCCCCACCGCCGTTGACCGTTAGGAAGGCCCCCCTTCTTGGACCCTGGCACGCACTTCGCCTTCGGCACCCACCCAGAACATGGCTTCGTCGCCGCGTTCACCGCGGCCATGCCCGCCCACCTGGGCCACTGGTTCCTCACCCGCGAGCAGTTCGAGCCCGTCCCCGGCCATCCCTCACTGTTCCGGCTCACCGAGCCCGACCGCGACGGTGCACGCCGCGCCCGGCACGCCGTCAACGACCTACGCGCCCTGGGCTACACGGTGGACGCCGACCTCCGTCTCGACCCCGGCCCACCGTCGCGGTCAGCGCGCCCGGCCCGGCCCCACGCTCTGCCCGAGCGGCGCGCCCGGTTCGCCCGGGCGGCAGCCATGCGCTCGCCGCAACACCGTGCCACGCCGCCCACCACCACACCCGCCCCACGGTCGATTCCGCCGAAGCCCGCCTACGCCCCGACCGTCCACCTGCACACGGGACGGCCGCGATGACACCCGACGACGAGACGATCCGCATCACCCGCGGGCAGGGCGGCGAGGTCGAAGTCAGCGGACGGATCGACGCGGTGGCCAAGGAGGTCCTGCTCCGGGCGGGTTTCCTCTTCCTGCCGGCGCTGCGCGGCCGGGTCTGGGTCCGGCTGCCGTTCGACCTCGGCCGCGACTGGGAGAACAGGCACGCGACCTGGGCGGCGGGCATGCTCTCCACCGCCCGCTACCGCGTGCACCTCGACCCTGCCCTGCGCTACAGCCCGCCCGACGAACCGGCCGCGCCCGCACGAGCGCCGGCCATGACCACCCAAGCACCGCCCAGCAGGCCCCAGCGCCGCTGAATCCTTCCGCCGGGAGAACCTGATCCCTGACACCACCCCGCCCAGCGCGGCACAGCTCGCCAACCGGGCGCGCGGATTCCGGCTGCGGATGGCAGTCATCGACCGTGAGACCGACACCGCGCTCGATGCCACCCGGGACCGCTACGGCCGCACCGTCCACCACGACGCCGCCACCGCCGCACGGGCCCGCCGCACCCAGGCCGCCCTCGCCACCTACGCCATTCATCTCGCCGAGCACGGCCAGCCGTTGCTCACCGCCGCCCGCAGCGGCCTCAATCACCTGCCACAGGCCCCGCACACCGAAGCCTGGCGTGACCTACTGGACGCCCTCGCCGTCTCCCACGCCGAGATCACCCGCGCCCTGACCCACCCAGCCGAAGCGGGGTCAGCCGAGCAACGTAAGCGACACACTGCGGTATGGCCGCACCTGGTCTTCTGGGCCGATTACAGCTCCGTCGCGGCCGACCTCGCCGACCAGCACCATCGCCCCGGCCCCGAACTGTCCGCCGAGGACAGGCGCCTGTGGACCGACCAGGCCCATGCCGCACGGCGGCGGGGCGGACTGGAGCCGATCGAGTCCTGGTACGCGGCCGACGGCCGCCTCATCACCCTCGCCTACCTGGTCCAGGACGACACCTCCACCGTCATCGCCCTGGCCGGCGACCTGGATGCCGTATCAGGCTGGGAGGTCATCGGGCACTACGACGACGAACTGGCAGCCGGCCGGGCCCTGCCCCGCGCGGTCCCGTCCGGAGTCTTGCGCCCGGACGCCGCCTCCCGCTTCAACCGGCCCGAGCCCACGCCCGAGCGCCCCGTACAGGAGCTGCTCCAGGAGGTGGTCGAGGCCCGCACCGCCGGCGAGGTCTCCGAGGCCCTGCTCGCCGCCGCGCAGCCCGGCTACGAAGCCGGCCCCCCCTGGTCCGGCTGGAACGCCTCCTCGGCACCGCGGCCCGCTTCTCCTACGCCCTGGACACCGTCCGCGGCCAGCAGGTCGGCGCCCGGCTCGCCGCTCTCGGTCGACAACTGACCTTCCTCACCAAGGAAGTTCACGACGCGGCCGAGGACCTCGGCGCGACCGTCGGCATCCTGCCCCACACCGCACCCCGGCGCCGCCCCGGACACGACCCCGCCCCGCGGTGAGCACCACGCCTGCCACGCCACCGGCCCGCAGCACGGCCACCACCCGCCGGGCGTAGGCCCGACTGCGCTGCGGCGGACTCTCCCTCCCTCTCCACCCCTGCGACCTGTCCCAAGGAGAATGATCTATGGCTGTCCGCACGAAGTGGACCATCGAACACGCCTGCGGCCACGAAGTCGTCCACGACCTGTCCGACCGCGCCGCCGACCGGCGGGCCGGGTTCGCCCGGTGGCTCGCCGCACGGGACTGCACGGACTGCTGGAAGGCAGCCCGCAGCAACGACACCGCCTCCAAGAAGGAGTGGCTCGCCGCCAAGCGCGCCGAGGAACAGCGGGCCGCCGCCGAGTGGGCCGCCCAGTTCGACATGCCCCCGCTGGAAGGCCCCAACCGTGCCCTGGCCTGGGGCGAAAGCTCCCGCCACCAGCTCATGACCACGGCTCACACCGCCCTCGTCATCGAAGGCACCTGGGACGACGCCGACTGGGCCGAGCTGGAAGAGAAGGCCCGCACCATCACCCGGGCCGGATGGTGGATCGACCAGCGTGACACCGACGGCACCGACCTGCCCGAACTCCTCGACGCCGCCACCGATAAGGACCGCGGTACGGAGAACCCCTTCCACTAAGACATCGTCTCATTTGGTGAGTCTGCGGTAACAGATGAGGGTGCAGGCGATGGCGGTGAAGGCGAGGATGTGTTCGGCCTTGCGTTCGTAGCGGCGGTGCAGGCGTCGGCAGCCGGCCAGCCAGGACATCGTCCGTTCGATGGTCCAGCGGTGCCGGCCCAGCCGGGTGGATGATTCGATGCCCTTGCGGGCGATGCGGTGCCGGATGCGGCGCTCGCGCAGCCATCGGCGCAGGTCGTCGTAGTCGTAGCCCTTGTCGCCGCGGAGTTTGGCGGGACGGCGCCTGCGCGGGCCGCGCCGGGAGCGGATCGGAGGGATGCCACGGACGAGGGGCTGGAGCGCCTGGCTGTCGTGGAGGTTCGCTCCGGAGATGCCGATGGACAGGGGCAGACCGGTCCGCTCGGTGATCAAGTGGATCTTCGAGCCTTTCCTGCCCCGGTCGACAGGATTCGGACCTGTCAGCTCCCCCCTTTCAGAGCCCGCATGTTCACCGAGTCGATGGCGCACCGCGACCAGTCCAGCTCCCCGCGCGAGCCCAGTTCGTCCAGGACCAGGCGGTGCAGCTTCGTCCAGACCCGGGCGGCACTCCACTCGGTGAAGCGCCGGTGCGCGGTAGGCCCCGACGGCCCGAAGACCGGCGGCAGCTGCCGCCAGGTGCCGCCCGTGGTGGCCACGAAGATGATCGCCGCCAGCACCTCACGGTCGCCGTACCGGCGCCGCCCACCACCTTGCGGACGCGTCGGCGCGGGCGGCACCACCCGCTGGAACAACTCCCACAACCCCTCCGGGACCAGCCGCTCCACGATCGTCATGCCTCAAGGTTACAAACCCAAATGAGACATCGTCTAGAAAGCACCGGTTGCCTTGCCTGCGAGGTAGGGCATCGGTGTATCGCGCAGCGGCCACTCGGTCTCGTCGACGACAGCGGCAAGCGGATGCACGCCTACGCCGGAGCACGGTCCGACGGGCACGCCCCGCGGGAGGCGCCACCGCTGAGACCGTGCCCCGGCCGTACCGCTACGCGGGTGCGTACGTTGACCCGGCGGCCCTGTACAAGATGGGAGCCCCCTACTACGACTCCGCCCTCGGCCGCTACGCCCAGTCCCACCCGTCCGGCCAGGACCGCCGCTGCGGCGGCCATGATGGTGCCCGCCTCCCGTACGCGTGCTGATCCCTTTTCCGGGGCGCATCCCCCGTGAGAGCTACAGCAGTTGTCCATCTGCGGGCGATTCGCTGACGGGGCCGGGTTTCTAGCGTGGTTGTCAGGTCGCAACCTGTGCGACCGCTGACAGGGGAGGCCACATGAGTACGTCCACCGCACGGCACGCCGACGGCCCCGGCCCGGACACGGTTTTCGACGCCCCCGACGCCCCCGACGCCCGCGGCGGCCGTCTCGGCCGCATCGTCCGCTCTCAGCTCGGTTGGATGCTGACGGGCCTGGTCGGCGTCGGCCTGGTCTCGACCCTGACCGCCACGGGTCCTGGTCCGGTTCCGGTGCTGGGCGCGGTGGCCGCGGTGGCCGTGTACTGGTTGGTCATGCGCCGTGTCGCGCGACGCTCGACGCCGGAGATCGCCCGGCGGGGAGCCGGCCGGGAGGCGCTGTACGGCGGCGCGATCGGTCTGGGTTTCGTCGTGGTGTCCGCCGTGCTGATCACGGTGTTGGGGGGCTACTCGTTCTCCTGGGCTGGCCATGGCGTCATGGCGGTCCTCTGGTCTGCGGTCATGGTGCAGATCGCCGCCGCGGTCACCGAGGAGTTGCTGTTCCGCGGTCTCGCGCTGCAGGCGCTGGAGCGGCTGTGGGGCAGCCGGGCGGCCATCGTGATCACCGGGCTGTTCTTCGGCATCGCCCATCTGGGCGCTCCGGGCGCCAGCGCGTGGAGCGCGTTGGCAATCGCTTCCGAGGCGGGCGTGATGCTCGGCGCGGCGTTCCTGTGGCGGCGTAACATCTGGTTCGTCGCGGGGCTGCACTTCGCCTGGAACACCACCGAGCAGCTGCTCGGCATCCCGGTCTCCGGGCACGCCTCCAAGGGCCTGTTCACCGTCGACGTGCACGGTTCCGCCGTGTTGACCGGCGGTGGCTTCGGCCTCGAGGCGGCGCTGGTGCCCGTCGTCATCGGTGTGCTGCTCGCCGTCCGCATGTTCGTCCTCGCCCGCCGCGGCGGCAGGTTGCTGCCCCGCCGATCCGCACGACGCATCCAGGCCGGCTGACCGGAGGAGACGGTAGTGATATCCCGCCAGGCGCCCTTCAGCAGCCGTGCGCTGCTGGGGGCGGTGTTCGAGCGGTGGCAGGAGCGGGACGGCTTCCTCAAGGACGGCGTCCTCGCCCTGGTGCTGCCCCTGTTGGCGTTCGTGCCGACCCTGTCCACCATCGGAGGGCAGATCGGGGATCTGCCCGAGCGGCCGACGAATGCGCTGAGTATCGCGCTGATCCTGGCCCAGACCCTGCCGCTGGCGGCCCGCCGGCGATGGCCCGCGCTCTGTCTAGCTGTCGTCGCGGCCGCGTTCGCCGTATATCAGGCGCTGGGCTTCGCGACGACGTTGGCGAGTTGGGGGCTGTATCTGGCCCTGTACTCGGCCGGAGCTCACCAGGTTCGCTTCCGCCGGCATCTGGCGGGCGTGGTGAGCGCGGGCTACGGGGTACTGGCCCTCGTCCTGGACCACCTCGGCTCACCGCAGACCATCGGTGACTATCTCGCCTTCTATCTCACGGTGGCCGCGTTCTGGCTGGTGGGCAGCACCGTGCGCGCACGGCGGGCGGGGGAGGAGCAGCGGCGGCGGCTGGCCGCCGAAGTGGCCGCGGCCGCAGAGCGGGCACGCATCGCCGGCGAGCTGCACGACGTGGTCACCCATCATGTGACGGCCATGGTGGTCCAGGCGGACGCGGCACAGTTCCTGCTCACCACCGCACCGGACAAAGCCGGCGAAGGACTTGCGGCCGTCAGCGACACCGGCCGCCGGGCGCTGACAGAGCTGCGCTACCTGCTCGGCGTGCTGGAAGCGACCAGCCAGTCAGCGTCCGCCGACCCGGCGCGCGCGGACCGGGCACCCACCCTGGGCCGGCTCGCAGACCTGGTCGAACAGGCCCGCAGGTCGGGCCTGCCGGTCGAGTTCGATGAGCAGGGCGAGCGGCGGGCGCAGCGCCTGGACGTGGAGCTGGCCGCCTACCGGGTGGTGCAGGAGGCGCTCACCAACGCGATGAAACACGCCGCCGGGCAGCCGACACAGGTCCTCGTCCGGTACGGCGAGGAACGCATCGACATCAAGGTGACCACCGACGGGCCCACCGCCCTGCCGCCGGCCGCAGCCGCCGCGCACGAACCGGACTCGGTCGGCGGGCGTGGACTTGCGGGCCTGCGTGCACGGGCGCGGACGGTCGATGGTGAACTGGAGGCCGGACCCCGGCCCGAAGGCGGGTTCGAGGTCCACGCCACCATTCCCTCCAAGCCCGCATCGGAGTGACCCCGTGAGCGATGCGCCGCCACCGATCCGTGTGCTCGTCTGCGACGACCAGGCACTGGTGCGCACCGGCTACGTCACCATCTTCTCCGCCCAGCCCGACATGGAGGTCGTCGCAGAGGCCGAGAACGGGCACGAGGCGGTCCAGGCCGCCAGGCGCCTGCGTCCCGATGTGGTGGTGATGGACATCCGGATGCCCCTGCTCGACGGCATCCAGGCGACCCGGCAACTGGCCGGCCCCGACGCCGAGGCACCGCCGAAGGTGCTGGTCGTCACCACCTTCAACGTCGACGCCTACGTCTACGACGCACTGCGTGCCGGGGCCAGCGGCTTCCTCCTCAAGGACGCGCCCCCGGCGGAGCTGGTGAACGGTATCCGGACGGTCGCCCGGGGCGAGTCCCTGCTGGCCCCCGCCGTCACCCGCCAGCTCATCGGCCACTTCGCCGAACACCTGCACCCGGCCGATACATCCCGGCCGGCCAGACAGGACGTGGTACGGGCCCTGACCCCACGCGAGCTGGAAGTGCTCCGGCAGATCGCCGAGGGGCTGTCGAACGCGGAGATCGCCGCACAGCTCTTCATCACCCCCGAGACGGTCAAGACCTACGTGTCGAGGATCCTGGCCAAACTCGGCCTGCGCGACCGGGTCCAGGCCGTCGTCCTCGCCTACCGGATCGGCCTGGTGTCCGCCACAGGTTGACCCCACACGCTCGTCCAACTGGACCCCGAGGGGGTACGACGCACACCGACCGCTGGGCTTGTGCGACCGGCCTGCACGGCCGAGCCACCAAAGCCGCAGTCGGCGTGCTCATCGGGCACGGCGGTGAGGTAGCCGGCCGCAGCAGCGCACCGTACTCACCGATCAGCCGCGCCAGCTCGGGGCCGTCGGCGTGGAACTCCTCCAGCGCGGCCTTCTCCTCCTCGCTGCCCTGCTCCTGCCAGACCAGCTCCACGTAGTCGGCGGCCCGCAGGATCCGCTCCGGGGCGAGCTGGGGCACCTTCGGCGACGTCATTTCCATAACGGCTCCTTGCTGTTCGCTGGCCGGATGCCTGCTGCGCCCGGCCGGTTGCCCTGCGGTGCGCGTCCGGCCCTGTGGACAGAGGCCGGTGCGCCGTGAAGCGCACGTTGTTCGAGTGGAGGTGAAAGACCACCACCATCACCCTGTCGCAGCAGGGTGATTGAAGCTGGGGGCAGTCCTTTCCGGGAGATGCCGGAAAGGATGACAAGCGGCCCTGACAAAGCCGGGACGTATCAGCACTGCCAGATGGTGCGGGCCCGGCAAGCAAGACGGAAAGGAGTACGCGAGGAACCGGTGGTGACACTCCCTGAATCCACACCAGCTCGAACCTGGCGGATCTGGGCTGGATGCGGTGCGTCTTCGCCTTGTGAAGGGGGCGGGGAACTTCCCGAGAGTCCGCGGTCTGGCGCTCGGGGAGGCCACGGTGAAGTGCTGCGGGGTAGCCGTGGCGATGCCGCGGGGGTATAGCCGGGCTCCTACTGAGGTTGAACTCGTGATGTCGTGGGGTTGCTCAGGCGGGTCTGATGGTCAGGCCGGTCTCGGCGAGGCAGCCGTCTATGAGGTCGCTGCGGTACTGGATGTGCCGTAGGCCGCGTCGGATGCGCTGGACGAGGTGTTCGGGGGTGGAGAAGGCGCCGTTGGAGAGCCAGCCGCGTCGCAGAAGGGACCAGATCCCTTCGACCGGGTTGAGGTCGGGTGCGTAGGACGGCAAGTAGTAGATGGTCGGCCAGTCCCGGGTTGCCGCCCACGCGCGCAGGTCGGCGGCCTTGTGCACGTTGAGGTTGTCCCAGACGAGCACGATCGGGCCGCCGAGCTGCAGGTGGGCGGCGGTCAGCAGGTCCCGGTAGTCGCGCCAGGAGAAGCTCTTGCGCCCGTCGCGTCGGCCGTCGTCCCGGCGCGGCCGGTAGATCAGCCGAGACCGGTGGCCGGGTTTGTAGCAGGTCAGCGCCGCGATGGATATCCGTCTGCGGGACCGGCCGCGGACCCTCACCACCGGGGTCCGCCCGCGCTGCGACCAGGTCTTCGCCTGCGGCGGCGTCATGGAGAATCCGGCTTCGTCCTCGAAGACGAGCCAGGCTCCACTCACCGCCGCGAGTCTTCCGCGCAGGGCCACACCTCCTTGACCCACCCGGCAACCACTTCGTCGTCCCGCTCCACCGCCCGCCGGGCCGGCACCTGGCACGACCAGCCATTACGCACCAGGAGCTTGCGCACACCCTGGATCGTGTAGGTCAGATGGAAGCGCCGGCCGATCACCGTCTTGACCCGCGCCAGCGTCCACCGCTGGTCCTCCCAGCCGTGCGCGGCCGGCCCCTTCGCCAGCTCCGCCTCCAACTGAGCGAACTGCTTCTCGCTCAGCCTCGGAAGCGACGCAGGTCCCTGCGACCGCAGGGCACGCGGACCGCCCTCGTCCCACGCCTGCCGCCACCTCTGCACCGAGCGGACACTGACCCGCAGGTCCTTGGCGATCAGCGAGCTCGCCTCGCCCTGGGCGAACCTCTCGGCAGCCTTCAGCCGTAACTCCTCGCGGAACTGCTGCCGTTCGACGGTCAGCCCGCCCCCTTGTGGATACCGCATGCCCCGGTGATACCGCAGCAGACGGCCAGCCGTCAGCCCCTACGACACCACGAGTTCAACCTCAGTAAGACGTCGTCTCATTTGGGGTGCTGGGTAGTGTGCACCGTGTGGTGATGGTCGAGCGCATAGTGCCGGACGAGTTGTGGGAACTGTTCCAGCGGGTGGCCCCACCTGCCCCGACGCGGCCGCAGGGCGGCGGTCGGCGCCGGTACGGTGACCGCGAAGTGCTGGCCGCGATCATCTTCGTGGCCACGACGGGCTGCACCTGGCGGCAGTTGCCGCCGGTCTTCGGCCCGTCGGGACCGACCGCACACCGGCGCTTCACCGAGTGGACCGCCGCCCGGGTCTGGGCGAAGCTGCACCGCCTCATCCTCGACGAACTGGGCTCGCGCGGGGAGCTGGACTGGTCGCGGTGCGCCATCGACTCGGTGAACATGCGGGCCCTGAAAGGGGGGACCTGACAGGTCCGAACCCTGTCGACCGGGGCAAGAAGGGCTCGAAAATCCATTTGATCACCGAGCGGACCGGTTTACCCCTCTCGGTCGGGATCTCCGGCGCGAACCTGCACGACAGTCAGGCACTCGAGCCGCTCGTGCGCGGCAACCCGCCGATCCGCTCCCGCCGCGGTCCGCGCAGACGACGGCACGCCAAGCTGCACGCGGACAAGGGCTACGACTACGACCACCTGCGCCGATGGCTGCGCAAGCGAGGCATCCGGCACCGCCTCGCCCGCAAGGGCATCGAATCCTCCACCCGGCTGGGCCGGCATCGCTGGACTATCGAGCGCACGATGTCCTGGCTGGGCGGCTGCCGCCGTCTGCACCGCCGCTACGAACGCAAGGCCGAACACTTCCTGGCCTTCACCGCCATCGCCTGCAGCCTCATCTGCTACCGCCGACTCACCAAATGAGACTACGTCTAAAGGTCACCTCGGCAGAACCACCGGAACGGTAGACATCGGCACTTCAGGTCGTGGCACCTGCCTCACCGGGATCGCCCAAAACCTCCAGGAGGGGAACTCCCCACGTAGCCCACCGCTCCAGCTGATCGCCACACATCAGGTAGATACCTTGCTCAGCTGCTAGGGAGCTCGCGGGCTTGGAGAACGAACCATTGGTGACGGCAACCACGATATCCGCCTTGTGGACAGGACGGGCTGTCCCGTTGAGTGTTTGGATCACCCGGGATCCGACCGCCCTAGATCCTGGCTGGCGGTGCTTGCACTGGAAAACGATCTTCCGAGCGTCCGGGGTCAGTGCGATCACGTCGGCTCCCAGGTCGCGGGATCCTCCCTTGCCGCGGACGACTTTGTACCCATCCCGGCGCGCAAGGACTGCCGTAGCATGCTCGAACTCGTACGGTGTCATCGCATGCAGCTGGGCGATAGTGATGCTCCCCGCGCTGGCACGGAAGATCCGAAACTCCTCCTCCCGCAGGGCCAGTCCGTGCACCTGTCGGGCATGTTCCTGCATCGCGGCGGCAAACCGAAGTCTGGCTTCTTCAAGCTCGCGCTCCAGCCCGATAGCCCTTTCTATCCCGGAGTCGAGGTCCGGGGTCCGACGGAAGCGGCCTGCCGCGATTGCGCCAGCCTCTTCTCTGAGCCCATCCAATATCTTCTCTACCGCCGTCATTGCCTCCTTAGCCCAGGAACACTCCACGTACAGGCCCTCAGCCAGCGCTCTGCCTACATGGCGGAATTGAGCCCACACCGGAGAATCCGGCCGGCGCGGCCCGAGCTTTGTGGCGCGCTTGTGCTCCTCTTCCGTCAGCCGGTGAAATTCCTGCAGCTTTCCGAGGATTAGCCTAACTAGGGCACCTTCGTAGAAATGCAGAAACGCCGCCAAGGCGTCGTCATCCGTGGCCTCCCGAACGGTGGCACTAACTGCTTGTGTGAGCCAGGGCTCTTCGTAGACGGGCAGGGATACCCGGCTATTCCAGTTGATGTGCATCAGCCCACCTCACGCTTTGGCAACTGCGCGTCCAAGTCAGGCGTTACTCCCCACTCGATCCACCTGCGTACGTCTGTGCGGTCCAGCAAGATGACGCCATGCGCCTTCGCGAAGCGACGGGCCATATGGTTGTAGTCAATGTTGGTTATCAAGACCACCGCATCAGCGGCGGCGGCAATCCTGTCGCGCTCCGCCTGTTGCGGGACGCTGGAGAACCAAACCCATCCCCGCGACGCATCGCCGCGCTCAAACCGGTGATGCATTACCCTTACCCCCACCATGCGACCTGAAGGCGCGCGAAAGAGGTCCATTCGGGGCGAGCGGGCATCAGGTGACAATAGGGAATTCCCTTCCGCCTCCAGCAAATCTCGAACCATTTGAACGAAAGCCTCCCGTTCACCTTCGTCCAAGGCGTCGAGGGCAGCCACATCCTGAGATCCTTCAGCCGTACAGGACCGCTCCCGCAGCGCCAGTGTGTGAAGACGCTGACGGTCTTGGTCAAGCAGGGCAGCCAGTCGCTCCTCCGCCTGTTGGAGAAACTGCCACAAGGGTCCGCAGTTTTCGGTCTCCCTGCGGCTGGCCTTGCCGAGCGTTTTGCCTTTTCCGATCCTGCCACTAATGGCCTCATACAGCGCGACACATTCCGAGGAAGCCGCATGGGCCTCCTTCAGTTCGGGCTCCAAAGATTCTTTGAGCGCTGAAGCTGCGGCTGCGGCCGACCGCCGCACGGCACTGCCTGGACCCGTGCTCCACCTTCCGCGCGTTGCCCTCGTCTCCGCCTCGTCCATCTCACGTTTGATTCTCTCGGCGTGAGCCTTCCAGCCGTCGCGTATGTCTCTGACCGCACGACACTCGGCGTTCCACACCAAGATCGCCAACATGTCGTCGCGGTCGGCTTGGCCTATCGCCCAGCCCATCAGCGCACATTGCTCCTTCCCGGTATATCGCGGGGGGACTACGCGCGCGTCTCTGTCAATGATCACCGCGGGAGGTTACACAGTGGCACCGACAACCATGCGCGGCCAGAAGGAGGAAGACAGCAGGCTAGAGCCGCCAGGAAGGCACGGATCCCATCGGGCCACTCATCGCCGCGACGTGTCGCAAGGTGCCTATTCCACATCAAGTACGGTTACGTGAGCAGTACTTCGGGCATCTTGCAGGCTGCCCTCTGATCGGCAACTGCAGCGACTAATGGATCCACAACGGACGCTCTCGTGCGACCCAGATCACATAATCGTCAGGTGCCACCCTGGGCCGGTCCTGGTAAGACTTCGTTTCTGATGGCGGCCTCATTCGTTGAGCCGTGCATGACGGACCTGGTCGAGCGGTTGGTGCCGGACGAGTTGTGAACGCTGTTTCGGCGGGTGGTCCCGCCGACGGAGGTCATACACCCGCAGGGCGGCGGGCCGGGGACCGTGAATGCCTGGCGGAGATCATCTTCCTGGCCACCTCGGGCTGCACCCGGCGGCAGCTGCCACCGGTGTTGGGTTCAGCCCACGCAGGGCGTCCAGGATCTCCTTGACGCCTTCGTGACTCTCCTCGATCCGTCGGCCCACTGGGCCGACGGGCGTCGCCAATCGGCTTGGACGCGCGGTGTCACGGGGCTGGTCCGCGGAAGTGCTGCTGTCGAAAGCGGACGGAACATAGCCGCAGATCGCCGGTTAGCCAAACCGGCGATCCTGCGGACCATTGATCCTCCCGCCGCTACACGCACCGTGTGGAAGGATCCGCCTTGCTCCCACCGCCCTGGACCCCGCCGTCCACTCCCGCCTTCGCGCCGACCCCCGATCCGCTCACGCCCGCCCGGGACATCACCCACGAGCACTTCGGGGCCGGTGACCAGATCATGGTCATCAAGGGCGTCGCCGACGGTCGGCTGTGCGGGGACGCGATGCGGGTTGTCGCCCCGTCCTGGCACACCCCGACCGACGAGGACGGATGGCGGCTGCGCGATCCCAACGGTGGCGCCCAGACGTTCATCACCGCCCACCCCCGCTACCTGGTGCACCTCTCGCGGCGCTGCCCGGACTGCCTGATCTTCCAGCGCGCCATGGAGGACCACCTGCTGCCGAGGTACGCCGGCCATGCCGACGCCATCATCGACTGCGGCTGGTACACCACGACGGCCCTGGGTCAGCTCGTCCACGTCGCCGACGCCCGCAGCGGCCGGTGACCCTGGCCGCCCGCCGTCCCGGCCACGCCCTCACCGTGGCGGACGTGCGGCCCCTGGCCGTCACCGAGCAGTACCCCGTACCTTCACCGGAGCCGTACCAGCATGATTCCCCGTCTCAACGAACCCTCCGTCACCCCGCACGGTCCGCTCGACGAAGCCCTGGGGCGCGTGGTGAGCGCGGAGGAGGTGCTGTCGAAGGATACGGTGGTCGCCTACTGGCCGGCCCTGGACGCCTACCTCCTGGACGGCGAAACCTCGGCGTGGACGGCCGCCCAGTGGGCCGAGCACCTCGAAGACCCGCTGCTGGAGCACCCGTTTGCCGCCGGCCCCGCCGGTGACCGGATGGCCGTCGTCCACCTCGATGTCCGGCTCCATCCCGATGACCGCCGCCTGAACGGTGCGGAGTGGTCCGAGATCGCCCACCGTTTCGCTCGCGCGGCAGGTTTCGAGAACCCCGGTGACACGGCCGGTTGCCGCTGGATCGCTGTCCAGGCGCGGCCCGGGCGCCTGGATGTGATCGCCAACCTCATCCGGCTGGACGGCGTCTGGCAGGATCTGCCCACCAATCTGCCGGAACGGCTGGCGGCGGAAGCCCGGCGCATCGAGCAGGACCTGCGCCTGATCGCTCCCGCCCCCGCACTCGGCCGTCGGCGCCTGGCCGGGGTCGTCCCGGATGCATCCACGCAACTGGCCGGCGTTCTCGCTCAGCTCGCCGACGAGCGGTCCGGTCCGCTGGCCGCCGTGCGCGCCCTGGTCGAGCACACCGCACACCGGGCAGCGCTCCAGCCCGGCACCGGCCCCGACATCGGGCACCGCCTGGAGCTGATCGCCCACCGCCTGCACGCCATCCAGCAGGACCTCGACGCCACCGCGACCCATCTGACCACCCGCCCCGGCCAGGCCCCGGCAGTCCCCGTCGTGCCCGCTGCCCGGGCCGCGGACGAACGCTCACCGTAGGAGAAACACTCCCCCTTGCCTCTGTCCGACCGCCACCTGACCATCCGCCGCGACCCGGACTCCGAAGAGGTCCTCGCCCGCGACGGTGACCTTGAAGCCCACAGCATCCTGCAGCGCGCGGGCTTCGTGCCTGTCCACCGCCTGCACGAGACCTACCACCGGGCCCCCGCCGGCCTTCCCCGGGACGGAGAGACAGATCTCGCCACCGAGGCGGTGGCCCGGCTGCGCGCGGCCGGATACCACGTCGACTGCGATGCGGACTTCGACACCGACCACCGCCCCCTGCGGTACCAGACGCTGGGGGAATCGGTCGCCCACCTCTCCGAGCGCCTCCGGCAGGCCACCACCACCGACGAGGCCGCCGAGATCCTGACGGAGCTGACCGCCCCCTGCGACGGCATCCTCACCGCCGTCAGTCACATCCTCATCGCCGCGGCCGAGTTCCACGACGGTCTGGGCACCTCAGTGGACCCGTACACCGCACGGCGGCTGCGCCACCTGGCCGAGGAAACCCTGCGTGTGATCCACACCGACCTCCTCCACACCCGCAACAACCTCGCCGACCGGCACGCCCCGCACCCCGGCCGCACCCAGTGCACCCGAGAGGTCCCCGCCGGGGAGCGCGAACGGTCCGCCGTGTGTGCCTGCCCGCCCCCGCCGCGCGCCCTCCCCGTCCCTCCACCGCCCATGGCCGCCGGACCGCGCCGCTGAACATCCCGCCCCCCTCCCCCGACCTTCTCGCTCAAGGACCTTATGCACGACCACGAAGACTCCGAACGTCTCGCCTCCTTCGCCGACGTCCTGGCCGGCGAACTGCCCGGCCCCTGGAGCAGCACCCACCACCCCGCCGGGCACTCCGAGGCCCTCGCCGCCCTGGACGAGCGGATCTGGGACCTGGACCTCGTCGCCGATTCCCTCGCCGAGCACCCGCTGCGGCAGGCGGCCGTCCTGTCCCGGCCGGACGGCGCCCAGCTCGTCGTCATCGACCGGTACGACGAACTCGGCGGCTTCCTCATCGCCGCTATCGCCCCGCGTGACCTGCCCGACGAGGCGTACCGCGGTGTGGCCGAGCCGAACGGGATCGCGGTGGCCGACGATCCCTTCCTCGGTGCCGAGCAGGCCGCCGGTGACCTGCTCCCCCGCTACGAGGCCGCCCTCGCCCAGGTCCGCCACAACGCCCTCGACGCCATCGTGCCCTCGCAGCCGGACCGTCTCGTGCTGACCTGGCAGCCGGACGGCAGCCTCGCCGCCGCCCCCGCCGGGGACACGGCGGCGAGCGTGCTGGTGGCCAACGGCTTCGTCCAGCAGGAGCAGACCGGCGTCTACCGACTGTCCGGCGACGACACCGTCGAGCAGGCCCGTGCCGTCCGCGAAGCCGGCCGGCAGCTGCGCGCCCACGGCATCGCCACCGCGCTCCAGCACCCCTCGGGCCGGATCACCCCGACCGCCACCGCGCCGTCCGCCCCGCCGGCCCCGGCCCGAACATCGGCGGCCCGATCGCGGTGAAGCACGCCTAACCGGACTTCTACGTCCTGGACTACGTCACCATCACCAAGGACACACGGACCGGGCTGGTCCTCGCCCTGGGCGGCGCCGTCCAGGCGGCCGGGATTCTTCAGCGAGCGGGCTTCCTCGATGCCCTCGGCCCCCGCGGCACCTACCACCGCCTTCCCCACCACCTGCCCGTTCAGGAGCAACGCCGCAGGGCCACGGCCGCCTCGCATGTCCTGCTCGCCGCTGGTTACAGCGTTCACCTCGATCCGTTCCTGAACGACCTGGCCGTACCGGACAGTGACCGGGAAGCCGCGCTACGGTACCTCGTACAGCTGCCGCAACGGGCCGGTGACGCCTCAGACGCGCGGGAGCGGGCGGTATTGCTGACCGAGATCGCCGGTCCCGGTGAGGGACTGCTGCCACTCATCCGGCAGGCCGTCGCAGTCATCTGCGCCGAATCCCTCTCCGGCGGCGCGGACCCGCAACAGGTCAGACAGTTCATGAACACGGCCGTTGCGCTCTCGCGGGCCGCCGACCAGATCCTTCACCTCCGTAACGGCATCGTCCACGCCCACCGCCCAGCTCAAAGCGCAGGGCCCGGCGCAGCCAAATCCGATAGCCACTATCGAGGAGCTACATTGGGCAACCTTGCCGACGAGTACGGCACGGACGTCGAGATCTACCGCAAGGCCCTGAGCCCCACGATCTACGCCGTTACCCGGAAGGCCGCGCCCGAGACGTTGCTCGACCTGCTTGACCGGCTCGGGTTGGAGAGGCACGAGATCCGCACCGCCGGTCCCGTCTACACCTGGCACGAGGTGCCTGAAAACCTCGACAGCGCCGGGCAGCAGCGTCTGGCGAGCCGCGCGATCCCCGCCCTTCTGCTGGCCGGGTACACGGTCAACTGCACGCCCGAGGTGTTCGACGAGGCCGCCTACCAGCAGGCCGTGCGGGATCTCTCCTCCAGCGTGTCCCGGCAGACCACACATGCGCCGAAGCCTGCCGCTCCCGCCCGCACCCGTACATCCCCCCGGCGCGCTCCATGAGACCTGAAGGCTCCCGGCCAGGCCAGAGCCGTCACCCACCGCGTCCTGCCCCACTGGAGTACCCCCGTAACGCCCCCGACGATGAGCCAGCACCTCACACCACGCCTGGCGACCGCCCTGTTCCGCCGCTACCTGCGCGCCTGCATCCCCATCGGCCTCCATCGGCTGGCCGGTGCCGGTGCGCGCGCCGAGGCCCCGCCCGGTGATACCCGCCCGGCCGGCGCTGATCTTCGAACTCGCTCTTGGAGGAGCATGCCCTACCCGAACCCGCGCATCGTCGTGCTGGCCGACCAGATCGCCCTGTGGATGCGGCAGATGTCCCGCCTCCTCGACCAGCTGCCCGCCGACCAGGCTCTGAACGCCGTCTCGCGCGTCCTACACCCGGACGACAGCCTCCTGGACAGCTTCACCTCTCTGATGGAGACCGGGGCCCGTATCGCCAGGGACCAGGCCGAGCGCGGCGTGCTACCGCCGGAGGTGTGTCTGGCCCTGGGCCGGGCCGTGAACGAGCTGCACAGCATCGGCGTCGACCTCGATGAGCACAAGGACACGCTCGCCCTGGCAGGCGCACCGGGCGGTAGCGCGGAGGCCCGGCCCGCATCGCCCGCGCCGTTGGTCGCGAGGCGGCACCGGTGAGGAAGAGTCGTTGGCCGGGCTGGGGGCCGGGCGAGCAGGCCGAGCAGCACTACCTCATCCAGCCGCGGGCGCTGGCCGGCGGCGGGGACATCCGGCATGTCTCCGAGTTCCTGCGCGCTTCGGGCTGGCGGGACAAGTCCAAGACCGGCGGGCCGTTGGTCATGGAAAGCACCGACCGCGCGATCCGCCTGACCTACGACCCCTACGTCCAGCCGGGCGGCTGGCTGATCCAGGCCACGGCGCGCGGGGACCAGGCCGAGTGGTGGGTGATGTTCGGCCGGCAGACGCCGGTGGAGATCATCGCCGGGCTGACCGACGCACTGACCCAGCCCCGCTCCGCGCACGCCCCCAACGTCTGGGCGCCCCTGGCCCAGCAGGACTGGGTGGCGCGGGCCGAGGGCCGGCACTACACCGCCACCAGTCCCGACGAGGTGGCGTGGCTCCACTTCCGGCAGGACGGTGACGGAAACGCGGTGTGGTGGTCGGGCGCGCGGGACGAGCAGGGCAACGGCTGGACCGCGCAGTTTTCCGCGAGCACCCCCCTGCACCTCTTGCAGGCGTTCTCCACGGCGCTGGCCTCGCCGGAGCCCGTGATGCGCCCACGCGGACGCGTCCCGCACAGCAGCACGATCCACACCACCTCCGTGTCCGTGTTGCCCTCCCAGCTCGGCGCCTGGCAGCAGGCCCGGATCACCGCCGCCCGCGCCGCCGCCTGGGCCCGCAACTCCGCGCGCGGCACCCGCCCCACCACCACACCGCGGAAAACCGGCGCCTTCCGCGCACGCCACTGACCAACCCTCCCAGGAGTTTCGTGCCCGACCTCACCCCGGATGACATACACGCCGTCACCGAGACCCTGTCCCGTCTCACCGAGTACCTGCGCCAGGCCCCGGACCCCACCGAGGCCCTCGCCCTGGTCGAGCCGCTGCTGGACGAGTCCACCGGTCTTCCCGTCCAGTTCGCCGGCACCCTGCGCGCCCTCGCCCGCACCGTGCACACCCACCGCCCGGACACCTCACACCGCCTGGCCGTCGACCTCCTCATCAAGGAGCTGCGCAGCGCCGCGTGGGAGCAGAGCGACCAGCACACCCTGCACTACGTCCTGGACGGCCTGCGCTCCCTGTACGCGTCCACGCCGCCGAGTGAGCCAGGGTGCGGCGCGTGCCGGTGAGCGACCAGCAGCTCGCGCAGTTCGCCAGGACGCACGAGTGGCGCATCCCCTTCGACACCAGCCCGCGGCACCTCGCCGGCCCCGGTGACGCCCGCCACGTCACCCACGGCCTGGCCGCCGCCCGGTGGAAACGCACCTCCGACCCGCTCAGCCCCCAGCTTGTCCTCACCAGCCCCGACCACCGCTACCGCCTCGACTTCACCCCGGGGAACGGGATGCTCGCCTGGTGGCAGCTGTGGGCCGAGCCCACCGACACCGAACGGAGCTGGGCCGCCGGGTTCGGCGAACTCGTGCCCGCCGAGATCCTCGGCGCCTTCACCGACGCCCTCATCGCCCCTCCACCACAGCGGCACAGCACACCCCTTGACGTACTGGACGCCGCCGGATGGCTGATCGATGCCCGTGAAGCGGCCAGCTCACCGGATGCGACCTGCCGCGTCCAACGGCACGCCGACCGGCCTGACGGCCCCCGGGCAGCCTGGCACGTAGAGGTCTGCGACCCCGACCGGCCTCGCTCCCGACTGTGGCACGCCCACTTCGATGCCGGCACCCCCGTCCACCTGGTCACGGCGTTCGTCACCGCGCTCGCCGACACCGCCCCGCTCCAGCGCGGCATGTACGACCGCCCCGCCCACCACAGCGTCACCCAGCAGCGCAGCACGGTCACGCCGGAGCAGATCATCGAGGCCCACAAGGCGCGTCTCAGCTCTCTGCGCGCCCAGGCCCGCGCAGCCCGGCGGCACAGCACCACAACCGCGGCCGTCCCTGCGCCATCGGTCACCGCGCGTCCGGCTGCCCGCCGCTGACCTCTTGAACGGGCACCTGCACCCAGCCCGGACCGGACCGGCCGGCTCGAGCCAGGTCTTCTTCGCCCGGTCGATACCACACGGCGAACCACCGCTTCCCCCTTTGGAAGGAGGGCAGCCTTGCCCGCTTTCTCCACTCCCGACCTCAGCCAGATCGCACAGGCGACCAGCACCCTCGCCGACGTCAAGGACTACCTGCGCGGCGATCCGCCGGTCGCCGACACCCTGCCGCTGCTCGGTCCGCTCCTCAACGAGCACACCGGTGTTCCGGTCCTGCTCGGTGACATCCTGCGCGACGCCGCCCGCCTGGCGTCCGACCAGACCGGCCACCCGACAACCGACGAGATACGCCTGATCATCGACGGCCTGCGGGAAGCCGCCCAGGAGGCCACCGACTGGCACATCCTGCACTGGGACCTCCCCCGCCTGCACCAGCACTTCACCCGTAACGCCACGTCGCAGGTCGAGCGATGAGACCGGCACACCCGACACCCGGCGACGACACCGATGCCGCGCTGGACGAACGCGCCGTCCGGGGAGCGCGTCGGTGACGCGGCCGTACATCCCCAGCCGCGCCAACGACCCGCACGGCCTGATCTGGTTCGAGACCCGCCCCCGGTACCTGGCCGGCGGCGGTGATCCCCGGCGGATCACCCAGACACTGCGGGCCGCGGGATGGCACAACCTGTCCGACCCGGACTTCCCGCACGTCGTCCTGGCCAGCCCCGACCGGAGCCACAGCCTGGTGCTGGAGCCCCAGCCGGGACCGTACGGCGCATGGTGGAGCATCTCCGGGCAGCACGAACAGGGCGGCTGGCACAGCGAGTTCGGAGCGCACACGCCTGTGGAGATTCTCGCCGAACTCACCGACGCCCTGCTCGGACCCGTACCCGAGCACACCGAGGACATCTGGCCCCTGCTCACCGCGGCGGGCTGGCGCTACCAGCGCGACGCACACGGCAACGAAAACGCCTCCCACCCCGACGGACGCCTGCACCTGCGCCGCTTGAACGACAAATCCCTGGGCTTCCACTGGCTGGCCGAAGCGACCTTCGGTGAGCGGCACGAACGGGTATGGCGGGCGTGGCTCGATGACCACATGCCCCAGCACCTGCTCGCCGCCTTCACCACGGCCCTGGCCAGCGACGAACCCGTCCAGCGCAGCCGTGGAGATGTCCCGTACTTCCACCTGGTCACCCAGCAGGAACGCGGTCCGCAGGCCGAGCAGATAGCCGCCGAACACGAAGCGCGATTGAAGGCCGTGCGCGCCGTCGCCCGCAAGGCCCGCCGCGCTGCCGCACAGAGTGGCACGCCGACCGCCACCACTCCCACTCCACGCCCGGCCGTACGCCGCTGAACCCGAAAGGCCCCTCGCTCATTTCCCCCGATCCCCACGCCCAGCACGAGTTCCTGCGCCGTCTCGACCGGTACATCGGCGAGGCCAAGAGGATTCTCGACGCCTGGAACTCCTACTCCGACCTGCACACCGACCTCGACGGCTGGCCCTATGACGACCACGCGTACGGCCTGCGCCAGAGCCGGCGCGACGCCGAGACCGCCCACGCGTTCGAGGAGGTGCGTGACGGCGCCCGGTTCCTGCTGGAGAGCGCCGAGAACCAGTTGCCCCTCGTGCCCGCCGACCGCGCGCAGACCCGCTGGATCCACCAGCTCGGCACCCTGCGAAACGCCCTGGACCGCCTCGACGCACTGGAAGAGGAGTGGCACGCCACCCAGGACGGCCTCCCGCGCGGCACCGAAGCCTTCGAGACCGCGCTCGCCGAGCACCACGCCGAGTGCTGGAGCTACCTGGACGACTGGGCCACCCACGGCCACGCCATCGGCGAGATCAACACCGCCGTGAAGCGCGCCCCGTCCTCCCGGTCCCGACCGCCGGCCGCACGGCCGGCCCCGGCCACCACGGGCCGCTCCACGATGGCGCGGAGGTGAGCGTGCACGAGTCCTCCCAGACGGTCGACGTCGACTTCGTCACGCCGCGGTATCTGGCCGGCGGCGGTGACCCCGCCTGGATCACCGTCCCCCTGCACCGCGCCTGCGGCTGGAGCCACGGCCACGACCCCCTGATGCCACGCGTCATCCTCTCCAGCCCCGACCAGAAGACGCTGCTGCGGCTGGAGCCCGACCCGGACGGCTCCTGGTGGACCATCCAGCACGCCGCCGGCCCCGAACGGCCCGCCTGGTACGCCAGCTTCGGTGCCCGCACCCCGGTGGAGATCATCGCGGCGTTCACCGACGCCCTGACCGCTCCCTCAGCCGATGTGGCAGACGCCTGGGACCCCTTGGCGCCGCTCCACGACGCGGGCTGGTCACCGACGCCCAGTCACAACCGGCTCGTCTCCCCCGACGGCACGGTAGGCGTCGACCTGCACGAGGCGACCGGCACCTGGTGGGTGACCACCACCCTGAACCAAGCCCATCGGCCGGTGTGGCAGGCCCACTTCGGCGAGCACACCCCACCGCACCTGATCACCGCGTTCACCACCGCGCTCACCGACCCCACCCCGGTGGCCCGTATCAGCACGGTGGACAGCCTCCCCACCCGCGACCCGCACCGTGTCTCCCCCACCCGCGCCGAAGTACGGGCCTCCCAGATCGCCTTCGTGCTGGAGGACCGGGTCCGCACGCTCGCCGCCCGCCACAAGGCCCCGACGGCACCACCCGGCCTTCCCCGGCGGCCGTCCGCCGACCCCGGCCACACCCGCTGACCCCCTCCCCCCCCGCACCGGAGCACGCAGCCCCTTGCCCCCTGCCTCCACCAACACCTCCGACGGCTACGACCTCGCCTTCCGCCTCCTCATGGGCATCCTCGCCGTCGTCGTCCCCCTGTCCCACCTCGCCTGGCTGTCCGGCAACCTCACCGCCTACCTCACCGATCACCCCTGGGCGCCCTACCAGCCGACCACCGCCCTGCTCCACCCCGACCAGCTCTGGCCCCAGATGGGGGAAACGTCCCTGCTCATCGGCGCCCGCATCGTCCCCATCACCGTCCTGCTCGCCCTCGGCGCGACGGCCGGCCTGCTGTGGGCCCGGCACAAGAACAACGGCGGCGGCCGGAAGAAGAAGATCACGGCGATGGCCAAGCCGAGGGACATCGAGCCCCTCATGGCCAAGGCGATCACCGACAAGGCGCGCTCGCTGCGCCCGAGCCTCAAGACCGCCAAGCACATCGCGCCGAAGGACACCGGCATCCTCCTCGGCAACCTGCAAGGGACGAAGCACGAGGTCCGCATGGGGTACGAGGACGTGGCCGTCGCCATCATGGCGCCGCGGTCGGGCAAGACGACGTCGCTGGCGATCCCCTCGATCCTCAACGCGCCCGGGCCGGTCCTGCTGACGTCGAACAAGGCGGCCGGTGACGCCTACACCGCCACCCTGGACGCCCGCGCCGCGGTGGGGCGGGTGTGGTCGATGGACCCGCAGCAGATCGCCCACGCGGCCCGCGAGATGTGGTGGAACCCGCTCGCCGATGCCAAGACCCTCGACGGTGCCGGCCGTCTGGCCGGTCACTTCCTCGCCGCGTCCGTGGACGCCTCCCAGCAGGGCGACTTCTGGTCCAAGGCCGGATCCAACATCCTGAGCCAGTTGTTCCTCGCCGCCGCGCTCGATGACCGGCCGATCACGGACGTGATGCAGTGGCTGGCCTTCCCCGCCGACCGCACCCCGCTCGACATCCTGCGCGACCATGCCTTCACGGCGGTCGCCGCCCAGCTCAAGGGCACCGTGGAAGGGCCGCCGGAGACCCGCGACGGCATCTACGAGACCGCCCGCCAGTACGCCGCCGCCCTCCTCAACAGCGAGATCGCCGCGTGGGTCACCCCGCAGAAGGACGTGCCCGAGTTCCGGCCTTCGCAGTTCGTCACCTCCACCGACACCCTGTACCTGCTGTCGAAGGACGGCGGCGGAGGCGCCTCCGCGCTGATCGCCGCATGCGCCGACTCCGTGATGCGGGCCGCGACCGCCCAGGCCGAACGCGCCGGCGGCAGGCTCGATCCGCCGATGCTGGCGATCCTGGACGAGGCCGCCAACGTCTGCAAAATCTCGGACCTGCCCGACCTGTACTCCCACCTCGGCTCGCGCGGGATCATCCCGATCACGATCCTGCAGTCCTACCGCCAGGGCCAGAAAGTCTGGGGCGATGCGGGCATGGACGCGATGTGGTCCGCCGCCACCGTCAAGGTCATCGGCTCCGGTATCGATGACCCCGACTTCGCGGACAAGCTGTCCCGGCTGATCGGCGACCACGACGTCGCCACCACCTCCACCTCCACCTCCGAGTCGGGGAAGTCGACCTCCGTCAGCATGCGGCAGGAGCGGATCCTGCCCGCCGACGCCATCCGCGCCCTGCCCAAGGGCACCGCCCTGCTCTTCGCCACCGGCATGCGCGCCGCCATGCTCGACCTGCGCCCCTGGTACCTGGAGCCCAGCGCCGGCGAACTGGCCGCCGCCTCCGCCCGCGCCTCCAAGGCGATCACCGAGCGTGCTGTCGCGAAGCACGCCCCGGCCCAGGCCGGTTACGGGCAGGCCGCATGAGCACACCCCGGTTGCACCTGGTGCCGGTCCGCTCCCGTCAGGCCAAGGAGTTCGTGCGCGCCCGGCACCGCCACCACGCGCCCCCGGCCGGACAGATCTTCGCCGTCGGCGCCGCCGACGAGAACGGCACCCTGCGGGCGGTGGCGATCGTCGGCCGGCCCGTCGCCCGTCACCTTGACGACGGCACCACCCTGGAAGTCACCCGCACCGCCAGTGATGGCGCACGCAACGCCAACTCGTTGTTGTACGCGGCGGCGTGGCGGGCGGCGAAGGCGCTTGGCTACCGCCGGTTGATCACCTACACGCAGGAAGGTGAGAGCGGCGCGTCCCTGCGCGGCGCCGGATGGCGCCTCGTCGCTGCCCGGCCGCCCCGTGCCGGGTGGCACACCCCCTCCCGGCCCCGGACCGATCACGGCAACGACCACATCGCCCGGTTCCTGTGGGAGGCCCCGTAGGGCGGTGCGATCGCCGGATCCTCGGCGTTGCCCACGCCGACATGGCCTCCCCCATTCCGCTCGTAGCAAGTCCTGACCTCGCACCGGAGATTCCGTGTCTTTCGTGAACGTCCCGGACGTGTTCATCGGCTCCACCGATGACGGTCACACGTTCGTCGTTCTCAACCGCCCCATCCGCGGCGCCAACAGTCTGCTGACCGGCGCCGGATTCACCGCCCGCAGGATCAACGACCGCACGGTCTACCTGTTGCCGCCCACCACGTCCGAGGAAGCCAACGAGCGCGCCGGGATAGCGATGTACGGGCTTTTAACCCACACCCACGACTTGGTCGACCTGTCCTGGACCACCCGGTGGAGCCCGCAAGAGCCCCGGCCCGATCCCGGCATCCGCTTCACGCTCACCCCCACCAGCTTCCAAGCGACCGCCACCACCGAAGTAGCCCGACTGCTCCTGGAACAGCACGGCTTCGTCCGCTCGGCGGACGGCACCTCCTACGAGCCGGCCATGCCGCTGGGGATGCCCCATCTGCTGGGGGCGGTGGTCCGCGCGGAGACCCACGCCCACTCCTACGGCATCACCGTCCACGTCGAGCTGGGCATCCCCACCCCCGACGCGATTCCCGCCCCGTCCCCGCGTCCTTCCGACGCCGCCGTCCCCCGCTGTCCGGGCGCAGGGCCGGCACCGCGCCGTTCCCGCTGACCTACCTGGAGCCTGACCATCACCGTCCGCCAGATCGATCTCCTCGCAACCGCTGACGACCTGCGCCGGCTCGGCGCGGACTTCGACGCCCTCAAGGCCGGCGTCACCGCGCTGAAGCCGGATCCGGGCAGCGAACTGCTCCGGCAGCTCGTCCCGGTCATCGCCCAAGTGCACGAGCTGACCGGCCGTACCCTGTGGCAGCTGACCGTTCTCGACGGCAGCCAGTACACCGTCGTTCCCGGCAGCCGTTCCTCCTTGAAGTGCCTGAGCACCGTCGTGGAAGCGGCCTGTCTGGTCGCCCTCGACCTCGCGGAAGCGGTGGCCGACAACCCACTGGACGCGGCCGGGTTCTCCGGCGAGCCGCTTCTGGACGACGCCGCCCGGCAGGCCCAGAATGCCAAGATCCGTGCCGGGCTGGCGGACATCCTCGCCGATGCCGCCCACCAGCTGGATGTCTGCGCGACAGGCTGCCAGTACGCCGCCTCCGGGATCATCCGGGATCTCACACGGCATCCGCAGCGCATGCCGCCGCTGCCGAAGCTCACCCGCAGCCAGTACACGACGTTGGAGAGGATCGCCCAGGGCGGTGCCCGCTTCTGGCGTTCGCTGCGCGGGGGCCGCGAGAGCGTCCGTGCCGGTGACGGCAGCACCATCCACGGCAAGCGGTTCCACCTCCTGGCGAAGAACCGGCTCGTCCGCGTCCAGGAGCGGGACTCTGCGCTCGGCGGCCAGGACGTCACGGTCACCGCCGCCGGACTGCTGGTCCTGGACACCCAAAGGCCCTCGCAAACGGCACCGTCAGCGCCGGCCCGGCCCGCTCCCTCTGCCGCGTCTACGGCCGGGCGGCGGCGATGAACACGTTGGCGGCCGAGGACCTCGTGCTCGTCTCCCCCAGGCACCTGGCCGGGTCCGGCACCAGGATCGCCGACGCACTCGGCCCCCTGATCCACCTGTTCGACTGGTCCCACGATCACGACCCGGCCAGCGGGCACATGCGCCTGGACAGTCCCTGTGGCAGTGCCTTCCTCGACTTCGAACCGACCCGGTTCGACGGCATGTGGTGGACCTTCCGCCACCACGACCCCAACTGGTCGGCCCGGTTTTCCCGGCAGACCCCCATCGAGGCCATCGCCGCCGTCGCCCAGGCCCTGCCCCAGTCCCTCGGCGACGCCCGGCACGCCGACCGCATCCCCCTCACCACCACCGCCCTCGACCAGACCGCCGCCCTCAACGGCTGGGCCGCCACCCACACCGAGGCCACCACGGTCTACACCTCCCCCGACGGGCACTGCGTCCTGACCCACGAACCCGACAGTGAGCTGCCCTGGCGGTTCACGCATTCGGTGTACGACGGGTTCGACACGGAGTGGACCGCGACCGTCAGCCGCGACGCACCCGAGGAGCTGGCCCGGCAGTTCTTTGCTCACCTGGCAACCCGGCACCGGTCGAGCGGCTCTTCAAGGACCTGCCCTACCTCGTCCAGAACGGCTCGGGTGCGCTGATCACCCCCGCGACCACAGCCCCCGTCAGCCCTCACGTCCACCATGCCGCCGCGCAGGCAGCCCGCGCGCACGCCGGCCGACCCCCGAGACGATGACCTTGCCCGACCTTTCCCTGCCCGAGCGCCTTCTGCTCCTGGGCGCCGACTTCACCCGGCACCACGACATTCTCCTCCGCATCAACTCGGCGCACCCTGCCCACGCGACCGTGGCAGCGGCCGAGCACATCCCGGCGCCCCAGGCCCTGGCCCGAGGGGCGCTCGACGCGCGTGAGGCCATCCGCGCGGCACCGGGGCTCTACCCCTCACGGGACGTCGAACGTGTCCTCGCCCGGATGACGCAGCTCGCCACCCTGGCCGTGATCGCCGCCGATCACCTCCTCGACGCAGTCGACCTGCTGTCCACGGCTGTCTTCCCCAGCCCCGGGCAGAAAGCGGCAACGGGTCTGACCAGCACACAGACGGCGGAGGCCGCGCACCACATCCGCCTGGCCGGACAGCTGACCGGCCTCGGCGCCGAGGACTGCCTGGCCGCCGCGGGTCTCCTCGCCCGCGAACTGCGCCAGTGGCACCCCGGCGCCTTCCGGCCGCTACCGGCCCTGTCATCCGCGCAGCAGGCGGCGCTCGAAGCCGTCGCCGCCGGCCGGGTCACCCTCGACCGGCAGGAGGACAAGGTCCTCGTCGAGCTTGGCACCGGGCGGATCACCATCACCACGATCCGCTCCCTGGAAAGCCGTGGCCTGATACGCCGAGAACCCTGCGCGCTGTGGCTGCACGCCGAACGGCTGCACCTCACCACCGAGGGCTGCCAGGCCCTGGCCGCGGTCTTGGGCCGGCCTCGCTCGGCCCCGCCCGCAACCCTGCCTCCCGCCGCCAGGCCCACCGCGGCCCGGGCGGCGACCCGCTGAACCCTCCCAAGGAGCCTGCCCTCTTGCCTCGCTACGAGCCGACCGACCTGGACGAGATGACGATGGTCGAAGCGATCGACGCAGTGATCACCGACCTGCGCGACCATCCGCCCGGCGTTTTCCCCCACGGCGTGTTCACCGTGATGCGCCACATCGACCTGCTCTGTCACCTGACAGCCCGCGCGGCCGATGACGCCCACTTCGGCCTCGCCTACGAGCACGCCGAGCCCGCAGACCAGGCCCGCGTCGAGCCGCTCAGCCGGACAGCCGCGCACCTCGGCCGCGCCACCGCCCACTACACCCTGGCACTGGCCCCCTCCCTCACTCTCCACCTGAGCGATCCCGATACCCCGAGCACCCCCGACCGGCTCGACGCCCACAGCCGGCTCATCCGTCACGCAGGCGGTGCCCTGCTCGCGCTGTCGTACGCCCGCACCTGCCTGACCACGCCCCTGCCGCCCGGCGGGCAGACCACGCCGGCAGTGCTCCCGCCCGTCCCGTCCCCGCCCGCGGCCAAGCCCCGCCACTGATGACACCCCCCGACCCCGACACCCCGCTGTTCGACGTGGACACGCCCGTCGCGCTGACGCCCGTGGAGCGGCTGCTGGCACTCGCCGACCTCTACACCCAGCACAACGATGCGATCGACCTGCTGTTCACCGGCCGCGCCCCGCTTCCCCCGGACGCTTACGTGTCCTCCTCCCACCGGCTGGAACGCGAGACCCTCACGTCCATCAAGACGGTGCGGCAGCAGCATCTGCCGGCCGTCGAGCCGGTCACCAGCGCCGTCGTCCGGCTGACGCAGACCGCCTACCTGGCCGGCGGGGCCACGCGCTATCTCGCCGCCGCCCAGCAGGCCGTCCCCGCCGAGGACGCCGAGGAAAGGCGTCCCGATCCCCGCCGCGGGTTCGGCCAGTACCTGCGGCTGGCCCGTGAACTCACCGCGCTCGCACCGGCGGCCATCGTCGCCTCCGCCACGCAGATCGCCACCCGGCTGCCCCAGCGGGCACGCAGCACCACCACGCTCCCCGCCCTGGACACGGCCCAGCGCGGTGCGCTGCTCGAAGTCGCCCAGGGCCACGTCGCCGTCACCGGTCAATACAGCGAGCGCGGTTACGGCCACACCGTGCCGGTGCCCGTCGACGCACTGCGCCACCTGGAAGCCCAGGGCCTGCTGACGCGCGAGCCCGCCACAGTGCCCCCGCTCTTCCCCCACGGCCCCTCACGCGACCGCGTACGCCTGACCGCCCTCGGCATCACCGTCCTGAGCACGGTCATCAACACCGTCCACATCCCCGGTCCGCCCGCGGCCCGGCCCATCCCCGCCCCGGCCGCGGCCGGCACCGCACGCGCCCACCGCTGACACCTGCGCACCGTCGGCGCCTCGCCGCTGCCTCGTTCACGCAAGGAAGTCCCCGATTCCCGCCACACCCACCCTCATCTGCATCTCACTCGGTGCCGGCGTCCAGTCCAGCACCCTGCTCGCCCTGTCCGCCAACGGCGTTCTTCCCAAGGCGGATTACGCCATCTTCGCCGACACCGGCTGGGAGCCCCGCGCCGTCTACGAGCACCTGGACCGGCTGGAGAAGGAGATCGCCGCTCCCGCCGGGATACCCATCCTGCGCGTCTCCTCCGGCAACATCCGGCGTGACGCCCTCGACCCGGACCACCGCTTCGCGTCCATGCCCCTCTACATCCTCAACCAGGACGGCAAGCAGGGCATGACCCGGCGCCAGTGCACCGGCGAATACAAGATCAAACCGATAAAACGACAAGTCCGCGAACTCCTCGGCTACCCCTACCCGCAGCGCATCCCGAAGGATGTCTTCGCCGAGCAGTGGGTGGGCATCTCCACCGACGAGTTCCACCGCGCCAAGGACGCCGACGTCCGCTACATGCGAAACCGCCACCCCCTGATCGACCTGGGCTGGTCCCGCAGCGACTGCCTGCGCTACCTCACCTCCCTCGGCCTCGCCGACACCCCGAAGTCCAGCTGCCTGGGCTGCCCCTTCCACGGCAACGCGCAGTGGCGTCACATCCGTGACACCAGCCCCGAGGAGTGGCAGGACGTCGTCGCGTTCGACGCCGCGATCCGGGCGGGCAACGCCCGCGCGAACGCCGGCGGCAATCGCCTGCTCGGGCAGGCGTTCCTCCACCGCTCCCGAGTACCGCTCAGCGAGGCGCCGATCGACCACGTCACGGCGGCCGAGTGGGCTGCCCGCCAGCAGGAGATCGATGACCGCACCGCGGTGGTGGAGGACCTGGAGAACGGGGTGGTGGACGGCTGCTCACCGTGGGCCTGCCGATCCGGCGACCCCGTGCGGAGCGATTTCGACCTCACCGCGTGACCCCACCAGCCCGATCCGCCGGACCGAGACCCCGAAAGCACTGATCATGACCAGCATCACCCAGGCCCTGGCCCTCTACGACATGGCCGGCCAGATCAACCGCCTCCGCTTCCAGCTGCGCGCCCTGCCCGCTGCTCCCGCCATCCCGCACCTGGACAGCGTCACCGCGCAGGTGCACACCCTGGCCGGAATCCTCACCGCTGTCAGTGACCAGGTCAGCCACCGCCTGGACCTGTCTTCCGCGGACGCGAAGAAGGCCGTGGTGGCGTACAGCGGTGCTCTCGCCCCGCTCGGCGAAGCCATGACCGAACTCGGCCGACTGCAGGCCGAAGTAACGATCTTCAACTTCACCACCCACCCCTCGTATCACAACAGCCCGTCGGACTTGGAACGCCAGCGTCGGCATGTCAGCGAGATCATCACCGGCTGCTGTGACGCAGCCGACGAGATACTCGAAGTCGCAGCCGATGAGCTGCAGGCAGCAGCGGTCGAACTGGCGTCCCCACCCGCTCGCGTACAAGCCGCCGCCCCCGCCCGCACACCCGGCCCCGTCAACTCCGCACAGGCCCACCCCGCGCCCGCCACACCGCCCCCCGCCGCGGCGCCGCGCGCAGCGAAAAGCCGCTGACATGCCCGGCCTTGAGTGGCCGACCCCGCGCTCAGCTCCGGATACGGCGGCTGAACGCCGGTGCGCCGGGCCACCTCGGCGACACCCTGACCCGCCGAGACCCGCGGGCGCCTGCGGGGTCGAAGTTCTCAACCCTCCTCTGTCAGCGGCTTCTCAGATGGAAGGCCAGCCCCTGCCTCAATCCGCCATATCCCGCCCAGTCCATACAAACGTGCAATTGCGGCACTTCCGGGGCGACTTCGGGGTGACCGTGTGAGGCGGATCATCCTCGACCTGTTCGCCGGCCCCGGCGGCTGGAGCCACGCCCTCTCCCTCCTCGGGGCCCGGGACGTCGGCCTGGAGTGGGACACCTGGGCCTGCAAAACCCGTGTCCGGGCCGGGCAGTTGACGGTGCAGACGGATGTTGCCTGTTACCCGGCATGGATCTTCTCCGGACGTGTCCTGGGGCTGATCGCCTCCCCGCCGTGCCAGGCGTGGTCGATGGCCGGCAAGCGCCTGGGCCTGGTCGATCAGCCCCTCGTCCACCAGGCCGTCGCCGACCTCGCCGCCGGCCGCGACACCCGCGACCAGCTCCTGGCCGCCTGCGCCGACCCGCGCTCCTTGCTCGCCGCCGAGCCCATGCGCTACCTGCACGCCCTGAATGCGGTGGGCGAGCCGGAGTGGGTGGCCATGGAGGAGGTCCCCGACGTCCTGCCCCTGTGGCGGCAGTACGCCGCCATCCTGCGCACCTGGGGGTTTTCGGTGTGGACCGGGATCCTCAACTCGGCCGACTACGGCGTCCCCCAGACCCGGCGTCG
The DNA here is from genome assembly GCF_040636485.1 of Streptomyces sp. NPDC038707. Classification (NCBI taxonomy): domain Bacteria; kingdom Bacillati; phylum Actinomycetota; class Actinomycetes; order Kitasatosporales; family Streptomycetaceae; genus Streptomyces; species Streptomyces sp. NPDC038707. Next base: position 56,389 of record NZ_JBEZUP010000043.1, read on the forward strand.
TGCGTTCTTGCTCGCCTCCCGGGTGCGTTCCGCCGGGCCTCCGCCGCCCACGCACGCCCAGGTCGCCGAGCCGGAGTCGCTGTTCGGGCCCGGCCGCGCCCGGTGGGTGTCGATGGCCGAGGCCCTGGGGTGGGGCCGGACCGACGGCCCGGTGCCCACCGTGTGTGCCGGCGGGGGCCCGGGAGGCGGCCCCGAGCCCTTCCCCTCCGGCTCCCGTAAGACCCTCGCCGATGCCCGTGACCGCGGCGCCTGGACTCCCCACCCGGGCGGAGCCGTCCTGCGATCCCGTCGTGAAGGGCCCGCCTGGGCCGCCCGGCCCGGCTCCGACCGGCCCGCCGACCGCCCGGCGCCGACGTGCACCGCCGAAGCACACCGCTGGGCATGGTCCCTGCGCAGCAACAACCAGGCCCACGCCACCGTCCGGTCGATCCGGGAGCCGGCCGGGACGCTGTTCTTCGGGCACCGCGCGAACGAGTGCACCTGGGTCGCCGAACCCGCCACCCGCAGCCCCGGCGACACCGCGGGCAAGAGCATGGTGGTGCCCGAGCCGATCAAGATCACCGCCCGGGAGGCGGGCGTCCTGCAATCCTTCCCGGCCGACTACCCCTGGCAGGGCAATAAGGGCCAGCAGTTCTCCCAGATCGGCAACGCCGTCCCACCCCGGCTCGCCGCCCACCTCCTCGCCGCGCACCTGAACGTCCCCTTCAACCCCGACGACTTCACGCTCGCAGCCTGATGCCCCGCACCACCCACCCGCACAAGGACGGCCCCGGCGCCAGCGCACCGTCGCCGCCGGGCTACTTCGCCGAACAGGCCCTGCTCGGCGCCCTCCTGTCCGAACCGCACCGCCTGCCCGACATCACCGGCATCGAACCCGACGCGTTCACCACCGCGGTGCACGCCGCGGTGTTCGCCGCGGTCCAAGCCCTGCCGGCCCCCGCCCCCGTCGAGACCGCCGATCACGCCGCCGCGGTCGCCGCCCTGCGTGCGCGGCCCGCCACCCGCCCGGGTGAGCACGCCGAGCACATCGCCTGGCTGGGCAAGGTGCTCACCGCCGCCCGTGAGCGGGCTCGCGGGCTGACCGCCGCCCACCTGCACGCCCTCATCAGCGCCTGCCCCACCCCCCGGCACACGCCCGCATACGCGCGGATCATCGCAGCCGAGCACGCCCGCCGCCGCCTACACAAGGCCGCCCAGCGCCTGACGCACACCGCGCGGGACACCTCGCTCCCCCATCCCGTGCCGAGCACCCTGGCCGAAGCCGACGCCCTCTCATCCGTCGTGGACGGCATCGCCGCCGCCTTCCCCCCGCACTCCGGCTCCCCGCCCCGCACCCCCACACCCCCGCACGACGCCCTTCCCGGCGGCGAACAGGCCGCCCAGGAGGAGCGGCTGCTGCTCGCCACGGCCACCGCCCGGCCGGCCGAGATCGAGCAGATGCGCTGGCTGACCGGAGAGGACTTCACCCTCCCCCTGCACGCCGGACTCTGGCAGTGCCTGACCACACTGGTACACCGGCGCGCACCCGTCGATCCCGTGACCGTCCTCTGGCAGGCCCAGCAGCACGGTGCCCTGGGCAACACGCCCGACGCGCGGGAGGTGCTCGGCTTCCTCGCCAAACCGGACGTGTCCGCGCCCTACCTCGCCGAGCGCATCCTGCACCGGTCCGTCCTCGCCACCGCCCACCACGTCGGCCGCCGCATCGAAGCCTTCACCGACGACCCGGCCAACAGCCCCTACCAGCTCGTGGTCGGCAGCCGCCGCGCCCTCGCGGAGCTGACAGCCATCCGCACCCGCTGGCAGCAAGCCACCTCCCCGGCAACCGGACCCCCGCCCCGCACGACCCCGCCAGCCCGGCGCACCGGCCCCGCCCCCACCACCGCGGCCCCCGCCGGCCGCCTCACCCGCTGACCCCGACCATGCCGGTGGCCGGACCCGAACCGGTCCCGGCCACCGGGCGGAAAGAGCACCCCGCGTGACCGCACCTGCCCTCGACGCCCACGCCCGCCTCGACACCCACCCCACTCACTCCAGCGCCGTGACCGCGACCGTCACCGGCACCGAAGCCGATCGCGCCCTGGCCATCCTCCTGGCCGACGGCTGGGAGGCCGCCGCGGAGAACACGCTCGTCCTGGTCCGTATCGACCACGAGGAGCCCTACTGGGCCAACGAAACCGCCGGCAAACTCCACGCGGCCGGGATCCCCACCGAGATCAGCGACCGGCTCCGCAAAGCCATTCAGGAGGAGTGGACCTGGGCCGACTACCCCATGCCCTGGCTCACCCGGTCGGAGATCCGGGAGGTCTCCGACCAGGCCCAGAAGCTCTACGACGACATCCGGCACGGACGGCTCCTGATCCACGCCCACGCCCATGACGGCCACACCACTGTCGCGGTCGGCACCTACCTCGATACGGGCAAGAGCGTCTACCTCCACGGGGAGAACCACCTGCGGCAGGTCGCCGACACCTTCGACTCCCCCGCCCAGGCCCTCGCCGTGTTCGAACGCGTCCACGGCGACAGCATGCGTCCCGGCCCGGCGCCCCTGACCGACACCGAGCGCCAGACCGCCCAAGCCCGCACCTTCCTCGGCACACCGGATACCGGCATCGAACCGCCACCGGCCCAGCCCGAAGCCGCCCCGGAACCAGAAGTCGTGCCGGCGTACGCCGCCGACCCCGGCGACCACGACGCCCTGCTCGAGGAGTTCCTCGCCGCACACGGCGAGTGGCAGAAGTGGAGCACCTGGTCCGACGACACCACCCACGCCATCCACGAGTCCCAGACCCTGCGCATCGAACGCGTCCACGAAACAGACCCCCAGGAGACCTCCTGGACCGTCGCCGCGTACGAAACACCGGTCTCCGAACGCATGTGGCACCTCACCGCCACCGACACCGCGCCCGCCCCCGTGCTGAAGGCCCTGCTGGACCAGCTGGCCGACACAGACACGCGGGAAACAGCCCTCGGCAGCCCCATCACGGACAAGACCGTCACCGAAGCCACCCGACCCCTCACCGACTTCGGGTGGAAGCACACGATGGACGGGCGCTGGATCCGCTGGGAAACCCCCCAGAAAGACGCTGGTGTGCAATTCGATGCCTTCGCCGCCCAGAACCCCGGCCACTACCTCCCCACCTGGACCCTGTGGGCAGGACAGAACCCCGACCACCCCACCTGGGCCATCCACGCCTCCGCATACACCCCCGCCGGCCTGCTTTCCCACCTCACCGGAGAACTCGCCGACGGAATCGGAATACGTCAGCCCCGTCCACCACAGGCGAAAAAGGCATACCACGGTACTCCCGCTCTACCTCCCGAAGCACCTCACCAGCCACCAGCCCAACTACGGCGCTGACCGGCCAGCAGCCCGGCCAGGGCGGGGCACCACTTCGCTACGGTGCGGCAGTCTCACGAGACTATGCTCCCGGGCCAGAAACCGCCAATCACTGAGCCGCTAATCATGAACCCAGGGGCGCGCTGGCGACTCATCGCAACATTCCTCCCAGAACAGGTGTTTCATTGATCATCCGATCGGTGACCGCTACTTGCCGACGCGCACCCACTGTCCCTAATATCACGCCATCGAACGGAGGCCCCGACAGCAAAAGGGCTTCCAGAGTCTCGGCGTGTAGTCCAGCCGATACTCATGCCTGAACCGCCAACAGTCACAGGCAGCTATCCACTCAGGCGCTCACAGCATGAACTGGCAACATCCCGCGAGTGAAGTTGCATGGACTACTGCGACAGAACTCGACCGAGCGGCGGAAACCGCCATTTCCGCCACTCAGGCAAAGCTGTCTGATCCTCACGCTAATCGGACAGCTGACGCTATGGCATACCTATGTTCGCGTAGGTGGCCGGTCGAGTCTGTCGGCATCGCCCGGTCGCCTCTAATCAGAAGGAGCACCGGGGAGAATGACTCCCAACGAAAAAGTCGCTGTCGCAGTGACCATGCTGCTTTTCGGCGCGACTTTGGTTTCAATCCTCTGCGGAATCGCAATGATCGGCCTTGGCCGCACAAAGCGAGAGAGCGTTATGGCGGGAGCTACCGTATGGGCAGCCCTGATGGGGATTTTCGTACCCATCATCGCCCTCTTCGACTTCAAGGCCGGCGGCCAGCCACTTATCCTGCCACAGCCGCCGGCCGCCACTCGAACGACTCAGCACGCAACTGGGTGGGGGGCTCCTGCCGCTCGGCCGTTGGGCACAGAAGGCGCCGTGCGCACCCTCACCATGGTCAGTAGACACTGAGCGCTTCGCCGCGGGCGGGGAACATAGCGCAGGACCGCCGGTTAGCCAAACCGGCGGTCCTGAGCATCATTGATAGTCCACCGCCACCCTTCTACCCCTGCGTCGAAAGGCTCGCTGAAGACCACCTTTTCCGCAGAACACCACGGACAGGAGCCGCTCACGCCGCCGCGTAGCCGGCCCGGAACAGGTCCTGCGCGCGCTCGACGTCCCTTTGCGTGCGCAGCTGTACCTCCAGGTTGCCCGTGCCGTGATGGCCGAGGCCCGTCACGTCGCGAGTGAAGCCGGGCACCAGGTCGACCTCTTTCGGATCGACCTTCACATAGACGAGGATCTTGGTCTTCTGCGGCGGGCAGACGCAGGCGAAGTTCCGCAGGCGCTGATACGCCCGGTACGTCTTGCGCTGCACGAGGGTCACGTCGCCGAGGCCGAGCAGCGTCTCGTGCAGCGCCTGCTTCAGCTCGTCCAGCGGCGCGAGGTGGGCGACATCGCCCATTGGCGCGGCCAGGCTCCTGCGGGCCCTACCCGCGGTCGATAGCCTGCCGCCGGTGGAGGCTACGGTCTCAAGGCCGAGCAGGTCGCTGCCGAAGAGTCGGTAGCGGACCAGATCGATGCTACGCCGGTGCTCGCGCACGGCGTGTACGTCGTAGCGGCTGAAGTCGCCTGCGATGCAGATCAGCCTCGGACTGCTCCACCGCACCTGGGCTGCGGCCGATACCCCGAGCCGGTCGCGGACCAGGCGCTCGAACTCCGCCCGGTGGTCCACGAGCCAGCTCAGGTAGAACAGCCCCTGGTTGATGACGCCGGCGTCGACACCGCGCTTGTACTCCACGACGACAGGTGACCCGTTCTCGTCCAGGCCGAGCGAGTCGATCCGGCCTCCATGGACCGGTCCCGTGCTGTACTCGCTAGCCAGGAACTGTACGCCGAGCAGCGTCTCCATGCCTGCCTCGACAAGGTGCTGTACATGGACCTCAGCCTCGGCAAGACGCGGCGTGACCTCGGTCACGCCGCCCTTCGTGCTGTAGAGCTTCAGGTTCGCCCCCTCGTTCACACACTGTGACCGCAGGAGAACGCCAGGGCCGGTCCAAGATATTTCCGGACGGCACTGACCCCGGGGTCGGGACCGCGCGGGACCTCACAATCACGAAATATGTAACAGAACGGATATTTCTAAATCGCGGGACATGCGCGGGACCGCCTACCTGATAGCGCGTCAGATAGCGCTCTGACCTGCGTAAACGCACGGGACCCATACGGCCTCCGGAGCCGCGTGCCTTTCCTGCCGCATACCGAAGGCATACATTCGAGGCGGCGCCGCACTACTCATCGAACGCCGAGATACCCATGCACCGGCGGGAAAAGCTCCGCTGCGCCAGTGATCTACACGACCGTCACACCCCCGCCCCGGCGGGGAGGACGCCAGCAGCTCCTCGCGCGGCATCGCGTCGTGTGAAACACCCCCGCGTCGGCGGGGAGGACCTGGGCGGCCGGGGTGAGGGTGTTGTAGTCGGCGGAACACCCCCGCGTCGGCGGGGAGGACGTGTTCCCGGCTGCTGCCGCGACGACCAGGCCCGGAACACCCCCGCGTCGGCGGGGAGGACCTGGGCTGTGGCAGTCGCCATGCGCGAGCCTCCGGAACACCCCCGCGTCGGCGGGGAGGACCCTGTTCGGGCGTGAGACGCCTACCCGAGGGCCGGAACACCCCCGCGTCGGCGGGGAGGACGAGAGCTGGTCGGACCGGACCTGCCATCCCTCCGGAACACCCCCGCGTCGGCGGGGAGGACTTCTTTAACCGGATGAACAACCTCTAGGGGGCCGGAACACCCCCGCGTCGGCGGGGAGGACGGGTCGTTGATGACCTTGGGCAGGATGCCGAGCGGAACACCCCCGCGTCGGCGGGGAGGACGCCTCGGCGTTGCCGTGCTTGGCCTCGGACTCCGGAACACCCCCGCGTCGGCGGGGAGGACGGTACGCATTCGCACGGGGCTGTCGGGGACGTCGGAACACCCCCGCGTCGGCGGGGAGGACGTAGGCGTCCACGAGGAGAAGACCGCGACCACCGGAACACCCCCGCGTCGGCGGGGAGGACTGGATGGCGTGCCAGACGAACGGCGGCACTGGCGGAACACCCCCGCGTCGGCGGGGAGGACTTTGCGGCCGGAGTCGTGCTGATCCGGCCCGCCGGAACACCCCCGCGTCGGCGGGGAGGACCAGAAAGCTATCTGGGAGGCGCCGGTAGGCAGCGGAACACCCCCGCGTCGGCGGGGAGGACTCGGCCAGCTCGTGCACGTAGGCGTCGAGGACCGGAACACCCCCGCGTCGGCGGGGAGGACTCGATGTTCCTCGACCCCCGATGCGAGCCCGTCGGAACACCCCCGCGTCGGCGGGGAGGACCCTTTCTGACCTGCGCACTACTGATCTTTTCGTAAGTTCAGTGGCTGTGGTGGGTGGATGGTCAGGCCGGTGTGGGCGAGGAAGGACCATGGCAGTTGTGGGTTGTGGTTGAT
>NZ_JBEZUP010000044.1:0-61977 GCF_040636485.1 Streptomyces sp. NPDC038707
GGGGGCGGAGAGCCGGTTGGCTCTTAAGTTGGCCTGACGGCCAACTACGGGCCTGACGGCCCGTTAGGTGCTGTCGTCGTGCCTGACGGCACGACTGTGTGTCAAGTGTCAGGGTTGGCCCTGGCGGGCCAACTCGATTGGTTTAGATGTGAGTTGGCGGGCCTGGCGGCCCGCTCAGTAGACGGAATACGGTCCTGCCTGACGGCAGGACCGGTGGAAGAAAAAGGGCAGCCCCTCCCCTGGCGGGGAGGGTTGGGGTGGGCTCAGGGGTGCCGGCGCCTGGCGGCACCGGCGATGTCATAACGGGGTGGTTGCACAGTTATTTGAGTTGCCTGCGCTCCCCTGTCGGGGAGCTTGAGCGGGTGGTGTCCGGCTGTCGCCGGACTGGATAGGTGTCAGTCTCCTTACATACGGGGGGGCGACATCGATCGTCTGCGCTTGCTTTTCCTCTCCTTCCGGAAGCCAATGACAGCACGTGGGCGATGAAGCCGAAGCTGGGTGAGCGATGATGGCCGCATGAACGAGCAGTGGGCCGGAGTGGTGGGTGCAGTCGCAGGCGGAGTTCTGGCCGGTGTTCCGGCGTTGCTGAGCGCTTCCTAGAGTCGCAGGAGCCAGCGTGAGCAGACCCAGGCTCAGCAAGTACTCATGGCAGGGCAGCTGCAGTCGGCCCATCTGCTTCAGGCCATGGAACCGCGGAGGCGTGTCTACGGTGACTTCGTCGCCACGGTGCACCGAACGCGCGCCAAGCTGTTTGAGGCATGGACCGACGGACCCGGCGACGGGTACAGCCGTCTACTTCTCGCTCTCGAAGATGAGGAACTCATCGACCAGTTGGAACGCGTCAGAACTCAAGTTGCGCTGGAGGGGCCCGAGAAAGTCGTCGAGGCGGCCGACAACGTCATGGACGTCATCTCCGCGATGCACACTCGCATCCATTCCGTCGTGGAGAGCGACATCCTGGCCGAGTTCGCCGCTCATGGTGAGACGATCAGCATTCCCCCGGAACTGACGGAACTGAAGCAGTGCCTGGACCGCATGATCACAGCGGCGCGGGAGGCATTGGCGCAGTACGGTGCCGCCGCTCTGCTGCCTGCGCTGCAGCGTTAGCGGACGACACCCGACGTGCCCAGGCTCTCGTAAGTGGTACCGCATTGCCCGGGATGCGCTGTACGTCGCTCAGGCTGGGTCGCTGATGTGGAGCCGGCTGCCAGACAGTCGCTCGTCGATGTCAGTGGCCACGGCTAGGCTCACCCGCACCACCAGCGGGAGGTTGTATGACGTACGGTCTGCTGACGCCAGATGTGCCGCTCGGTCCGTTCGAAGGTGCTCGCGTCACCCTGTGGTCGGCGCAGGGCAAGCAAGCGAAACTGCACTCCAAGTCCTCGTGCTCGTATCTGCGTTCCGCCCGTGTCACCGAGGTCGAAGTGTGGCTGGAGGCCGCGACGATCGGCCGGCTGTGTGCCCAGTGCGCGGCATACGGCGGCTCCTGGGCCCGTCCCGGGACGGGCCTGGCCCTTTTCCTGGACGCGCTCACCGGCCTGGGACTGCTGTATGAACTCGAGCGCTACGGCCAGGGGAGCGAAGACACGTTCGGTGATGAGGAAGTAAGGGAAGCAGCCTCTGTACTCCTCGGCGTGTCCTCGGGCAGCGATGAGCAGGCCAGCACCGGCATCGAGGACGACACTGAGGACGGAGCCTGGGAAGATCTGCGGGATGCCCGGCATGTACGTGAGACCGTCTTCGCCGAGTGGATCAATGCGCTGGCCAGCCTGCATCGCGTATACCAGGTGTTGGACCTGTTTCCCTGGTTGAGGTCCTGGGCCGAACCAAGGGTGCAGCGTAAAACCGATTATCTTCATGTGCTGCGTGCCCGGGCCAGGCAGCTGATCGCCCCGGACTCTCTCGTTCTGGCGGCAGCGGTGTCGGCTATGGACGAGCCGGATGTCCCTGCCGATGATCCCGCTTTCGCCCCGCTGGGTACGCCGGCCGAGGCGGCCAGGGAGCTGGTCTCCTTGTGGCGGCGGTGGCGTAGCAGGGTGGGGAGCAGTTGGGACCATCCGCGGGAGCAGGAGTACCTCGTCCATCATCTGGCCAGCGGGATGAGCAGTCGGCGCAAGGGACGAGACCGGATGCTGGAGCAGGCTCAGGCGCTTCTGGGCGTGTGGGAGGCGGCTGCGCGGTCCGCCGCGACGGACGGCAGGGAGCGAGTCCTGGTCGCGCGTCTGGCCGACGGTGCTCCGGCAGAGTCTGGCAGGGGTGCGTCTGTTTTCGACCGGGTCGGTGAGTGGGAGCGAGGCGTGCTCGCCTCGTACATGGTCTCGGTGGGCTGGGAGCGGTCCGCGCAGTTGGTGATCTCGGTGCGGGTGCCGGAAGTGGTGGCCTGCCGTCTGCTGTCGCAGCCCTCTGTACTCGTCTACGAGGTTCCGGTTGAGGGTGCGCTTGCGCGTGATGCCGACGTGGCAGCGTCGGAGGCGGGCGAGGGGTTGCTGCCCGGGGTGTTTGACGACACCCCGGTTCATGGCCGGCGCATGGTAAGGCCGGAGCACCTGCGAGCCCTGCGTGGCGCGGGGGCGGACGCCGAGCAGTTGTATGCGGTACTTGGCGGTGGCACTGGCGTGGAAGTGGTGGCGTTGAGTGTTCTGGAGCAGCGGTGCGCGGCCGGGTGGCAGGGTGTGATCCTCGCCGCCGCCAGTGACTTGCCCGACGTCTTGTTCGAGACGGGCCTGCATGGCGGGGTCGGGGAGGAGAGCGTGTGGTCTCCTCGCGTGTATGACCCGGAGCACGAGGAGTTCGGCCGCAGCCTGAGTGCGGCGGAGGGTGAGCGAGTGCTGGTGCGGCTGTGCGAGGGGCGGCAGGACGTCGGGCAAGCGCTGAAGTCACTGGTGTTGGCCCGGTCGGTGACAGATCTACGTGATCTTGAAGCGGTCGGATACGACGCGCGGGGGCATCCGCGCCGGGCCTTCGTACCGGCTGTGTGGAACGGACTGCTGGCGATGGAGCAGCTGGACCTGGAGCCCTTCACGTCCGAGTCGGACGACGACTGGCCCGGCGGATCGGGTCTTCCGCTGGGCGTGCTGGCGTCTGTACAGGCGTACACCACAGATGCGTCCGGCCGCTACCAGGGCCGGGCCCACTCCCCTGTTTGCGCACACCGGCGCCCCTATGGGGGCGTCGACCGCCAGGACGACATGGTGACCATCGACGAACTGCTGGGCAACAAGAGATTCGACCCATGTAGCAAGTGCGGCGGATACGCGGTGCGCCGCCTCAGTGAGGCCCAGGTCGCCTATTACCGGGCCGGGCACCGGTTGCACAACCTCATCCAGCGTTCCCCTGCTCGCCATGGGAGAGGCGGTATCGAGCAGTTCCGCCGGACGCTCGACGAGCTCAGCGACCTGGATGTGGCAACAGAGGAAGCGTGGTTTCCCATCAGAGAGCATGCCCGTCAGTGGCGAAGGGTCACCCGTCGCCTGCAGGCAGAACTGCAGGCTGCTACTTGCACGTGATCGCGTGATGCGGCGTGCCTCGTGGCCCCGGGGCTGCCGGGTGCTCCGTTCTACGTCGGTTACACGGAGTTGGCCCTATCCACCGGGGGAGTCGTATCTCGTCCTGGGCCGCTCGGCCGACGCCCGGGCCTGCGCCGCGTCCTCGGTCGAGGTTGCGTTCCCGGCACGTCCGGCTTGGCAGTGGCCTCCCTGGCCTCGCTCAGGCCGATGTCCGCGGTGCTCCGTAGGGCGCCGCGCAGCGCGGACGCAATGTCCTCGAACGGGTGCCGGCTGCACGGCTGTGGTCCACTGTGCGCGCCCGGCTGCGGTAGCTCGATGCGCGGCTGGCCGCGAGGGGGGCGACCGCGCACGGCCTGGCCGAGCATCTGTGTACTCTGCCCGCGCCGATCGGCGCTCATGGCCGTGGGATCAGCTGACCAGCCTCTTGTCCATTCGCACGATGAGCTGGTGAGTGCCGGGCGCGTCGGCCCGGGCACTCGTGGCGTACCCCCGCCGCCGGACGCGGTCGATCTCGGCGGCCATCGCCGGCTGCCGGACGCCGTCCGTTACTGCCGCGACCACGCCGTACTGGTCCGGTCGTGGTGCGGCTGCTGCCCGCGGCGGCAACCGACGTCTGCCGATGGGGGCAGCACGGGCCGCTTGGAGGAACACAGGGCGCGCTTGGTGCCTTCGGCCTAACCGGAGCCCGGTCGGCGCCCTGCGACCCCGATGCTGCGTTGGGTCAGGGCGTGTCGGCGGTTGCCTCGTGGATCAACTTTTCCAGGGTTTTGGGGGCGCTGGGTGTGAGCCGAAGGACGCTGCTGCGGAAGCGGTCCCATGCCTGTGTGTCGTCACCCAGTTCCTCAACCAGCAGTGCCGCCACGGCGGACGCGTGGCCGGTGTGCGCCAAGACCAGGGCCGCGGGCAGCTGGCGGAGATGGGATGCGTCGGCGTAGCGAGAATCCAGGATGGCCTTTGCGGTCTCGCGGCGTCGGGCTGCGGGGCCTTTGAGAGGGAGGAGGGACGACAGCACTGTCGCAGGATCGTCCTGTTGGGTGAGGCTGTCATCCGCCGGCACGGTGAGCCCAGTCAGCGGGTCGCGCTGCTGCGGTGCCGGCTCAGTTTGATGGATGCGTTCCATAGCCTGGTCGACGATGCTTTTCGCAGCCTCACGGACTTGCTCGTCGGGATGTTCGACGAAGTGAGCGGCGGTGGCGTCGGTAAGGAACGGAGTGAGCAGGGCGAGCGCTTCGGCCGGACAGAAGGGGTTGCGGGCCAAGGCATCGGCGGCCTGCGAGCGTGCGGCATTCCACTTCGGGGTCGGGGGCTGTCGCTGTTGCCACGTCGGTGGGACAGCCTGGCTGAGGCACTGGGCGGCGTCTGCCAGCAGGGCGGGTGAGGTGCACACGGCGGCGAGTGCTTCGAATACGTCCCAGCTGCTTTCGTAGATGCCTTCTTCGCGGATCTCGCGTGTCAACTCGCCTGTGGCGGTGGCTATGGCATGGCGAAGGGTGGGACCGTGGAGCAGGAATGCGCGGGGATGCCTCTCTATGACGCTGGCGACCCTGCTGAGGGTCAGTGTTGCGCCAAAGACGCCGGAGAAGAGGTCGTCTTGGTCTGCGTCCTCGGCCGCGTCTTCCGGGAAGGCCGATTCCAGGCAGGTCAGCAGCACCTGGTCGTCGAGGTCGTCGGCACGGTTGAGGAGAAGGTTCGTGATCAGACGGCCGGAGTCGGCATCATGTACGAGCTCTGGCCACAGAGGGCGGGCGGGTGCTGCTTCGAGCAGGGCCCACACATCGTCATGCCATGCTTTTACCACGGCATGCAGTTCCTCGCGCTCCGCTTCGGTGAGCTTCTCGGGACGGTTGCTGAGAGCAGCCGGAGGACGTGCTGCCGCACGGATCAGCGCGCAGCGGATTTGCGGGGTGATCTCGCACTCGGTCATGGCCACCCGGCGGGCGGCACGGTGATCGAGCTGGTCGATGAGCGGGACCAGCACCTCTTTCGGATCGCATCGCGACCGCATGGCCTGCGGCAGCACCGCGTCGGCTCCCAGCACTTTGGCCGCGGTCAGCAGGTGGCTGCCGGTCACCACCGGCGTCGAGAGAAGGGCCGCCAGCACACGTGGGTTGCGTGCGTGCCTCACCATGTGGTCACGGGTCCCATGATCGAGATCGTGCCGGGCGAAGAAGCGCGCTGCAGCATCCGGATGCTGCTCGATGAGGGCTTCGGCGACAGCACGCTGCTGCGTCGGCGACAGGCCAGGGGTTTCCGCGAGCGCGTCCCAAAAGGAGTACGAGTGCATAAGACATGAAAATAGCTGCCCGCACTGACAGCCGCTGGGGCGACGGAGCACGAAGCGGACCCCTTGTGGCGCGGGGACGATGATCCGGAGTGGCTGGAGTGATCGCTGGGGCTGCGACCGCAGTGAGACCGATGTGTTGTTCGACGGCCTGGTGGCAAGGCTTGAGAACGGCCTCGCCGCCTACTGTGCCATTTGAGCGGGACGCGCAGGACTCCAGCGAGTGCGGGCGCGTCACCGTGCCGGCGGGCGCTGTCGTGTGCGGGCCCCGGATCGTCGTCTGCGTGAGAAGTTCCGGTCACTGGCCGGGCTCTGCGCCGACGATCCGGTACCTTCCTCGGCGCCCAGGAAGCACAAGCCGAGGACGAGTTGAATCCTGCGGATCCTGACAAGGTGAACCAGGTGTCCGACCTCGGGTATGCCGTCGCGCCCGAGGAGCTACTGGCGGACGCGACGACGGGCCAAGCCGGCTCCCAAGCCGGCTCCCCTGGCACGTGCAGACTCCCAACTGGTGGCATCGTTTCTTCGGCAGCTTCTGATGAGGGAGGTTCGAGGTCCGCCCCGTGCCTGACAAGGCAGCTATCTCTCACTTCAGGCCGATACCGGAGCCGCTTGATCCGGCGCTTCACGGCCCGGATGATCTGGCCGAGTCACCTCGCTCGGGACGAGGAACCGTTCCTGGACGTCGTTTGGTGTACGGCCTGCGCCACACGAAGCGGCATAGGTCGTTACACGGGGCGACTGCTTCATTCATCGACGCCCTGGAGGTGCACCGTGACTGAAGGTGATCAATTTCGATCATGCGCGACCAAATCATTGCGATTTTCGCAACGTCCGATTAGGGTGGAGTGATGACTGATTCGTTGAATGCGCGGGTGCGCCAGGTACTCGAAAGCGTCGGCGACAGCCAGGCAGATTTCGCGCGGCGCATAGGGATGAGCGCGGACAAACTCAGCAAGTCACTCACAGGTATCCGCCGTTTCACCTCCCTGGAATTGGCGCTGATCGCCGAGCAGGGGCACACAACTGTCGACTGGCTGCTGCACGGAACAGAACCACGCAGGGTCACCGCGATGGCGGCACGTACTCGCGAACGCGGCGCGACCGCGCCGGACGACAGCAAGTCGGCAGCACTTTGCTACGCGGAATGGATCGACGCGCTGGCCAACATCGGGCACCGTCTGACGCTGCCTCGGCTGCCGTCCCTGCCCACCGAGGCCGGCCTCATCCAACAGGGGACACGGCTGGCTGAAGCAGCCCGCACCGCAGTGGGCCGAAGCCCGCGTGGCGTGACCGCTCGTGGGCTTGCCGAGCAGTGGGAGAAGACTTTCGGTCTTGTAGTCGCGGCCACCGATCTACCCGATGGCCTCGACGGACTGTCCTGGGACACAGGCGATTTCCGGCTCGTATTGGTGGGACGGACGGACGTGTGGACGCGCCAGAGATTCACGCTCGCCCACGAGCTGGGGCACATCCTGGCGGGTGATGCAACAGAGGAACTCCTGACCGAGCACGTCGCCCCCAGCGTGGACCAGGACCAGGCGGAGATCAGAGCCAACGCCTTCGCCGCCGAACTGCTCATGCCGCACGAGGAGGTGACGCAGAGCGCCACCGAAATCGGCAGCATGGACAGAGGGGCACTGTTGTCCCTGTCCTGGGACTACCAGGTCTCACCCAGCGCGATGGCAACACGACTTCGCACTTTGGGGATCATCAGCGACAGTCAGCGTCGCTCCTGGTCGGCCGCCACCACCCGCGAAGCGGCCCAGCACGCAGGGAACCCCGACCGGCACATGCAGTACGCCCAACAAGCGGGCGATGGCTGGTACTCCTCAAGCCTGGCTAAAATGGCGATTTCAGCCTACGCGCACGGCGACATCAGCATCCGGTTGGTCGCCGCCGTGACCGGACTAGACTCAGACCGTCTGCTAGACCTGTTCCACCCGGATTCCGAAACACAGAACGAAGCCACGCAGCCCACTGCGCCGGCAACCAGCCCAGCAGAACTGGCCTTCTTCCCGTGACCTCTTGGTGGTTCCCCGACAACACGGTGCTGTGCAACTTCGCCTGCGTGAGCGCTCTTGGCCTGCTCGAGCGCATCCTCGACGGACGTGGGAGGTGGGCGGAAGCCGTCGCACACGAGGCCGACAGGTCAGCCCGCATCTATCCTTCGCTCGCCCGCGTGAAAATTGACGGCTGGCTGGGGGAACCACTGGAGATCCAAGATGACGAGGCGGACGTTGTCGAACGTGTGCGCGTGGCCGCGTTCGGCGGTCGAGCGAGTGAGCCACTGCAGCACCTGGGGGAAGCGCAGACTCTGCACATCATCCAGCGGTGGCCGGGTTACCAGGAGTCCTTCTGGCTCAGCGACGACCGTGCGGCCTGCGATCATGCCCGACGCCTGGGCATCACGACGCTGGAGACGCGGGATGTACTGGCCCGTGGATGCAGCATGGACGAGGTCTCGCCCACCGAGGCCCACAAGTTGCTCCAGCAGATGCGGGACGCGGGCCAGCATCCCTCCATCCCGGGTGACGCCTCCTGGTTCCTCCGCTAGGCGGTTTCGTTTGGATCATCGGGCGGACCAGAGGAAGATGCCCGCGATGTGGAGTCCGGCCAGGTAGATGGTGGCGGTCTTCTCGTAGCGGGTGGCGATGCCTCGCCACTGCTTCAGGCGGTTGATGCAGCGTTCGACGGTGTTGCGCTACTTGTAGGTCTCGCGGTCGAAGACCGGTGGTCTGCCGCCGCGACTGCCCCGACGTAGCCGGTGTGCGCGCTGATCAGCGGGGATGGGGATCACTGCCCGGATGCCGCGCTTGCGCAGGTGCTCGCGGATCGCCCGGGAGGAGTACGCCTTGTCGGCCAGGACCAGATCCGGCCTGGTGCGAGGCCGTCCTCGCCGACGAGGAACCCGCAGACGGGCCATGACATCGGTGAAAGCGGGTGCGTCACCGGCCTGGCCCGCGGTGAGAACAAACGCCAGTGGTCGGCAGCGGGCATCGGCAGCGAGGTGGATCTTCGTGGTCAGTCCGCCGCGGGACCGGCCGATGGCGTGGTCGGCGGGTTCGCCGGCCGGAGCCCCCTTTTGCGGGCCCCGGCCGCGTGCTGGTGAGCCCGCACGATCGTGGAGTCCACCGACACGGCCCAGCTCAGGTCCTCGTCCGCGTCGGCCTGAGCCACCAGAGCGGTGAACACCCGCTCCCAGGTGCCATCCACGGCCCACATCCGCAGCCGGTTGTAGATGCCCCGCCAGTTGCCGTACTTCTCCGGCAGGTGAACCCACTGCGTGCCGGTCTGGAACTTGAAGGCGATCGCGTCGATCACCTCACGGTGGTCCCGCCAGCGGCCACCCCGCTTCGGCGTCCGGTCCGGGAGCAACGGCTCAATCCGCGCCCACTGCGCATCAGTCAACGGCACACCCGGACCAACGACCGACTGATCCAAACGAAACTGCCTAGCCCCGGTGGCCGATCAGAATCGGATGGTTTCGGCCTTTACCGATCAACTGCCCGTCGGGGGAGGCTTTTCCTCTCTAGTCTGATCCCTTGGTGCCTCCCGGCTGCGGTATCCGGGAACGAGCCGGAGGTCGGAGAGGCGTGGGGGAAGAGCAGTTCGATGGCCAGGACGGCCTGGAAGAACGGGACGAGCGACGCGATCTCTTCCGGTACGTGACAGCCGAGCACGCGACCGACTACCTCGCGATCATGGACCTGTTCACGCAGACACTGCTGACCGACCTGTCGGCTGCCGAGGTGAGCGAGGCACTCGCCAAACGCGGCATTGCCCTCTCCCCTGAGAGCGCCGAGGAACGCTGCAACCGTCTGGTGCGTTGGGCGAACCTCATGCCGACCGCACGCGACCCACGCGTGCCCACGGTCGCCGCGCTGCGGCACACGCGGGCACGCTTCCAGATCACCCGGCTCGGTGGGACGGTGCACCGGGAGGTCACCAAGGTCCTGCACCTGCGCGACGGTGCACGGGAAGTGGCGCGGGAGCTGCTCGGCAGCATGGCCGTGTTGCTGACAAGGATCCTGCGCCAGGCACGCCAGCCACGCAGCGTCGACGCGGAGGTGCTGGCGGCCGACGTCACGACCGTCTTCGCCAACCAGGCCTACTTCGCCGACAGCATCCGCGACTTCTACGCCTATCTGTCGTCGGTTCTGGTCCGCTACGACCTGGCGGGCGAGGAGTACGCGTCGTTCAAGGGGCTGTTGCTGGAGTACGTCCACCTCATCGACACCGACGTCTCCCGTCACTCGCCCGCAGTCCTGAAGTGTCTGGAAGAGCTGCAGCCCGTCCTGGACCGCGTCCTGACTGCCCTGGACAGCCTTCCGGGCCTGGCTTCCGCGGACGGCGCACCCGTCGAGAGGCTGCCGGGGCGGCAGGCCGAGGACTGGGCGCAGCTGCTGTCCTGGTACAGCGGCGGGGACGGCGGCATGTCCGGCCCGGCGCAGCTGCGGTCCGCTGCCGAGTCGGCCCTGGGGCAGCTGCTGGCCAACGCACGGCGCATGCTCGCTCCGGGCGGCACGGGAGGGGCCCGGCGCAGTGAACTGCTGCATCTGGCTGGCCTGTTCGCCCAGGCGAGTGTCGAGGAGGCCCACCGGGGTTTCTCGGCCGCCTTCGGCGCGTACCCCGCGCGGCATTTGGGTTTCGGTCCTGAGGAACCCGACTCGCGCAGTACCGCGTCGACCTCGTGGTGGGACGCGGCGCCCGTGGATGTTCCGGTCTCCTTGCGGGAACGGGGCGATCGCACAGCGCGCGGGCGTGCCTCCCGTGTCCCCGACCCGGGTATGGACATCGCCCGTTTGCAGGAGGAAGCCGCGCGGGAACTCGCGGCGCGCAGGGCCGCTGGGGCTGAACTTGCCGCAGCGCGGGCGCTGAACGGGGTCCGTCTGACTCCTGCGGCTCGTGACTTGTTGCTGGAGCTGGTGTCCGCGGCGCTGGCCAGGGGGAAGAGCCTGACGGAAGCGGTGCGCGCGGAGGACCTCGACCTCGATGTGGCCGTGGAGGTGGCCCCGTCCGAGGGCGACACGGTGGTCAGGTCGCTCGACGGAGACACGACATTCGCGGGTGTGGCGTTGACGGCCTCCGACGCGGGCGCGGACCGCGTCGGCGACGCGCCGGACGGTGCGCAGGGCCAGGACGCAGGGCCGGGTGCCAGCCGGCAGCCGCCCTCGGCTG
This sequence comes from Streptomyces sp. NPDC038707, assembly GCF_040636485.1. Taxonomy (NCBI): domain Bacteria; kingdom Bacillati; phylum Actinomycetota; class Actinomycetes; order Kitasatosporales; family Streptomycetaceae; genus Streptomyces; species Streptomyces sp. NPDC038707. The sequence continues at coordinate 10,969 of NZ_JBEZUP010000044.1, forward strand.
CCGCGGGAGGCTCCCAGTGAGCGCAGATGCGGGCCGGCCGGTGTCCACCACGGCCCAGCACGAGGCGGCGGAGCGTCGCCAAGCGGCCCGCACGCTTTTGTCGTGCCCCGTGCTGACATCACACCGGCAGCCGGACGAACTGGCCTTGGTGCGCCGGCATTCCACTGCTCTGCGGTCCACGTTCGCAAGGTTGCTGGGCTACCACCTCATCGTCGAGCCCTCGTTCGCCCGGCTGGTGAAAACCCCTCCGAGTGCGGACAGTCCCCCGCGCACCGTGAGGCGGGGAGACAGCCCGCCGTTCACCCCGCACACGTACGCGCTGTTCTCGCTGGCCTGTGCTGCGCTGCTCACGCCCGGGACAGGGGAATGGCTGCTGATCTCCTCTCTGGTGGAACAGGTCCGGGCCGACGCGGTCACGGCCGGGGTCGAGCTGCGGGACACACCTGCGGACAACCGCCGTCTGGTGCAGGCCGTCGGGCTTCTCATCGACTGGGGCGTGCTGACCGAGACCGACGGATCACTGTCTGCGTGGAGCGAACGGCGCGAGGAAGGGGTGCTACAGATCCATCGCCCCCTGCTGCCGCATGTGCTGCCCCGTCCGCTGCGCAACGTGGTCTCACTGGCCGACCTTTTCGAACCCATGCCGGCCACAGCGGCGTCCGAGCCCCGGCGCAGCCTGCGGCGGCGTCTGGTGGAAAACCCTCTGGTGAGGCGAGAAGACCTTCCTGAGGACGAGCGCGACGTCCTCTCTCGGGAGCGGTCGGAGCTGTCACGGCTGCTGGAGGAGCACTTCGGGCTCTCGCTGGAGGTCCGAGCGGAGGGGGCAGTTGCCTACGACACCGAGGGAACCCTCAGCGATGTGGCCTACCCCGGCCCGGGCACCGTGCGCCAGGCGGCGCTGCTGCTGACCGACGCGCTCACCGATCTGGCCAGGCCGACCGGGGACCGCCCTGACCTGCTGGTGTCGTGGGACACCGTGCGCAGCGAGCTGGACAATGTGACCGCCCGTCACGCCAGGGCGTGGGCCGGTGCTTTCGTCGCCGATCCGGACCGGTTGCGAAAAGAGGTCGTCACCCTGCTCGAGTCCATGTCGCTGGCCCGCAGTCTGCCCGAAGGGCTGGCGCTGCACGCGGCAGCGGCCCGGTACCGTCCCGAACCTCACGCTCGACCGACACGTGCGGCACAGCGGCTCGCCGTGACCCGCCGCCGGGAGGCCGACGAGCCGCCTTCCGATGCTCTGTTCACCGAGTCCTTCCTCGGGGAGGCACTATGAGTTCCCTCATTCCCGGCCCGCGCAAGCACGACAGCTCCTTGGGCGACCGGCCGCCCGTCGGCGCGCGCCCCTGCCGGTGGCGGCTGAACCGGGCGGGGATCGTCAACGTCTGGTTCTACTTCGACCAGCGTTTCATCCTCTCAGGGGGCCGGCTGGTGCTGCGGGGCTCGAACGGGTCCGGGAAGTCCCGGGCCCTGGAGATGCTGCTGCCGTTCGTCCTGGACGCCGACCGGCGCCGCATGGACGCCACCGGATCCGGCAAGGTCCGGCTCGAGGACCTGATGCGAGCGGGCGGCGACGGTCAGACCAACCGGCTCGGGTACGTATGGCTCGAGCTCGCCCGCAATCCCGAGGATCCCGGTGGAGGTGAGCAGCGCACGGAGTTCTTGACGGTCGGCGCGCTGATCCGCTTCTCGCACAGCACCTCGGAAGCGAAGGCCTGGTATTTCCTCACCCCTTTGCGCGTGGACGAGGAGCTGAAGCTCCTGGACGCCAGCCGCGTCCCACTGTCGAAGGAAGGCCTGGCCGCGGTCATCGGCGCCGATCGTGTGACCTCGTCCCCGGACGTCCACCGGGACCGGGTGCGCGCGGCCGTCTTCGGCCTCCATGGCGACCAGGGGCGCGAGCGGTATGCAGGGCTGTTGCAGTTGCTGCACACACTGCGCTCGCCCGACGTGGGCAACCGCATCGACGAGGGCCGCCTGCCCCAGATCCTCTCCGACGCCCTGCCGCCATTGTCCGACAAAGCCATCGCCACAGCGGGCGACGAACTCGACGGGCTGGAAGAAACCCGGGCGGCGCTGGACCGGCTGGAAACCGCCTACGGTCACGTCGCTGACTTCCTGCGGGTCTACACCCGCTACGCCACAGGTGTTTGTCTCACCGCCGCCGACCGTACCCGGGCCGCAGCCGTCCTGGCCCGGGACACCGATGCAACGGCCTCGCAGCAGGAGACGGCCCATCTCCAGTTCGTGAGCGACCATGCCGATGCGGTGGCCCGGACCGGCGAGCTGGAGGGGTACCGCGATGAGCTGGAGGCCACCGTCGCCGGGATCCGGCTGTCGAGCGAGTACAAGGCCGCACGGGAGCTGAACGAGCGTCTCAACACACTGAAGGCACTGGAAGGGGCCGCCCGTAACGCCCTGGCCACCGCCACGGGTGCCCGTGCGGAAGAACAGCGCACCGCCGACGCGTGCAACGAGGCGGGGATGGACGCTGCGGCCGCTATCACGGAGATGGCCGACGCCGTTGGCGAAACACGCCGGCTGCTGGACGGGGCGGGGCTGAATGTTCCTCTGCCGAACGCTCCTTACGTCGAAGTGCTCACCCCGGATGTCCACGTCGAGCCGGTGCGCACGACGGTGGATGCCGACCCGGAGCCTGTCCGTCGCCCGTCGGCTCTGCGCATGGCCCCTTCACCCGAGGACGTCACCACGGCCATCGAGGCGTTTTTGGCGGCGACTCCCGCTCTGCTCTCCGCTGCGAACAGCCGTGCCCAGCAGGCTGCGGCTCGTGCCGTGGAGGCGGAAGAGCTGACGTCCTTGCTGCAGACGCTTCACCGCGCCCAGGACCGGGCGGAGGACGCGGCCGAAGACGCCGCGGCGGCAGAAGGGCGAGCCGAGCAGGCGGAAACGGACCGTGACGAGGCGGCGGTGCAGTTGGCCATGGCGTGGCGGGAATGGGCCGATTCCTCCGGCTCACAGCGCCTGCTCGGCGCCATCGACTGGAGCAGCACGGCCGTGACCGCCCTCCTGGAGGACGTGGAAGCTCTGGCGGGAGAGGGGGCCGGCCCGGAAGCCGACCGTGAGCTTGCGCGGCTGGACGCCCTGGCCCAGCAGGTGGCCGCTCCGGCCAGGGCGCGGCACGCACAGCAGGTCGCGGCACTTAAGGCCCGGGCCCGGCAGGACACCGCCCGGCGTGAGGAACTGCTGGCCGAAGCAGAAGAACTGCGCCAGGAGCGGGACCTGCCCCCCGTGGCGCCCGACTGGCTGGACAACCCTCCCGACGGCGCGCCGGCGCTGTGGGAGCTGCTGGAATTCCGTCCCGAGGTGGACACCCAGGCGCGTGCGGGTATCGAGGGAGCGCTGCTCGCCTCGGGACTCCTGTACGGCCGGCTCACCCGGGACGGCGATGTCGTCGCGGGCAAGGGGCAGTTGCTGCTGAGCTCCGGCCGTCCGGCGGCGTTGCGCTCACTGCGGACTGTGCTGGCCCCGTCTTGCAGCGATGCCGCGGATGCGGCGCGCGTCATTTCCGTCCTTGACCAGATCGCCCTGAGCCCGGGACACCCTACCTGGGTGTCGATCGACGGGTCCTGGGGGAACGGGCCGCTGACCGGGCGCCATCTGCCTTCGGCGGCCCGCTACATCGGAGCTGCCGCTCGCGCGGCTGCCCGTGCGGCGCGTCTCGCCGAGATCGACCTGCTGCTGCGAGAACTGCAGCAGGCGGCGCAGGCCCGCAGCGAGGAGCAGGATGCATTGGAATCCTGGCTGCGGCAGCTGGAAGAACATCTGATGCAGGCTCCCCGCTCCGTCCAGCTTGCGACGCTTCGGCTGCGGGCCGCTGCGGCTCGCAAGGACGCGGTCGCCTCTCTCAGGCAGGCAGGCGCGCTCGCGGAAGAGGCGGAACGGCTGCAGCGGGCATGGGCGGCCCGTCACCTGCGTCACCGTGAGGTCTGCACAGCTTTGGGTATGCCCGACGACACGGAGGGACTGCGGAGCACCCAGACCAGCGCGCAGCAGGCGCAGACCGCCTGCAGGAATCTGCAACGGGCCGGTGAGGCGGTGGCCAAGCACCTCGCCCGCTGGCAGCGCTTGGCCGGGCGTCTGGAAGAGGTCCGCGAGGCGCGCGGTGCGGCGGAGCGGGACGCCGAGACGGCGAGTCTGGCCTGGTCGAGGGAAGCCTCGGAGCTTGCCGCCCTGCGGGAGAGTCTCGGCTCCAGTCCCCAGAAGGTGCACGAGCTGTTGGAGGCGGCCGAACGCGAACTGAAACAGACCAAGGATGCCCTGCAGAGTGCCCACGCCGATGTTCTGGCTCTGACCGGCAAGGTGGCCGCGGCGAAGGAGAAGGCCCACGGCGCCCGGGAGAAGGCGCGGCAGGCGCGGCAGGCGCTGGTGCTGCAGGCTCAGGCGCTGCATCGGCGTCTGAGCCACCCGGCTTTGGCCGTGGCCCTGGAACCCGGCACCATCGCTCCCCCGGCGCTGTTGTCGGCAAGTAGCGGCGCGGAGGACGTCCTGGCGGCGGTGCGCGAGATGAGGGCAGCCGTGCGGCGGCCTGAGAGCACGGCTGACGCGACGGCGCTGGTGCGGGCCCAGTCGGTGCTGGAGCGTCATACAGCCGGCGCCTACGACGTAACCGTCACGGTCGAGGACGACCTCCATGTCGTGGAGCTGACGGATGCAAGTGGTCGGCGCCACGTCGCTGATGCCGCAGCGGACCTGCGTGAACGGCGCGACCGTGGGCGCGGTGCGCTGACCGAGCGGGAACGCACGGCCTTCTCCGCCTTCGTGCTGGGCGGGATGGCCGAAGAGCTGCGCAACCGCATCCAGGAGGCCGAACGGCTGATCGAGGCGATGAACGAGTCGCTTCTCCCCATCAAGACCAGTCACGGTATCGGCGTGCAGGTCCGGTGGCGTCTGGCCGACTCGGCCAACGAGCACGTCATGCGGATCAAGAAATTGATGCAGCGCGACGTCAGGGTGCTTCGCGACGAGGAGTCCGAAGAACTCATCACCCGGCTGAAGGCACTCGTAGACGTGGCTCACAGCAACGATCCCCAAGCCGGGTACGCCACCCATCTGCGCACCGCTCTCGACTACCGAGCCTGGCATGTCGTGGACGCCTACATCACAGGCCCCGGTCCGAAGCAGGAGCGCAAAATCAGCCGACGGGCCAAACTGTCGCAGGGCGAGACGCGTTTCGTTTCCTACGTGACCCTGTTCGCGGCCGCCGACGCCTACCTCAGCGGCCTGCCCGACACCGGGCGCGCGCTGCGGCTGATCCTTCTGGACGACGCCTTCGCCAAGGTCGACCACCGCACCATCGGGGAGCTGATGGCCCTCCTGGTGCGCATGGACCTCGATTTCGTCATGACCGGTCACGCCCTGTGGGGGTTCTTCGAGGAGGTTCCCGCGCTGGATGCCTACGAGGTCCGGCGAGCCGAGGGCACTGCCGCCGTCACCACGCACGTCCACTGGGACGGCCATACCCGCCATCTGCGCGCCGCGTCATGAGCACAAACGCCGTCCCTCGCCTGCCCGGCCCCATCCGCAGCTACCTCGGCGACCCCAGCCTCACCAGCCTGTGGGGGGCAGCCCGCCAGCGGCTGGAACGCAACCGCCTGGCGCCCACGGGCACTGTGCAGGTCCAACTCGACACGGAAGGCGCCAACCGGCTGGGCGGGTTGCTCGGCACCCGGCTCGCACCCGGCCTGCGCCGTATCCAGCTGGGCGCGCTGGACGCCGCCTTGCGTGCATCGGCCGCCCAGTGCGGGCTTGTCAGCGTGGTCGCGGACCTGACCGGCCAGCCTCTACACGACCGGGCATCGGCCAAAGAAGCACAGCAGACGGCATGGACGGCGCTGTGGCAGCAACTGGACGCCGACCTGACTCGTACCGGACTGAACCACGCCGCCTGGGTGCCGGACTGGCTGACAGAGCTGCGCAGCACCGGCGTCCTCACCCGCGCCGGCGTCGACGCCGCCGCTATCGCGCTCAGCAGCACCGTGCGCGTCTTCACCGCGCTCACGCATACCCCGCTCAACCCTGCAGACGGCGTCGAGCCGAATGCGGCGAAGCAGTGGGAGCTGGGCGAGCTGGCTTCTCACACGACGGGAGACGCCCATGGGCTCGATGAAGGACGCCTCGCCGGCCTTCTGGTCCTGAAAGCCATTGCTACGGCCTGCGGCATGCTGCAGGCCGACTCCACGGCAGGACGCCGGGCACTGTGGGAACGGGTCGGGGTCAGCATGGACTCGCTGTCGGGAACCGTCTTGGTGTGGGGGCTGGCTCCGCCGGGAGAACATTCCTGGGCACGGATGATGCGCACGCGACGTGACCTCGCGCTGGTGACCCATCTGACACTGCAGGAACTGCACACCGTCCCCGATGCCCGCCTGGCAGAGCAGGCACAGACCGTGTACTTCTGTGAGAACCCACAAGTGCTCCAGGCCGCTGCCCGTTACAGTCCTCCCGGCATCCTGGTGTGCGGCAGCGGCAATCCGTCCGCAGCCGGATGGGAACTGCTGCAACGTCTCACCAGCGATGGCGCGGATGTCGCCTATCACGGCGACTTCGACTGGCCTGGTGTCGCCATCGCCGACCGCGTGATACGGGCCGGAGCCCGCCCTTGGCGTATGTACGCAGCGGACTACCTCAGCGCGCTCGCCGAACTGCCCGCCGACCAAGTTCTTCCTCTCACCGGGCCGGTCACTGCCACACCCTGGGATCCCGACCTCGCGGCCGCCATGGCCCACCATGGCCTCGCTGTACACGAGGAAGCCCAGATGCACCGCCTCCTTTCAGACCTCCGCCGCGACGAAACGGGCCGGGACGGAGAGGTGCTTGTATCTCGCTGAAGCGCTGCTCCCACCTCACCGTAGGGCGACGGGCAAAGCGGTGCGGGAGGCAGTCTGGTGCCACTCACAGGGGCATGGTTACTCGGCGGCACGCCAGCCGCTGCAGCGGCTGGCAACCACCCAACACCGATCCCATGGCTGCCATCAGCCGGGAAGCCGACGCTCGGTGCAGGCCCTCACGGATGTCCTGAAGGACCACTACGACACGCATGGCATCCCTCATCCCGTCGAATGAGCCATCCCTGGAGCAGACCCGGGCGAAGTGCATGCACCCTTGGTCTCGGGGAAGTCAGAGCCCGAGCTCGGCAAGTGCCGCTATCCGCTGCGGGCTTAGGCTGGAACGCCGACGGCGTAGGTTGCTCAGCCACTGCCCCAACCGCACCTGGTGCCCATCGATCTCCTCGATGTGCCGCTGCGGGACGTCGAGATGTCCCTCTCGCTCAAGGTAGGCGCGTGCGGCAGCGAGTCCGCGCTGGAAGGCTCGCTCCCTCGGGGGCAGCGGGGTGTCCTCGGTGTGCGGGGCGTGCAGGTCCGGCAGGTCGGGTGCCAGTTCGTTCAGCAGGCGGCGCTGCTCGGGGCGGAGGTCACTGGTGCGCTGACGCTGGGCTGTGAGCCACTCCCCCACCGCTGCCGGGTCCTGCTGTATCTGCCGACGGGCCGCGTGGTAGGCGCGTTGCCAGGTGATCGGCCAGGGTGGGTTCCACCATGGGTCCAGGGCAGTGAGGGCGGCGGCGCGTTCTGTGGTGAGGTGGTGGGCACGGGTGCGCTGGGTGGCCAGCCAGCGGCCGAGGGGGAAGCCGTCGTGGAGGTAGTCGACCGGAACGGCGAGGTGGCCGTTGTGGGCAGCGTAGGCGGCTGCGTGTGCCAACCCCCGCTCGAAGGCCTGCTGGCGGGGATCCCAGATGATGCCGAGGCGTTCAAGGGCTTGGGTGCGGGCCGGGTCGAGGGCGCCGGTGGTGTGGAGGTGGCGTTGCCAGGTGAGCCAGCGGCCCAGGGGGTAGCCGGTGGGGTCTTCGTGGTGTTGGGGGACGTCGAGGTGGTGGTGGGTGCGGTGGTAGCGGCGTGCCGCGTTCAGGCCGCGGCGCCATTCGGCGCTCTTGGGGGCCAGGACGCGCAGGGAGAGAGCGAGGGCGACTTCTTCGGCCTGGGTGGGGCGGTCGAAGTGGAGCCAGGCGCCGGGGTCTTCGGGGGGCACGGTGGTGCGGTGGGTGCGGGGGTCGGCCAGGCGTGCTTCGAGGCGGTCGTCGTGGGCGCGCAGGGCCTGGATGGTGTGCCAGAGGGGGGTGTAGGCGTCGGCGCCGAGGAGGTCGTCGGGGTCTTCGCCGGGGGTGAGGTAGACGGGGACGACGAGGGTGGCCTTCTTGCTGGCGCCGGGCTGTTGGCGCAGGGCGCGGCCGACGGCTTGGACGGTGTCGACGGGGCTGGTTTTGGGGTCGGCGAAGACGACGGCGTCGATGGCGGGGACGTCGATGCCTTCGCCGAGGACGCGTGCGTTGGACAGGACGGCGGGGGTGTGGGGGTTGGTGTGGGAGGCGAATTCGAGCAGGAGTCGGCGGCGGATCTGGGGGGCGTGGTGGCCGCTGATCCAGTCCGCCCACAGGCCGTGGGGTCGCAGGCTGGCGGGGAGGGTGGCGGCGGTCTCGTGCAGGGTGGTGGCGAAGGCGCGGGCGTCGGCGACGCGGTGGTGGAAGGTGATGATGCGGCGCAGGTGGTGGTCGTGGATGGCGCGCAGGGCGGCGACCTGGCGGCCGGCCAGGCGCAGGCCGTCGACGCCGGCGCCGGGGCCGGTGGCGAGCCAGTCGCGCAGGTCTGTGTCGGTGACGACGGGGACGAGGATCTGGTAGTCGGCGAGCAGGCCGAGGTCGATGGCGTCGGAGAGGGTTAGCCGGTAGGCGACGGGGCCGAAGATTTTTTCGTCGTCCATGGAGGCGACCACTTCCGTGTCCCCGTCGCGGTCTTCGTCCGGGTCCCAGATGCGGGGGGTGGCGGTCAGGTAGAGGCGGCGGGCGGCGGGGAGCTGGTCGTTGTGGTGGACGGCGGCCCAGGCCTTGCCGAGGCGGCCGGCGGTTCGGTGGGCTTCGTCGACGACCACGAGGTCCCAGGGGGGCAGGTGGTGGTCGTGGTGGGCGGCGAGGACGGCGGGCAGGGAGGCGTAGGTGGCGTATGCGGTGACCGGGCCGGGGCGGGGTGGGGTGGCGAGGGCGGTGAGTTCGCCGGGGTCGGTGGTGAGGGGGGTGTCGGCGCCGAGCGGTTCGTGGTCGAGGGCCTGGCGGGCGGAGCAGACGGCGATGGTGGTGCCTTTGCGGCCGGCGGCACGCCAGGAGCGGATCGTCTGGGAGAGCAGGTCGAGTGTGGGCAGGAGGACCAGGACGCGGCCGCGGGGGGCGATGCGGGCGGTGGTGCGGGCGGCGATCAGGGTTTTGCCCGTGCCGCAGGCGGCGATCACGCTCGCGCGGGTGTGGGTGCGGAGCGTGGCGGTAGCGGCGGCGACGGCTTCTTTTTGGTGGGGCCGTAGCTCGATGTCGGGGGCCATGGAGGTGCGGCGCTCCGGGGGTCGGCTGGGTGCTCAGGAGGGCGGGGCGCATGCTCCGCTCTCCTGAGCAGGTTATTCGGCTGCTTCGGTCAGGTGGGCGAGGGTGGAGCCGGTGGGGCCTTTGCGGACGTGGAGGCGCTGGGTGATGCGGCGGCGGAGTTCGGGGATGTGGCTGATGACGCCGACGGTGCGGTCGTGGGCGCGCAGGGAGTCCAGGACGTCGAGGACGTTGTGGAGGGTGTCGTCGTCGAGGGTGCCGAAGCCTTCGTCGATGAAGAGGGTGTCCAGGGGGTTGCCGCCGGCTTCGTGGGTGACGACGTCGGCCAGGCCGAGGGCGAGGGAGAGGGAGGCGAAGAAGGATTCACCGCCGGAGAGGGTGTCGGTCTTGCGGGGGTGGCCGGTCCAGGCGTCAGTGACTTCCAGGCCGAGGCCGGAGCGGGCGCCGTGGGCGGCTTGGTGGTCGGAGTGGCGCAGGGCGTAGCGGCCTTCGGACATCAGGTGCAGGCGGGTGTTGGCCGCTGCGACGACCTGTTCGAGGCGGGCGGCCAGGACGTAGGCCTCCAGTTGCATGCGCACCCGGGTGCCGGAGGCGGTGCCGGAGGCGAGGTCGGCGAGGTGGCGGGCGGTGTGGTGGGCCTGCTCGAGTGCTTTGAGGCGGTCCACGACCTCGGCCAGAGCGGTGGTGAGGTCGGTGAGGGTGGTGGTGCGGGTCTGGGCGGTGCTGGAGGCGGTGACCGCTTGGGCGTGCTGGTCGTCTGCTGCGGCGCGACGGGCTGCCGCCGTTTCGATGTCGGCGGCCGGCTGGGCGGCTGCTTGTTGGAGGGCGGGGTCGTCGAGGACGGCTTGGTGGGAGGCGCGGGCCTCGCGCCAGGTGTTGATCTCTTCTTCGATGCCGGTCAGGTCCTGCTCGCTGAGCAGGGCCTGTTCGGCTTGGGTGAGCGTGCCGAACCCCTGGGCTGTGGCAGCGTCGGTGGCTTCGCTGGTGCGTGTGTGCAGGGTTTGGGTGGCAGTGTTGGCGGTGCGGGATGCCTCGGCTGCCTGCTCGAGGTGGTCGGCGGTGCGGGTGAGGTCGTCGATGCGGGCCGCGAGGGTGGGGGCGGTGCCGCGGGCGGCGTCGAGTTTCGCGGTGAGTTCTGCGTGGTGCTGGGACAGGTTGTCGTAGTGGGCGTTGCGGTCGGACAGGCCCGCGGTTGCGCTGCTGTCCTGCTGGGTCATGGCCGTGTGTTCGCGGTCGAGCGCGAGGAGTCCTTCTTCGGCGCTCCTGCGGTCGGCGGCTCGCTTGAGGGAGTCGGCCAGCTGCTTGGTGAGTGTTTCGTGGTCGGCTTTGAGGCTGGCCAGCGGGGTGTCGCCGGCTTCGCCCGTGGCAGCGGCGGCGTCCTCGCGCAGCTTGTGCAGCTCGGCCGCGATCTTGTCGCGCTTCTGCTGGAGGCGCTGGTGGGCCTTCTCGGCGGCTTGTTCGTCCTCGCGCGTGGGATGCCCGTCAGGCGCCTGGGCGGGATTCGGGTGGGAGCAGGAGCCGCATACCGGGCACGGTGCGCCGTCGGTCAGGCCGGTGGCCAGTTCGGCGGCCATTCCCTCGGTGCGCCGGCGGCGGATGCCGATGTGGGCCTGGGCGGCCTTCTCGGCCTCCTCCTCGGCGGCGGCCAGGCGCTGCTCGGTGGCGGTGATCTGTGCGCGGTGGGCGTCGCGGCGTTCGGCGGCCGCCATGCGGCCGCTCAGGTTCTCCAGCTGGGTCTGCTGGCGCCGGCTTTCTTCCTCGGCTTCGCGGGCCGCCTCCCGGCGGATCTCCAGGGCGGTGCGCTGGGCGGTCTCCTGCTCGAGCCAGTCGCGTGCGGTGCTCTGCTGGAGGGCGAAGTCCTGCCGCTCGGCGTCGATCCGCTTCAGCTCGGTAGTGAGCTGGTGAAGTCCGGCTTCCTCAGGGAGGAGAGCGTTCAGCACGGCAATGTCGTCGCGGATGCGCTGTCCGGCCGTGGCGAGGTCGGCGGCCTCCAGTTCGGCATGCTCAGCAAGGAGCCGGGTTCGGGCGTCGCGTTCACTGCTCTGGGCGCGGCTGTGGTCGGCGCGGGCGGTGCTCAAAGCATGCAGCAGTGGTGCCAGCTGCTGGGCACGCCGAGCCTGGTCCCGGCGCCGGGTAAGGGCTTCTTGGTGGGGGGTCTGCTCGTCCAGCCAGTCCAGTTGTTCACGGGCGGTGGCGTAGGTGGTCTGCTGCCTGTGCAGGTCGCGGGCGGCGGCCTCCAGCTTCTGCTGGGCGAGCTGGTTCTTCTTTGCCTTCTCGGCGTCGGCCTGGGCGGTGAGGGCGTCGGCCTGGCTGGCCTGGATGAGGTCGCCTGCCCAGGCCAGGGCAGGGTCGGTCACGTCGTGTGCGGCGTCGGCGCTGGGAGCGTCGTACTGGGATTTCAGGTCCGGGCCAGCGGCCTGGTGGATGCGGGCCGCCAGGTGCAGCACCTCGTCGCGGGCGGCGTCGCGGTTCTTCTGGATGGTGCGGCTGTGGTCGCTCAGCCAGCGTTCGATGAAGGCGTACCGGTCGGTGTGGAAGAGCTTGCCGAGGAGTTCGCGGCGCTTGCCGGCGTCGGCGTAGAGGAACTTGGTGAACTCGTTCTGTGGCAGGAGAACGACTTGGCAGAACTGGGTCCGGCTCATGCCGAGCAGGTCCTTGATCTCCTTGCCTGTCTCCTGGTGGGACTTGCTGGAGGGCTCCCAGTGGCCCTTCCCCGCCGAGTCGGTGGTCCACCGGCTGAGCCGGGTCTCGGCCTTCTGCGGGGTTTCGCCCGTGCCGTTCTTCTTGGGGCGCATCTGCTGGGGGACGCGGTCGATGCGCAGCCGGTGGCCGGAGATGGTGACGTCGAGGGTGACCTGGGTGAGCAGGTCGGCTGGGGCGTGGTGGCTGCGCAGCATCAGGTCGCGGTCGACCGGGGGTTCGCCGTACAGGGCGAAGCAGATGGCGGTGAACAGGGTGCTTTTCCCGGCGCCGGTGTCGCCGTGGAGGAGGAAGAGGCCGTCGGCGGACAGGGCGTCGAAGTCGACGGTGTGGGTGCCGGCGAAGGGCCCGAAGGCCTGCAGGGTGAGGTGGTGCAGGCGCATCAGACGGTTTCCTTCTGCAGTTCGTTCACGCGGGCGGCGTCGACGGCCTGCTGGAGCAGGTCGTGTTCGTCGGGCGTGGGTGCGCTGCCGCGCAGGTCGGTGATGAAGTCACAGGCGATGTCGAGTTCGCTGCGGCCTCGGAGGCGCTCGGTGTAGGTGGGGGTGTCGGTGGCCTGGGCGGGGATGAAGGCGCGCTGGTGCTTGAGGCTGAGGGTGTGGGGGAAGCGGCGGCGCAGCCGGGCCATGGCTTCGAAGGGCAGGGCCGGGTCGGTGAGGGTGACCTCGAGCCAGGCGTCCTTGAGCGTTTCGTGGGCGGGGTCGTTGAGGAGGTCTTCGAGAGGGCCTTGGAGGCGTTCCAGGCGGTGGGGGGTCGGGCAGGGCAGGCGGGTGACGGCGGGGGCCGTGCCGGGGGTGAGGTCGACCAGGGTGAAGGACTTGGTGTGATCGGCCTCGGAGAAGGAGTAGGGCAGGGGGGAACCGCTGTAGTGGGCGCGGTCGGTGAGCTTCTGGGGGCCGTGGAGGTGGCCGAGGGCGACGTAGTCGATGCCGTCGAAGACGTCCGCGCCGACGTGGGCGACCCCGCCGACGCTGATGTCGCGTTCGCTGGCCGACTCCTCCACCCGGTCTTCCTCGCTCTGGCCGGTGCCGGGGGTGACGAAGGCGTGCGCGAGGACCACCGAGCGGGTTCCGGCCGGCTGTCGGTCGGTGAGATCGGCGTGGATCTTGTCCAGGGCTGCGGTCAGCACCGAACGGTGAGTGGCGGCCTCTGCCTCGAGCTGGGTGCGGACCATCGACGGTTCGAGGTAGGGGATGCCGTACACGGCGACCGGGCCGTCGGGATCGTTGAGGATGACGGGGACGGCGCAGGTGTCCGGGTCGGTGCGCAGGTGGATCCCGGCGCGGGCGAAGAGGCCGGATCCGACGCCGAGGCGGTGGGCGGAGTCGTGGTTTCCGCTGATCATGATGATCGGCACCGTGAGGTCGGCGAGCTGGTGCAGGGCGCGGTTGAACAGGCGCACGGCGTCCAGGCTAGGGATGGCACGGTCGTAGATGTCGCCGGCCACGAGGATGGCGTCGACGGCCTCGGTGCGGGCTGTGTCGACCATGTGGTCGAGGAAGGCGCGCTGGGCGGGGATCAGGTCTTCTCCGTGGAACCGGCGGCCCAGGTGCCAGTCCGAAGTGTGCAGAAACCGCATGAGCACAGACAGTAAACACAGGGAGAGCGGTGGCGGGCGGTTTTCCTGATAAACGGGCATCACAGCGGGAACCCTGCGGCGGCGCCCCGTACGGCTTTCGGCCACTTTGCCCACCGTTGGGTGGGGGTGCTGTTGCCGGGTGATTGTCAGTGGCAGGAGGCAAGATGAGCAGTAGGGGGAAGGAGGATGTGATGTCGATATCGCGTTCTGGCAGCAATGAAGCGATGGTGGCGCCGGGCGGGTGCCGCTGGTGCGGGATCGAGGCACGCGGTCATGGCAGGCAGCACGTGGCGGGGGTGGGCTGGCATGCCTGGACGGCTCCGACGCTGCAACAGCGTAAAGAGCGCATGCTGCAGCGCCGTGGCAACCGATCGGTCAGGACGCCAGGGCCTGGATGTCCCTGAAAGCATCCCTCAGCTGTGACGGGACGTCCTCGGCGCGGGTGAGGGTCGTGACCAGCGAGTAGAGCATGTCGTCCTTGCCGTCGGGGCTCGTCCGTTCGGCTCCCTCTTTGATCATCGCCAGAATGCGGCCGCTGAATTTGCCGCCGCGGTGAGCTGCGAAGTCTGCGGCGGTCCATTCCCTGCCCTCGGTGCGCTTCCAGTGCGTGTTGGCGGCCACGGCCCACTGGGAATCGGTGAAGAGTTCCTCCAGCTCGTTGAAGCCGTCGGCCTCACCGACGTAGGTGACCTGAGTGTCGAGGTCGAGTCCGGTCCTGATGAGCCGTTCCGTCTTGAAGTGCTTGTTGGTGCGGCTGTCGGCGTCGACCATCAGCATGACCGTGCGGCGGTTCTTGACGAGGTAGCCGGCCAGATGGAGAGCTCCTTCGTTGTTGCCGCAGGCCCACAGGGCGATGCCGGTCGCCTGGAGGGACAGGCCCTGGGAGAGGCGGAATAGCAACGGCAGGCACTGTTGTTCGGTGGGGCCTTCCACGGCGAGGAAGCAACGTTCGTGCAGAAGGACGGAGTTGCGCAGTCCCACGGCGGCGGCGATCTCGCCAAGGTGGAAATCGACGCCGTCGTGGGACTCGTCGGCAAGGCGCTCGACGACTGTGCGGCCTGTGTCGCTGAGACGGAGGTGAACGACATCGGCGATGTCGACACCGTCGATGAGGTTCATGGAGTGGGTGGCGACCACCACGCTCACATGGGGCAGGGCGCACTGCTTGCGGATGATGTCCATCACGGTGCGCTGGTTGCGGTAGTCGAGGTGGGTGTCGGGCTCGTCGTAGACGACGATGGTCTGCGTCGGCTCCTGCCCTCCCCTCTCCCCCGCGGCGGCAAGTTCACCGTCCTCCAGCAGGCTGCTGGTCCACTCCCACACCGCGAGCGCGATCCGGCGGTTGCTTCCCTGCCCGGAGCGCGTGAGGTCGACCGCTTCCCCGTCAGCCTTGGAAACCTCCAACGGGGCACGCTTGAAGCCTCCCTTGAAGGACACCTCGGGCCTGACCTGCACGCCGACGAATTCCTGGCAGTGCCGGCGGATGTGCTGGCACAAAGAGTCGGCTTCCTTCTCCAGGCGCTGGGTGATCTCCGCTTCGATCTCCCGCACCCGTCCCTGCAGGGTCTCGTCTTCCAGGTAGGTCTCATAACAGCTGTTCAGTGCGGTGCGCACCGCGTCGTCGGGGCGCTCATCCTTGCCTCCGAACGGCAGCAGTCTGGGCAGCCGCTCCTGAAGCTCCTTGGGAAGGGACTGCCACTGCTCCACTTGAGGTGCCGTGGCCGCGTAGGCCGTGACCGCCTGCACCAGGTCATCCTTGAGAGGCCCGGCAGGGGACAGGGAGAACTCCCCTACTAGCTCCTGCAATTCTCCCTTCAGCAACCTGGCCACGTCGTGAAGCCGGCTGTCTTCCGGACAAGAACCGTAGTACTCCCATCGCGCTGTCTGGCCTTCTTCAGCGATACGGCGGATCCGCACGGTCCGCGGCAGTGCGGTGACAGCGGCCTGCTCACCGTCATCCAGAGTAAAAACACCCTCCACCCAGGTCTCGGAGCAGCGGCCGCCTGCAGCGTCTCCCGCCTGCTGGTAGGTACGGTCCTCGTCCGTCAACCGGTGGTGACCCAGGAGAAAGGCCAGCGCCGTCAGCACGGCACTCTTGCCGCCATCGTTCCGGCCAGCCAGGATCGTCGGGCCGCTGACGGGGATGTCCTCCACCAGCGCCAACGAGCGGAAGCCGCACACGGAGAAACGGGTGAGGTACACGGTCGAGCTGCTCCGAATCTCCCTCTTCGGCCTGAGGGTGTGACGTGCGAGTACTCCGGGGACGGATGAGACGGATGAGCACCCAGAACAGACCGTCATCTTAAAGGCACGATCCACAACGGTCGGACGGTTCTCGCCAATTGCCACCGAGGCCGCTCCCCTGCTGTCGATAAACGGAACGCGAGACCGTCTCCGGGACGACGGTGCCCCGGACTCCGCGCACCGCACCACGGGCGGATGCACTGACGCTGGACAGACTCCTGAGTGCGGTGCAGATCATCATGCGTTTCGTCGACCATTTGAGGCGAGGGCTCGGACCGCAGGCCGCTGCCGGTGCACCTCTACCGTGGTTTTACGATCAGCCGGTTCGCACCGGGCTGTCCGGGCCTGGTACTCGCCGCTACAGGACAGGTGCATGTTCTTCGATTCTTGCGCGCCCGAGCCGTTCCTTGACGCCTTGATAGAGGCGCTGCCTTATGAGTGGAGTGGATCTTGCACAGGCCCCCAGCTGTCCGACAGCCATCTGGAGATGCTGCGTCAACGGGATCTAGCCCGTGATGCGCAGGCCTGGGCTCGCTTCCTCCGGCCGGGTGAGGCTACGGGGCCCGGCGAGCGGCTGCTGCTGTCCTTGGGTGACGACGTAATCCGCTACGGAGTAGTGGTGGGATCCCTGTCGGGACCGGACCACGCACCATCCTTGTTCATCTCTTCTTCGGGTGGACTGGCGGACCAGGAGGGCGAGTTTCAGCGGCTGCCCCTTACCAGCACTCCCACCGAGGTGGCTCATCTCCTGTGCCGACTGGCCCGTGCTGCAGACCGGCGTGCGATCGAGAGGGAGCTGCATGAGGCGGCAGCCGAGGGACGCCACAGGGCCGGATGGTTTCCTGGCGGACGGATCATCGTTCTGGATCTCGAGACGACCGGTCTCGACACGGAGACGGCTCGCGTCGTGGAGGCTGCCTGGCTGCTGGCCGACCATCGCGCCCTGGCCTGGGACAGCATCCTGATCGATCCTGGTGTTCCCATCCCCCAGGATGCCTACAACGTCCACAGCATCGACGACAGACTGGCCAGCGGTGAAGGCGCAGCCCCGAGTGAGACCCTTGACGCACTTGTCGGCGTCCTGGCCAAGCACATCAGCGATGGCGCCACACTGGTTATCTTCAACCGCACCTTCGACCTGCCGCTGCTGGACGCAGAGTGCGGACGCCACGGTCTCCCCACGCTTGCCGACCGGCTCGGTCGGCATGTACAGGCCGTGGATCCGATGCGAATCAGCCAACGGACCAGCAACCGGGACGGTCATGCCCTGAGTGATCTGGCAGCCTTGTACTCCACCGGCGCCATCGCCGCACACATGGCTCTGGGTGATTGTCTGGCCACCTGGGACGTCCTGGCCGCGCTTTGCCAAGGCGAACACGGCCGCCGCATCGTACGGCTGCTGGCCCGCTGGCACGAGAATCCCCGCGCTGATGAGCCGCTATCGGTACGGCACCTGCTCGCCTGCAGCAGCGGCTGGTGAAGAACCACCACCTGCTTCGCTCCCGGCGCCAAGGTTTCGGACGGGCTCTGGTAGGCCTATTCCTCCCCGGTTCCAAGGAGAGTGCCATTACTGACTGCCTGTTCTCTATCCGCTCGGGTGGTCGGTGGGGTTCGAACAGGGGCCTGATTCGGGTGAGTCTTCCAGCGCCGGTGCATGGAAGAAGGGCCTCTTGGTAGCTCGCGGATGTCGAGTCCAGCGAGGAGCAAGAGGCCCTGTTGTCGAAGTGTCGCGTGGCCATGGTCGCCGACACCAGTCCGTCCACTCCTGGGCGTGACTGTCTCGCCCACAGGTTCGGGAACGCGGCCGACCGGCCGGGGCGCCGGCCCCGGTATGGCTCGAAGATGAGCGATGCCGAGTGGGCCCTGGTGCGGGATCTGCTGCCGGTGCCGGGATGGCTGGCCGGCCGAAGGGCTCCTGCCACCGGCAGATGATCGACGCGATCCGCTACCTCGTCGACAACGGCATCAAGTGGCGGGCTATGACCTCGGACTTCCCACCCTGGCCACGGGTGTACGCCTTCTTCAGCCGCTGGCGGGATGCAGGACTTGTGGCCGAGCTGCACGACCGGCTGCGCGCGTCCGTCCGCCGGGCTGAGGGCCGTGATCAGGAGCCGAGTGCGGCGGTCGTGGACTCGCAGTCGGTGAAGGCGGACGCCACCGTCGCCCTCACCTCGCGAGGCTTCGACGCCGGGAAGGAGATTAACCCGGCCCTACCGACCCCAGACGAACGGCAAGGTCGAACGCTTCAATCGCACCCTGCTGGACGAGTGGGCCTACGCCCGCCGCTACCGGTCAGAAGCCGAGCGCCGCGAAGCGTTCCCGCAATGGCTGCACACCTACAATCACCACCGCGGACACACCGCACTGAAAGGGCAACCACCCGCCAGCCGCGTCCCCAACCTCACGGGTCAGTACATCTAGGCCGCCTCCTCCCACCCGCCTCCACTTCCTGAGTGTTGCAGGGTCACATCCGTATTGAAGCGCCTACGGTCAGCGTCGTCGGTACCGATCACCAGCTCCGGCGCGACGCAGGCACACTCCCGCTTCATGGCCTGGGCCATGGGCGTGTCGACCTCGCAGTAGGCGATCCAGGCCCTCGCCGGCATCTCAACCCTTCAGTCCGCTTGCCCTTGCTGGCCGCCTGGCACCACCGGTACACCGGCGACATCTCCTGGTGCCTTCCGCCGCCCGCAGCCGCACCGCGCAGGTGGCCCACAGCCAGCCCTGGGGCGGTCGGGACCTGTCCCCGAGGGGTGGACACCTGGTTGCCCCGCGTTATGACAACACCATAGGCCGCGGCGGGCGGTGCCGGTTCTGCAGCCGCCGCGGACCCGGTGACCCGCAGCAGGCGGTCATCGACATGAGGGCAGCCGGTCTCACCCCGCTCGAGCCGTACCGCAACGTCAGCACGCCCTGGACATCGCTGTGCAACGGCTGCGGCACCGTCGTCTCCCCCAATCTCAACAACGTACGCACCCGCGGACAGTGCTGCCCGCACTGCGCGAAGTACGGCCTCGATCCGGCCGCGCCAGCCTTCCTGTACGTCATGGCCCACGTGGTCTTCGGCGCAGTGAAGATCGGCATCACAGGACGCCACACCCGCGAGGACCGCATCGCCCGCCTGCAGGGCTCTGGATGGGCGGTGGTGCGCACCTGGCTGTTCGACACTGGCGCGGCCGCCTACCGTATCGAGCAGACCGCCCTGAAACAGCTGCGCACGCAGGGGCACGGCCCCTACCTGACCGCCGAGCGGATGCCCGCCGGCGGATGGACCGAGACCTTCGACGCCGCCGCTGTGACCGCGACCGCGCTGTGCAGCAGGGTCACCCATGCCCTGACCACGTCGCTGGTGTAGAACCCTCAGGCCTGCTGGGGCCGCGGCACGCCAGCCCCGTACTGGGAGGTCGCTGAGCGGCCTCGGCCCGGTGAGGGCTGGCCCCGCCCTCCGCCGAGGGAAAACGGGCCCCTCCCGTTGGCCGTCAGCCAGGTACGCGAGCCAGTACGAGCCCGCGGACTTCCCTCGCCTGACCTTTCTCGATCAGGAACTTCCCAACGGTGTGGAACTGAGAGCCGGTGGTGAAGACGTCGTCGACCAGCAGGACCCGCTTCCCCTCGACGCCCCGCCGAAGCTTGAGCGCCGCAGCGTGCTCGCGGGCGGCCTCCATCTTGTCGTACCACCCGCCGCCTGCCGACTTGGCGGTGTCCCGCGTCTTGATCAGAACCGGGCTGTCGGGGTCGGCGATCGGCCAACGGTCGAGCTTGTCCTCTGCGTGCGCCGCCTTCATCATTTGCTCGATGTGCTGGAGGGGCGCCCGGTTCGGTGCGGTGGGATTGCCGATGATCAGGTCGATGTCCGCTACCAGGTCCTCGTTGGCTTCGAGCCATCCGACGATGAGTCGTCCGAAGATGACTCCCCAGCCCTGCGAGCCGTCTCTGAGGCCATACTTGTAATCCTTGATTGTCTGTTCCAGGGGGGCGGCGTACAGGGCGAGGGCATCCACTCGCGTGAAAAAGCGCCGACTCGGACTCCAGCCGCAGATCCTGTTCCAGCACTGCGCGCCCTGGGCAGCCAGGGTCTGGCTGCACACTTCGCAGTGGTGCTCGGCAAGCGGACGCACCGCCGAGGCCGCGCATTCCGCACACCCATGGGTGGTTCCTGTGAACCGGTATGCGCAGCGGCGGCAGTGCGGAAAGACAAGGCGCTGGGGAAGGTCTAACTGGTGGGTCACAGGCCCGCCAGAGCAAGCTGGAGGCGCTGCTGCGCGGCCTGCTGGACTCTCTTGGCATTGCCCAGGCGCGAGAGCACGTCGTCGAGTTCGCTGACTTCGACGGCCTTTCCTTCCGCGACCATCTTCGCCGCCCAAGGCTCACTCGTCGCGAGGGACTTGATTAGGAAGACCTGCTTACCGTGCTCGTGGGCGATGCGAGCCTGCATCTTGGCGCCGGAGGTTGAGGAAGCCTCAATCACGATCGAGCCCATGGTGGAGCCAGAGGTGACAACGTTTCGCCTAGGGAAAGTCCAGGTGGCCGGCGCGGAGGTGGGCCAGAACTGCGAGACGAGCGCTCCGCCCTCGGCGACGATCCGTGCGGCAAGGCCCTTGTTCTGGGCGGGATAGACCTTCGCTGCAATGCCGGTCCCCATCACAGCGACGGTCCGACCACCGGCATCAAGCGTGGCCGTGTGGGCGGCGGTGTCGATCCCCTTTGCCAGACCACTGAAAATGACCACGTCCTCAGCCACGAGGAGGCGCGCCATGCGGGCGGCCCGGCGCATTCCGTCCTCGCTGGCGTTGCGGGTGCCGACGATCGCGGCCGAGCGGGCGTCCTTCTCTTCCAGGTCGCCGAGATGGAACAGGAAGGGCGGCAGGTTCGGCACGAGGCGCAGGTTCGCGGGGTAGTCCGCGTCGAGCACGGTCACGAGGCGGGCCCCGGCCTTCTCGGCGGCTTCCAGCTCCGTGGCCACGCGCGCGCGGGCGTCATCGATTGTCGGCAGGGCCTTACGCAGGAGTGAGAGGTTCTTCCGTGCGACGGTGGAGTCCTCCGGAATGTCACCTCCGAGAACGACCTGGAGGGCTTCGGGTGACTGGCAGGTCCGGGCGATCAGGCTCCAGTCGACGGATTTGCTGTCTGCCCGCAAGGCGCAGATGGTCAGCAGCTCCCGCTGCTGAGGTGTTGCGATCATGTTGTGTCCTTCTACTCGCGGCCCCGGTGTGTTCGAAGGGTGCTGCTCGTTGTGAGTGGGCCTTTTCCATCATGGCGTACGCCGGATCGAGTCCGCACGGGGGTGTATGCAACCAGTCGGGTGAACCGCCATGCATTCATTCCGTGACGGTGAGTAACTGATTCGTTTTGGAAAGCCCGCAGGGGTTCAATCCCCGTAGGCCGCTGGGGTGAGCCGACCTGTCCCTCCATGGAGTGGTCCCTGCCAGACCCACGGTGCCCTCTTCCCCGGCGTGGGTCCAGGGCGGCACGCGCCAGGCCGTCGTCGTCCTGGTCCGGTCGTCACCGCGCCGCGCACCAGCTGGCGCGTGATGCGCGCTCCGACCACCGAGATGCAGCAGCCGCCGCCGGAGTCGACCTGACCGCCGCGATAGGCCAGCGCCGTTCAGGGTGCCGTCCGCTCCATCACCGACCGGTTGGTGAACAAGTTCCTCACCAACCCGCCCAAGTGGCTCAAAGCCCTTTGGCACGCTACCGAGGCCCTGGGAGTAGCCACCGCGGCCGGGCAGTCCCGCCCTGTCCGGCCGATGCCGCCGCGCAGACGTCAGGCGGCGCTGAACTAGCGGGCGTGACCGCCGCACCACTCCACCCAGCGCGGGCCGTCCAGGATGGCCTCGGAGGCGCGACGCCGGACAGCATGCCGCTGGCGCCCGCACCGAGCCACCGCGGGCGCCCGCTTAAGAGGTCCTAACAAAGGCGTTGGACGTGGCGGTGTGTGATGAGGCAGGTGGCGAGGCCGAGGAAGGCTTCGTGGATGTCGTCGCATCATTCCCAGCGGATGCGCAGGCGGCGGAAGCCGTGGAGCGAGGAGATGGTGCGTTCGACGACCCAGCGGGAGATGCCCAGGCCGGTGCCGTGTGGCTGGCCGCGTTCGGCGATCGCGGGCCGGATGCCTCGTTTCCACAGCAGTCGCCGGTACTTGTCGTGGTCGTATCCGCGGTCCGCGAAGAGCATGTCCGGCCGTCGCCGTGGCCTGCCGACGACGCCGGCGACCGGTGGGACCTTGTCGAGCAGGGGCAGCAACTGGGTGACGCCGTTGCGATTCCCACCGGTCAGCGACACCGCGAGCGGGGTGCCCTGGCCATCGGATGCTCGACGCCACCGACTTCGGGCGCAACCCGCACGGCGGCGAGTTCGGCGAGTACGGCCGGTGCCAGGTCCGGTTCGGCGAGGCCAAGAAGGGATCTCCGCCCAAGCGCCGCGGGGTGCTGACCGTCTTCGACTGGACCCCGGACGTCTTGGACGAGTGGTTCACCGAGGTTCGCCCGCTGTTCGGCACTGACAACAACCCGGCGGCCTGGCCCTCCGAGCGGGGACTGCGGATCGGCTGCCAGCGGCTCAACTCCCGCTTCATCGCCTACCGCAAGGCCCTGGGCCTGGACGACGGGCTCGACTTCCACTCCTTCCGAAGGTCCTACGTCACTCACCTGATCGAGGACGGCTGGGACCCTCGTTTCGTCCAGGAGCAGGTCGGCCACGAGCACGCCAGCACCACCTCGCTTTACACCTGTGTGTCCTCGGACTTCCGCACCCGCACGCTGCGGCGGTATCTGGACTCCACCATTGCCGCCGCCCTCCAGACCCAGGCCGGGAGGCAAGCATGAAACGCAAGGTCGGCTACACGTGGCGGCTGCGTGAGGTCATGGCCCAGCACCAGATCTTCACGGCCACCGAACTGGTGCCGCTGCTGCGCGAACGCGGCATCAACCTGTCCGCCTCCCAGGTTCATCGGCTGGTCTCCGGCACCCCGGAACGCCTGTCGTTGCAGGTCATGGCCGCGCTCTGCGACATCCTGTCCTGCACCCCGGCCGACCTGGTGGCCACCACCGCCGAGAATGCCGGGGTCCGCAAGACTGCCACCGGCGACCTGCCCGCCCCGCCCGCGAGCGTCGCGAAGCTGCGGCCCCGCGCGGCCCGCATCCTGCCCGACGCATGACCCGCACCTACGCCACCGACGGGCAGTACGAACGCTGGTTCATGGCGGAGTGCTGCCGCTGCGGCCGCCGCAAGCACAAGGCCGGCCACTGGCCCGACGGATACGTCTGCCGGAACTGCTCGGACCGCGCAGTTCGGACACGCGGCGCCTGCCCAGGCTGCGGCCAGGAACGTGCCCTTCCCGGACTCCGCCCCGGCGACGGCGCCGCGATCTGCACGACCTGCGCCAGCTTCTCCCAGTCCTTCGACTGCTCCCGGTGCGGCTTCGAGGGCAAGCTGCTGGGTGGACGGCTCTGCGAACGCTGCACGCTCTGGGACCGGCTCACTGCCCTCCTCGACGACGGCACCGGCCGGGTCCGTCCCGCGCTGGTCCCTCTGTTCGACCTGCTGGTGGCGATGGACAAGCCCAGCAGCGGAGTGGCCTGGCTGGCCCTGCATCACGACCAGCCGGGGAACCCCTCGCAGAGACTGCGGCAGCTCGGCCTCGGTCAGATCCCGCTGACCCACGACGCCTTCCACGAACTCCAGCCCTGGCGGTCAGCGGCTCACCTCGAAGAACTCCTGATGGCAAGCGGGGTCCTGCCCGCGGTCGACAAGTACATCTGCTCCTTCCAACGCTGGCTCCACGGCCATCTGGCCGACATCGAGGACCCCGAGCACGTCAAAACGATCCGGCTCTTCGCGACCTGGCGCGTCCTGCCCCGACTGCGGGCCCGCGCCGAACAGAGCCACATCACACCGAGCATCCGCCGCTTCGCCGCTGATCAGGTCAAACACGCGACTTCCTTCCTCCAGTGGCTCGGCGAGCGGAACACCACACTCGCCTCCTGCTCACAGCTCGACATCGACGCCTGGTGGGCCGGGAACAGCGAGCACGGCCGCACCTGTTTGAGGGCCTTCCTCAACTGGGCCATACAGAGCCGCCATTGCCGACGCTCGCTCTCCATACCCGCGATGAAGACCACCCGACGAGCTCCGCTGAGCGAGGACGAGCGCCTGGACGCCCTGGGGCGGCTGCTGGCCGACCAGGAGATACCAATGCACCTTCGCGTCGCCGGCGTCATCTTCTACGGATCGGGGAACCGGCTTCACCCGTCCCCGCACCGGTCGATTCCCTGCTGCTGGAGCACATCGCGAACCGCGACAACATGGACACCGCCACCAACCCGGCCTCCCGCTGGCTCTTCCCCGGCCGCCGCGCGGTCCAGCCGTTCCGCCCCGACCACCTGTCCGCACTCCTCAACAAGGTCGGTGTCCCGGCCGCAGCCGCCCGTGGCGCCGCCATCCGGCAGCAACTCCTGGAGATGCCCGCCCCCGTCGTCGCAGAGGCTCTCGGCTACCACGACAAGACCACCACGCGACTCCCCAACGAGACCGGCGGGGCATGGAGCCGATACGCCCCCGGGGACCACACACGGTCACCAGCGGGCTGGGTTCCTCGGGGATCTGACGACAGTTGAATACGAGAGCCCACCAGTACCAACCCCGCCATCCCACATGATCTCTCCTGCTCCCCCGCAGCCGCGGGGATGGTCCGCTGCTCCGCCAGGGAGTGAATGTCACCGGGTGGCGGGTACGGACCACTCGGTGGAGGCCATCGGATGAGGTGGGACGGAGGAGCCCACCGAGTGGAGTGGATGCGCGGCATCGCCGGTGCAAAACGGAGCATCGGATGCGCTCAGTGGTCGGCCTCCCGGCCTCGGTGCGGTCCGGGCTCCTGCGGGCGGTGGGCCTGCTGGCCGTCCGGGCGCACCGGGCCAGTGCCGTCGTCCTGGACGGTGTTGCGGTCCGCGCGGGCGCGGGAATCGTCGCCCGCCTTGGCGAACGCGTCCTGGAGGCGGCGCAGCCGGTCGGCCGTGAGATAGAGGGCTTCCACGTCCGTGCGGGACTTCCGCAAGGCCCGCAGCGCGATCATGTCGATCGCCTCCCCGCGCCCGGTCTCCGGCTCCTGGTCGTCGTGCTCGACTTCGGTGGCGGCCGGGGGCGCGAGCATCTGCTCGGGCATCGCTGCCTGCTGGTGGGCGACGACGTCGTACGCCCGGCCTCGCACGGCGGTGGCGGTGGTGGCGCGCAGCTTCTCGCGCACCACCACGCCGGCGAGGACGGCGCGCTCGTACTGGAGCGGGATGCGGGGGATCTCCCACTCCCCCGCATCCTGGCCCGGGGGCCGGTGCGCGGGCGGCTCGCCGGGATCGGCCGGGGGATGCCGGTCCGGGTCGGGCGCGGGGGTGAGTGGTCGGCGGCGGGCGGGGAGGTCGGACAGGGACCACCGGGCTGTGTAGAGGCGGTAGGCGGCCTCCCGGCCGCGTGTGTTCTTCGGCTCGGTGATGTCCAGGCAGTGGGTGGTGATGGCGGCGGCCACCACCTGGTTGTCCAGGCCAGGGTCGCGGCGGCGGCCGCGCAGGACGAGGGCGAGGTGGCGGCGGGCCTCGGCGAGCAGGTGCCGACGGTGGAAGCGGCCGCCCTCGTTCATCACGAACACGGTCGCAGCGACGTCGACAGCCGCCAGGGCGACGTCGACCGCGGCCGCCACCCGGGCCCGGATCGCGGCGGCCGCGGCGCGGGCGTGCTCGAGGAGGGAGTTGATGACGTCGGCGGCCACCTTGGACGTGCGGATCGCACTCTCCTTCCACTCCTTGCGCAGCTGCGCGAGCGGCCGGGTCTTCCGCTTGGGCGGGCGGGTCTTGCGGGCGGCGATCTGGTTCAGCTTGGCGCGGGCCCGCTCGGAGACCACGGGCAGGAACCTCAGCTCGCCGTCGTCGTCGACGGCAGTGACGTACTCGTGCTCCAGCTCGGCCAGACAGGCGGCGATGCGATCGCTGCGCCGGGCAGTCCAGCGGATCAGCTCGTGCGGCACCCCGGCAATCTCCATCACAGGCCGGCGCCCCGGGGTGACGATGCTCGGCTCGGTCGCAAGCCCCAGCGCCTCGCAGACCTCCGCGGCCACCAGCTCGTTGTAGAGCGCGGAGGCGGCCACGGTGTTCTCGTGCAGGGCCGTGGTGTGGACCGAGCCCCACTTCCCGTTCAGACGCTGCCCCTTTCACCGGCAGCAGCAGATGGTCATGGAGCAAGGGCCGCCCGGAGCGCGCCTCGTAGTATCACCGCCGGTCTCCGGCTCCAGGAGGCGGCCGTCCTTCCGGCCGGTACGGAACGGTCGCGGGTGCGAGCTCGAGGCGGCGGGCACCGCGACGGCGTACGGCTGGGGGCGGGAACCCAGGCGCTCCGCTCGCCGCGCGGCGTGAACCCTGGCAGCCAGGGCACCGGCGGCGAGGCGGGCACGCTCGTACGGCGGAGCGGTCCGGTTGCGGGTCAGCGGGCGCAGCACGGCCCGGTCCCCGGTGTCACGCAGGTACACAGCGCGCAGGTCGGCGGTCATCCTCCGGCCGCGCCCGACAGGGCCGGGGGTAGTCGTCGACGACCGCCTGCACGATCCGTCGCCCAGGACCTTCAGCAGACCCGGCGCTCGTTCGGTCAGCAAGTGGATGACCGCGCTGGTGTAGGCGTGGGCGGTGGACTCGCTGATCCCGAACCCGGCAGCGACCTTCGCCAGAGTGACGTGTTCGCGCAGGTACACCAGTGTCACCATCGCGCGCTGGGACGGGCGGAGCTTGCAGCGCCGGTCGCCCTCACGGGTGACAATGAGCATGGTGACTGAACCTCTTTCATCCTGCGCTGGAGGGTGAAATGGGCTGGTCAGCGGGTGTGGTGACGAGACAGGGCCCCTCGTCATTGGCGTGGTGATTCCACTCAACACACCGGCGACCGAAGGGGCCCTGTTAGTTCCGTATCCTGCCACGCTCGACGTCCCGCACGAGCTCGTTGAACACGTCGCCTGGCTGCTGCACGAACACCGCCGGGTCCGCAACACACGCTGGCGCAAGCTCGGCTGCTTCCGTCAGGCGTTGCTCACGCTGGTGCACCTGCGTAAGAACGAGACGTTCTCGCAGCTCGGAGCAGGTTTCGGGATATCCCAGGCCACCGCCTGGCGATACGTGGACGAGGCCCTGGACGTTCTGGCCTCCTGGGCGCCTGGACTCCACGAAGCCCTCACCGGTCTCGGTGAGGGCGACCATGTCATCGTTGACGGCACCCTGATCCCCACCGACCGGATCTGCGCGGACGAGCCGTACTACTCCCAAAAGCACCGCAAGCACGGCATGAACGTGCAGGTCATCGCCCGCCCGGACGGCACCCCGCTCTGGTTCTCCCGCGCGACGCCGGGGAGAACCCATGACCTGACCGCGGCCCGTGCCCACGGCATCGTCCAGGCCTGCCTCACCAGGCAGATCCTCGTCCTCGCGGACCGCGCCTACCAGGGTGCCGGCGCCACCGTCCGCACCCCGTACTACCGGCACCGCGACCTGCCCGAGCACTACCAGCAGTACAACCGCGACCACACCCGCCTGCGCGCACCCGGCGAACGCGCCTTCGCCCGGCTGAAGTCCTGGCGAGCACTGCGCAGAGCGCGCTGCTCAACCCGACGTGTCGGTCGTAACGTCCAAGCCGTCCACACCCTCTTGACCTGCGACTACACAGGATGAAAGAGGTTCACTCACTCAACGAGCGCATGCGGCAGGTCGAGTGCGGCAGGATAGATGACCAACGAGGCCCCCGAGCTGCTTGGTTGAGACGTCAGACATCTCCATCAACAACCCGGGGGCCTCGTCTGTTACGCGCTCTCGGCCGTCACCCGATCAGTGGCCAGACTGAAGAAGCTCAGTAAACCGTTTTCATCCTGAATATGTGCAGGTCATCAGGGTGTGGACGGCTTGGACGGCTGTGCCGATGCGGCGGGTGGAACAGCGGGCTCGCCGCAGGAACCGCCAGGTTTTGAGTTGGGCGAAGGCGCGTTCGCCAAGGGCGCGGAGTCGGGCGTGGTCGCGGTTGAACTGCTGGTAATGCCCGGGCTGTTCGCTGTGGTGGTAGTACGGGGTGCGGAAGGTGGCGCCGGCGCCCTGGTAGGCGCGGTCCGCGAGGACGAGGATCTGCCGGGTCAGGCAGGCTTGGACGATGCCGTGGGCGCGGGCCGTGGTCAGGTCGTGGGTGCGGCCCGGGGTGGCGCGGGAGAACCAGAGTGGGATGCCGTCCGGGCTGGCTACGACCTGGACGTTCATGCCGTGTTTCCGGTGCTTTTGGGAGTAGTACGGCTCGTCCACGGCGATGCGGTCGATGGGGATGAGCGTGCCGTCGACGATGACGAAGTCTCCTTCGCCCAGGCCGACGAGTGCCTCGTGCAGGCCGGGTGCCCAGGAGGCCAGGACGTCCAGGGTCTCGTCCACATACCGCCAGGCGGTTGCTGTGGAGATCCCGAACCCGGCTGCGAGTGGGGGCAGCGTCTCGTTCTTGCGCAGGTTCACCAGCGCGAGCAGAGCCTGGTGGAAGCAGCCCAGCTTGCGCCACCGTGTGCCGCCTTCACACCTTCGGGCATAGATCAGCCAGGAACATGCTCGACCAGCTCATGCGGGACATCGAGCGTGGCACGATACGGGACCAAGCGAGGCTCCTCGGACGAAGCGTGGTGCGTAGAGAACACCACCGCAACGACCAGGAGCCTCGCCTCGTCACACCACCCCGTTGACCTGCACCATCACCCCTACAGGACAGGATGAAAACCGTTCAGTGATCGGGGCCGCCGTGCTGGAGGCGCAGCGCCTCCAGCACGGTTACTCGAAGGGTACGGCTGCGGCAGATGATCGGGGATCCCTGCAATTTTCGTCAGACGGTCTCGGACCGGAGCAGGTCAAGTTCCTTCACACGCGACAACCGTTCCTCCAGTTCGAGTCGACTGTAGTTCAGATAAATAAGTGTCGAGTATTCAGGGAATCCCTCCTCTACATGTACATCATCCTCATCGAGCACATTCCCTTCGATGGAGATCTCTGCGCCGTCCGCATAACGGTGGGTGAAATATTCGCCGCCTTTATACGAACTCTCCCTCATCTCTAGATCCACACCCAGGACCTCGCTCACCAATCTACCTACTTCAGGGACACCCAGCCCCTTAGCGCCAAATAGAGTGAACAGCGACGCCATCACTTCTCCTCTCCCATATTCTAGGGGTGCATGACAATGCTTGGTGCTCGCGAGACGGCATCCTTAGCCGACCCGTAGATCATGAAGTTAACATCGCGCTCAGCCAGGTCTGAGAGGTCCTGCTTCAGCGACGCCAATCCCATTCTCTCCAGATCTGGCCCCTTCAAGGGGGCCGTCCTAGTACCACCGGACCTCAAGGATATTCCAGCGTCTTTGGCGCGCGCCAGCGCTCCTTCACCGCTCAAAGCAACGTCGAAATCACTGTCCGGACCAAACGGGCGCCCATCCCTGAAGCGTTTACCCGTTACCGAACTGCCTTGCATGATAGGTGTCACATCTTCATACCCGGCTTTCTTCAGCCCCGCGGCAAGGTTAGCTTTGAAAGCTTCAAACTCCGCAGCGTTCGCGAAGCCCATTGGCACCCTTCGAGGTCCCGGCAGAGGGCGTCCGCGCGCTCCTCTATCCCTCCCCATGAAAGGAATCGAAGACGCTAGGCTAGCCAGCGGCGAGTCAGGGGAGTAGCCGTGCTTGGCACCCCATGCGTCATACTGCTTCGTAAGACATGAGTGCTCTACCACACACGCGGGCGTGACAAATATACTAGCAACGTCGGCAAGCTGAACAACAGGACGACCAAGCCCGAAGAGGAAAGTACCGAAGTAGTGGCCGACATTTCCACCGCCGCCGCCCCCAAGGCCCATCGTCCCTCCACCAGCGTTTTGTTCACTGTCGGGCGGTCCACTGACTACGCCAGTCCCGGAGTCGGTGTACTGGAAGTCACCGCCGCCGCTATCTCCCGAAGGATCCACGGAGACAGTGCCCGATTCCCCAGAATTGCCGTTATCAGAATACTCATGCGGGAAACGCTTTTTGTGCTTTTTCTCAGCTTCCTCGATCGAGCCCTTGCCTCCGCACATTCCGCCGGGGAGGTAGAGGCATTGACCGGTGGGGTCGCTGAAGGTGATCGGTGAGTTGTTGGCGTAGGCGTAGCCGTTGAGTGACTGGTGCTGGTCGAGGACCAGCATGGGGTCGACGCTGATGAACTGACCGGTGGTGGGGTCGTATTCGCGGGCGCCGATGTGGGTGAGGCCGGTGGTGTCGTCGGCGGGTTTGCCGAGGAAGGCCTTGTCGTCGGGCCAGGTGGTGGGTTTGGTGCCGCGTGGGGTGCCGAAGGGGGTGCTGTAGCGCTTGGTGAGGGCGTAGGTGCCGGCTTCCATGGCGATGCTGGAGGTGCCGTGGTGGTCGGCGGCCAGGAAGCTGAGCTTGGTGCCGGTGACGCCGGTGGTGGCGGTGCGGACGGCGATGGTCTGGCCGTTGGCCGTGTAGTAGCGGGTCGCCGAGGTGGTCTTCGTGGTGCTCTTGGTTGTGACGTGGAGTTCTGTGCCGGCGCCCAGGTAGAGGATGGTGTCGCCGTCGCCCTTGGCGCGGCGGATCAGCAACTCGCCGTTCGCGTCGTAGAGGTAGCCGGTTTCCTTGGTGCCCTCGGTGAGTTTGCTGAGGTCGCCTTCGGTGTTCCAGGTCAGCGTCTGCTGGGCCGTGGGGCCGGGGCGGGAGGTGGTGTTGCCGGCGGCGTCGTAGGTGTAGGTGGCGGTGCGGGTGCCGGTGGTCTTGTCGAGGGTGTGGGGTTTGTTGTCGGCGGGGTCGTTGTAGGAGTAAGTGGTGGTTTTGTCGCCGGTGGTGGTGTGCTGGGTTTCGGTCTTGCGCTGGCCGGCGTTGGTGTAGGTGTACGACGTCCAGTAGGGGGCTGCGCCATCAAGGTTGGTAACCGTGCGGCCGGTTGCGGCGCAATTCGCAGTCTTGGGGGTCCAGGCTTCGGTCAGGCGGCGGTTGCCGTCGTAGGTGAAGCACTGGTTGTCGGCCTTGGTCGTGCCGCCCAGGGTGGTGGCGTCGGTGATGGAGGTGACGTTGCCGGCGTCGTCCTGGGTGAACTTCAGCTCCTGCGGCATGTAGCCGTGCACGTCGTCGGTGACGTAGGAGCGGGTGAGGCGGCGGGTGCCTTCCTCGTAGTCCCAGTTGAGGTAGGCCTTCTTCGCCGAGGACGTGCCGTCGGTGCCCAGGGTGAGCTGGCGCAGGTCGCCCTGCGGGGAGAAGGCGGCGCCGTGCAGGTAGCCGGTGGTGCCCTTGGCGGTGAGCTGCTGTCCGAGGGCGTTGAAGGTGTAGGAGACGCCTTCGGAGGGCAGGCCGCCGACGGCGGGGGCGGAGTACTGGCTGATCGAGCCGTCGAGGTTGTAGCCCGTGGTGAAGGAGAGGGTCTTGGCCACGTGGCCGCCGGAGACCAGGGGCTCGCTGTCGGGCAGGAGCAGCTGGTGGGCGGTGACGTGGTACATCGCGTCGTAGGCGGTGACCTTGTCGGTGTATTCCTTGCCGGTCACGCCGCCGTCGTAGCGGGTGGCGGTGTCCTGCTGGCCCTTGGCGAGCTGGTCGAAGGTCCAGGCGGCGAGTTTGTTGGCGTCGGTCTTGTCCTTCTGCCACATGTCGGTCTTGCGGCCGAGGCGGTCGTACTCGTAGAGCAGTTTCCTGGACGTGTCGTCGTTGGGGGTGGTGCTGACGACCTGGTCGAGGTCGTTGTACTCCGTCGCGGTCTTGCCCTTGTCGGGGTCGGTGGCCGTGACCTGGCGGCCGAAGAGGTCGTAGGTGTAGGACCACTTGGTCTGGTCGGGGCCGGTGACAGTCTTCTGCTGTCCGGCGGGGGTGTAGGTGTAGTCGGTCGTGGTGAAGTCGGTGCCGGTCGGTGCGGGGCCGGCGTACTCGCGGCGCTGGGTGGTCTGGCCGAGAGCGTTGGTGACCACGGCGGTGGCCTGGCCGCCCGTCGGCGCGGTGGTGGCGACGGTGTCGCCGGTGTAGGTGGTGTCGGTGGTCCAGCGGGTGACGCCGTGGACCTTCGTCACCGCCTTCTCCGGCCGGGCTGCCCCGTCGTAGGTGGTGTCCGTCTGGAGGGGTGCCTGGCCGCCGGAGACCTCCACGGCGGTGGAGCCGGGCAGTGCGGTGCTGTCCCAGATGTCGGACTGCTGGCTGACCGCGAGGCCCCGTGCGTCGTACTCGGTGAGGGAGACGAGCCGGCCGCCCTGCGGGGTGGGGGCCTGGGTCTGGCGGGAGCGCAGCAGGGAGTCGTAGAACTCGTAGACGGTGTTGTATCCGGAGCCGTCGTGTCTGAGGGTGCCGGTGGACACCCATGGCATGTCCGTGCTGGTGATGTGGTAGGTGTAGACGTAGTTGGGGGTCTTGTTCAGGGCCTGGAGCCGGTTGGGGAGCCAGAGCTTGACGATGCGGCCGAGGCTGTCGTATTCGCTCTCGGTGACCCTGTTGTTCGGGTCGGTGACCTTCAGGGCTGCGCCGGTCGCGAAGTCCAGGTCCTGGGTTGTCTTGTAGGTTTTGGCGTCCTCGACCGTTGTCGAGGTCAGCGGGCCCGAGTCGGCCGGGTCGTAGGTGGTCGAGGCGGCCGGCAGGTCCTTGGTATCGGTGACGGCCTTGACACGCCCGAGGGCGTCGTAGGTCGTCTTGGACACCTTCTGCCAGGCGGGGGTGTCATCGGTGCCGTAGCCCTTGGCGCGTCCTGTCCAGGTGACATCGCCCGTGACCGGCTTCTGGGACGGCGACCAGGCGTCAGCCGTCGGGTCGTCGTAAACGATCGCGGTGTCGGCGATGACGTCGCCGGGCCGGGTGGAGTCGGCCGGCAGGTCGAGTGCCGAGTCGGCGGTGGCACACGTCGCGGCGACGGTGCGGCTGCGCGAGACGAGGGAGTTGATGCCCTTGTCGTCGTTGCGGGCGTACCAGGTGCGGGTGCACTTCTCGTCGCCGGTGGCTGCGTCGTCGCCCTGGTCCTCGACGGTGGTGGCCATGCCGTAGTCGTCGTAGGTGGTCTTGACGGTGGTGACGCGGTCGTAGGGGGTGAGCTTGCTGGTGATGCGGGTGCGGGTGTGGGTGACGGCGGTACGTACGTAGTACGCCTCGGTGTCGGCGTAGGACTTGTGCTGGGTTGCTGTCCGCTTCGACCAGGGGTCGTTGACGGTGCCGCCGACTTCCTCGTCGCCGTTGTAGGTGACCGCTTCGCGGGTGAAGCCCGCGTACTGCTCGGTGTCGGTGATCTGGCCGGCCTTGATGCCGGTGACGGTGACGGTCTTGCGTTTGTCAGGGTCTGGGGTCTTGCCGTCGGAGCCGAGGACGCGGTCGCCGTTCATGCCGCGCAGGTAGATGCTGGTCTGTTTGCTCTGGGTGTGCCCGGACAGTCCGGTGAGGTGGGTGACCTGCTGGTAGCCGCGCCAGATGGACCAGGTGCGCTCCTTGGCGGGCGTCATCGGGTCCTCGTTGTAGTGCCACGCGCCGCCGCCGGTGTACTGGTAGCTGTGCTGTACGGCTTCGGAGCCGCCGTGCGGGTCGGTGGTGGAGACGGCGCTGACCGGGTACTTCTGGAACCAGTCGAGCCTGGGGTCCTTCTCGCCGTTGGGCGACCAGTAGACCGGGTAGCAGCGGCGGGTGTTCTCGTCCAGCTTGGGCTTGGTGCCGGCCGCGGTGCAGTCGGCGTCCAGGTAGGTGACGATGGTCTGGGCGCCGGTCTCGGAGGTGACGGCCTTCAGGCGGGGCTTGTCCAGGGACAGGATGTCGTCGGCCGCGCCGTCGACCCGGTTGGGCAGCATCACATGGTCGAACTTGACCGGGTCGAGGGAGAGGTCGGTGCCGCGCTTGCCGGTGTGCTTGATCTCGTCGAGCCAGAGCGACTGGTCGGTCGAGTCACCGGTGTCGCCCGGGTCGAGGTAGAGGTGCTTGAGCGACCAGACGTCCACCGGCTCGTAGGTGGCTGCCTTGGCGTTCCAGGCGTAGGTGGTGATCGCCGTCAGCCGCTTGCGGGTGAAGAAGGACGGGCCGACGTTGCCGGTGCACTTGTCGCCGTCCTTGCACAGGGCGTCGAAGGGGACGTCCGGCCAGTTGTCGCGGGTGTCCTTGGTCAGTGAGTCGCAGCCGCTGCCCGCGGCCAGGCATCGCTCGGCGTAGTCGAAGACGACCTTGTCGGAGGCGGCCGGGGCGGCGGAGAACAGCTTGCCGGCGCGCTGGCCGTAGCGGATCTCCTTGAGGTAGCCGCCGCGGATGTAGTCGGTGCCGGTGGTGTCGTCGCCGAGTTTGTCGTAGTTGTTGTGCTCGGCGGTGTACCAGTAGGACGAGGCGTTGCCGTGGGTGTCCTCGATGTAGTCGAGGTTCCAGCGCCAGGCCTGGTTCTTGGCGCGCCCGGCGAAGGAGTCGCCGGCGCCAAAGCCGGGCTCGCCCTGGTCGTCGCCGAAGACCGGTACCGTCCACACGGAGTTGGTGCGGTCGTTCGTCCCGGCGCCGTCGAGTTTGTTCAGGCCGAAGACGTACTTGGTGCCGTTGCCGGTGACGACCGTCCAGTACTCGCCTTCTCCGTCGACGCCCGTCGAGCCTTCATCCCCGTTGTCGGCGCCGGTGGAGTGGGTGACGGTGGATGCCTCGTCGTCCTTGAGCCGCCAGGTGCCCGTCTGATCGTCCTTGACCAGTTCGGTGGCCTTGCCGTTGAGGACGAGGGAGGCGTTGTCGTACTTCCAGCACAGGTCGTACTTGCCGTCCTGGCCGTCGTCGTCGCAGGCGTGGTACTTGCGTTCGATGTAGGAGGAGGTCAGGTCGAATCCGGTGCCGACCTGGCTGCCCTGGTTGTTGGAGTTGGCCGTCTGGCCGTCAACGGCTCCGGAGTCGTAGGAGATGGA
This sequence comes from Streptomyces sp. NPDC038707, assembly GCF_040636485.1. Lineage (NCBI taxonomy): Bacteria > Bacillati > Actinomycetota > Actinomycetes > Kitasatosporales > Streptomycetaceae > Streptomyces > Streptomyces sp. NPDC038707. The sequence goes on from NZ_JBEZUP010000044.1 coordinate 45,767, forward strand.
CAGGTCCGGCTCGGGGCCGGCCGCGGCCGGCGGAACCCGCAGGGGGTAGGACCAGGTGAAGGAGCCGGAGGAGCCGCCGGCCTCCCACGTGGAGGAAGCAGACAGAGGTGTCGCCTTGTAGCTGCCTGCCCCTGACGTCGCGCCCGCGGTGACGGCCAGCAGCATCGGCTGCCCGCCCGAGGCGAGGGTCACCGGTGCGGAGATGCTGTTCTTCTCGCGGTTGTTGACGGCGTCCAGGACCTCGCGCCGGTGGCATTTGGCCGCGGCGGGGTCCTTCATAGCGCAGTCGGCCAGGCGGGCGAGCTGGAGGCGGCCGGCCCAGTCACCGCCGTAGGCGGAGGCAAAGGCGGAGTAGTCGATGCCGAGCCGTGTGGTACCGCCGGCACCTTGGCCGGTGAGTTTGAGGACCACGCCCTTGACGCCGAGTGTGGCGGCCTTCGTCTGGTCGAGGACCTCGACGGTGACGGAGCCGGCCCGCTTGCCCTTGGCCGGGCTGGTGGCGGTGACCGGAAGTGAGCCGGGGGCGGCTTTGGCGGTGCCCTTGTCCGGGACGGTCAGCGAGGCCTTGCCGGGCTTGGGCCAGGTGACCGTGCGCTGCTGGTCGCGGCGGGCGCGGGCCGCGGCCGCCTGGTCGGCTGCGGCTGCCTTCTTCACCTCGGCTGCGGCCTTCTTGTTCACCTGGGCGGTGAACGGGCTGACCTTGGTGGCGTGTTCGGGCTTCAGGTCAGGGCGGCCCAGGGGTGAGGTGTCCGCGGCGAAGGCCACGGGGGTCAGCAGGCCGGGCAGCAGGGCCAGGCCGGTGGTTGCGGCTATACGCCGGGACCAGCGTCTTCTGGTCCCGGCCCCGCGGCGGCCCCCGTCAGGGCGGGGTATGCCAAAGGGGTTCATGTGGGTTCTTCCTACGCGGCGCCCGGCCGCATCGGGCCGGGCGGATGCCGTTGAAAACAGGAGGCAGAACAGAGAAAGAGACGGTGTGCCCGCAGGCACCACGTACGCCCGGTGGCGAGGGCTGCCCCGCGTGTGGCGGGGCAGCCCTGCCGGCGTCGGTGTTCCTCAGATAGCGTCCTGGCTGTCCAGGACTTGGGAGCGGATCTGGTCGAAGTTCATCGCCCCGGTCCACATCCGCAGGGATTCCAGCGAGCCGGGCAGGTAGTAGCCCGTGGAGCCGCCAGCCGCTCCCCTGCCCGCGGACAGGGTGCCGCTGCCCTGCTGGACGGCGGAGAACCCGGAGCCGTCCTCGCCGGGCTGCTCCTGCCCGCCGACGTACAGGTGCAGCCGGCCCATGCGGTCCTCGAACCTGGCGGGATCAGCGGGATCGGTCCACTGCCACTTCTCCTGCGCGTCATAGATGCCCGTGACGTCCACTGCGGTGTTCAGCTCGGCGAGGTCACCGGCTGCCACCTGCGCGCTCTGACTGGCCTTTCCGTCGGCTCCCACAGCGGTCCGGGTGAACTGCCACTGGTAGGTGCCAGCCTCGGACTTGACCACCCACAGCGCCCAGGAGGACTCGCCGCCTGCGGCCTGTCCGGCCACCTGGGCCCGGTAACCGACGGGCTTGGCCGCCAGCTTGTCACCGTCCAGCCTCACCCGGGCGGAGACGGTGAACGAGCTTGTCTCATCGGTCACCGGACCGGCCACCGAGGCATAGCCGGACGTCCCGTCGAGGACGAGCTCGTTGTTGTCCGCGTCCAGCACCGCGCCGTTGGAAGACAGCGGCAGCGCCGGTACCGGATAGGGGCTCAGTTCCCTGACCTGGGTGCCGGTCGAGGAAGTGGCATCCCAGTAGGCGACGAGTTCGCTGGCCGGCACACCGTCCTGCGTCAGCTGGGCTTCCTGGGCGATCTGCTCGGGGCTGAGCGCGTACTGCCACGCCGAGACCTCGTCGATACGGCCGCGGAAGTGCTCATCCCCGGCTCCGCCGACCAGGGAGCGACCGAACTGGAGACCTGCGGTGGAGGTCCATGGCTGGTATGCGGGCGACACCGTGTTCAGCACGACCGGCCGGTCCTGTGGGCGGCCGTTGACGAACAGCTGGATGGTGTCGTTGGTCTTGTCCGTGTCGCCCTTGGTGTCGAAGACGGCTGCCAGGTGGGTCCACACATTCAGCGGCGGCGGCCCCGCATCGGCGATCGAGCGCAGATGGACCGGACTGCCGACGTCGGTGGCGGCGCGGTTGAACACCCACTTCTTGTAGCTCGCGGAGTAGTACAGGGAGAAAGCCGAAGCAGTGCTGCCGGGCGCCGACAACACCACACGCGTCTGCGAGGCGTCGGTCAGGTAGACCCAGGACGAGACGGTGAAGGAATCCTTCGTGTTCACCACCGGTGTCCCCGTGGCGGCGTGGCCGGAACGCAGGGAGTCGTCCGAGCCGTCGTTCAGCCACAACGAATAGTCGGCGTCGCCGCGGCGCCCCAGGGCGGACCAGCCCGCACCCGCCGTCTGCAGCGTGGCGTCGTGCCGGGCTCCCTCCGTCGCGGTGTCCTTGGCCAGTGTCTCGCCCGAACCGGGAAGTGCGTCGTCGAAGTGCCAGCGTCCCACCGCGCCGGGAGGCGGGGCCACCTTGAAAGTGAACTCAGCAGGTGTGCCCCACCGGTTGTAGACGTCCCTGACCCACACCGACAGCACGTGTGTGCCCGCCAGAGGCGGAATCACGTCCTTCACCTGGGCCTTCGTGGTTCCGGAAACCGAGGCCGCCCGCGTGGTCAGCAGCTTGTATCGATACATGGTGACGTCGGTGTGCCCGCTGGCGTCGATGTCCGCGGTGTTCGGCTGGAAGGTGAAGGATCCGGGGATGCCGGGGCCGCCCTTGCCCTCACACAGGTTCGCCGTGCACTCGGTGTAGGGGGCTCCGGCGGTGATACGGGGCGCCTTGGGCGCGCTCGAGTCGATCTTGAAGTAGCACCAGGAGCTGTAGGGCGACCACAGGTCACCGCTCTTGCCGTCGTAGGACCAGTGCGACTGGGTCCGCGCCTTGTAGCGGTACAAGCCCTTATCAGCTCGGTCGCTGGTGCGCATCTTCTCCAGGGTCTCGTCCGGATGCCAGCCGGTGTCGGGCATGTGCCCGAGCCACACCTGGTGCCAGGCCGCGTCGTCACCGCGCTCGACCACGTACTCGGCCTGCAGCGAGCCTTCTTGGTCTCCCTTGTGGGCCTCGACCAGCGTCTGCACGCGGGCCTGGAGCATCGGGTCCGTGCGCGTGACCACCAGCGGCTCGGAGGAGGACTTGTTGCAGTAGCCCGTGCTACCGCTGCCCGGGATCACCCCGACGCTGGTCGGCACGCCTGGCTTGTAGGCGAAGATCACCTTCAGCTCGGCGCTCTCGTCGAATCGCTTCCACGCCCGGGGGTCGTCCTCGTCCTTGGCGCGCAGCATCAGCGTGAGTCGGCTGATCTTGCCGTCCGCGAAGGAACGGACGGTGCTCGTGAGGTTCTCGTCCGTCTCCTTGGGGTTGTCGTTGAACTCGACCCAGGCATCCGGCTGGTCGGGGCTGCACAGGTCCCCGCGGCCCGCCGCGACGTAGCGGTCGCCCATCCAGTCCAGCTGCTTGGGTCCGGGCCAGACTGTGCCCTCGGAGATGTTGTCGGTGCGCACCAGGTCCACCCAGTGCGGGTCACAGTTGAACGACCACGTCTCATGGGCCCGGAAGGTGGCGTCCAGCACGTACTTGCCGGCCAGCTGCGTCGGGGCCATCTCGAAGTACATGCGGTCGACGTAGCCGCTGCCGCAGTAGTAGCCGTCCGCGGTACCGCAGTTGCCGACGCCCTTGTCACCGTCGAACATCCAGAACTTGTCGCCGTCGGAGGACAGCTTCGTACGCTCCGAGATATCCAGACCGACCGGGGGGTCGATGTAGACGGGGTAGACGGTGTCGTTGCCGCGCAGCAGGTAGAGGTCCGGGCGGACCGTGACCGCGTCGTCATCGACGTTCACCGGCAGCACCGCGGTGGCATCGCCGTTCCCCGGCTGCGAGGGATCGTCGTCACCCGGTGTGCCGGCGGAGGCGGCAGCATCGGCACGCATCAGCTGGGTTTGCGGGCCTGCCTCCTCGTCGCCGGCGGAGTCCCACATCTGCCCCGCGGGACCGCGGAAGACGGCGTTGCCGTCCCCGTCGACGGCACGCAGACCGCCGCCCGCTCCCGGCACCACGGACAGCCCGTCACCGGACGCCGTGAACGTGACCTGTTCCAGGGCGGGATTCTGCGCCGCCTGGGGCGTCTTGACGACGAAGATCTCGCGGTAGCCCTCGGCGGTCGCCGTCAGCTGCAGGTCCACCCCGTCGAAGACATTCGCGTACGTGGCGGTCGGACCGTCGAGTACCGGCTGGGGCAGGACCCCGTCCCAGTCCAGCGTGAGAGAGCGGCCGCCCTTGCCCAGACGGATCATGCCCGCCCCCGGGCCGCCGCCGGAGAACGACAGATCCACCACCGCACCCCGGGGAGCGACCCGACCGTCCGCGCGCCGCTCCAGAACCGGATCGACCCCGCCCCAGCCGCCGCCTGCCTCTTTCACCCGCTGAGGAGTGGTGGACTGCGTGAGCGTGAACGAACCGTCCGGGTTCGCATGCGTGGTGGAGTACTCGGTACGGTCCGCCGTCACCTCCACCGGCTCCCCCGAAGCCTGGGCCCGGGCCGACGCCGCGGCCTCATCAATCTCACCCACGGAGGCGTCAGCGGTCACCGCCGACGCCGGCGCTATCGAAACCGGAAGCACGGGCAGCGCGGAAACAACCAGCGCCGCCGCCACACCCCCCAAAACCACTCCCGGCGATCTTCGGGCTTTCCCCGACCGCTCTAAAAATCCCCACCAGTTACCCACGTATCCCCCCCTGACACAGGACGCACAAAGATCCCGCAAAGTAAATGCACCGTTACCCAGAGGCGTCAATCGAGTGTGTCGCAGGTCACATTACTATGGCTGAAAGCAGTTGACCTGCGCAGATAGCGACTCCACCTGTCCACGCGGCCTGAACCGGGATCGATCCTCGCAGCCTGGTTCAGACCAAACATGGCGCTGCGTACAGCCGCTTATACACACAAACGCACAGCGGGCGAGCGACCGGCCAGAGTTTTCGACGGCCGCATTGGAGTGAAAAATCCGCGTACATCCAAGGGCTGGCCGGCACGCTGAATTGGGCGGATTTCTATCGGCCAGCGTGACGGTCCGCGAGCAAGAACGGTCCACCAGCCTCCACACAGCAGGGCGATTCACCCAGCGTCCGTGCAGCGCGGCCTGATCGCGGTCACCGGTAGCCAAGCGGCCAACGCGGCAGCGGCCGGAGCCACATCACATGCGGGCGGTGCGGCGAGGAGCACGGTGGCGTTGTCCACGTACGGGCCGCTCAGTTCATGCGCGCGCCGGACGGCATCGCCGACCAGGCGCTCACCGGCGGTGTGCGGGTCGCCGGTCAGGTAGCCGGCCAGGTCGCGGTCGGCGTCCTCGTGGGGCTCACAGGCGCCGTCGGAGGTGAGCAGGAGCCAGCCCGGCCGAGCGGGACCACGGAGGTATTCGATGCTCGGGTGGCCCCAGAGGCGTTCGGCCTCCTCGTCACTGTGGGCTTCGGCACGGCGCACCCCCAACCGGGCGGCGGCCTGCTCGGGTCCGAGCGGCGTGTCGTCGGCGACCGGCGACTGGCGCGATTGGCCCCGGGCATCGGTGCCGGGCGGCGATCAGTCCTCTCATCGCACGCTGACCGTCCAGCACACGCCGGGCCCAGCCTCCGGAGGACAGGATCCGCAGCGAGCGCGTGTCAGCGGGGGGCGGCAAGTTCTTCGAACCGGTCGACCAGTTGCTGGTCGGCGTGGTGGAACTCGCCGCACGCCTCGGACGTTGCCGACTCCGGGAGCCAGTGGGAGAAGGAACTGGAGGTCATCCTGCTGGACGATCTCGAGGGCCGCCCCCCTCATCCGGTGAACAGCCGGTCCCGGGTCCAGAGCGTTCGAGCGAGGTCGGTGCGGTCGGCACGCCCCCGGGACGCTTGTGTGCTCCCGGGGGCGTGTCGGTTTCAGCGGGTTGCGGCTTCGTCGACTTGGCGGTGGGTTCGCCGCTCGGCCGGGTCGGCCTCTGGCCGTCGGGCGCGGTGGGCCTGGCGGCGGGCGGGGAGGTCGGTGGGGCGGTCGGGCTGTTCGGCGACTGCGGCTAGGCGGGTGCGGACCTGGCTGGCGAAGTCGGGGCCGGGCAGGGGGAGTTCGCTGTCGGGTTCGCGGAGATAGCCGACGGCCACTGCGATGGGCATGTAGGTCATCAGTTCCGCGACCACGGCGGAAGGGGGCCGGGACACGTGGCTGGCCAGGCGTCGCAGGACACGCAGCAGCGTCGTGGTGGAGGCGCCGTCGCCGTCGCGGAGAACTGCGGGCACCACGTCGTCGTCCCCCAGTACGGAGGTGCGCCTGCGGGGGGTGCGGGTGGCGGGTTTGGGCTGGACCTCGTTGGTCTGGGTGTGCCACCAGCGGGCGGCGTGGGTCTCGCCGAGGGCGAGGTGGTGGAGGTAGAGGCAGTAGGCGGCGGCGGGCTGTCCGGCGCCGGCGGCGTACTGCCACCAGAACCGGGCGCCGTCGTCGGTGTCGGTCAGCTGGAGCACGCAGGCCAGGACCAGTGCGCTGCGGGGCTCGGGGAGCTGGTCGGTGAGGAAGGCGGCGACTGCGGTGGTCGGGGTGTGCCGGACCACGGTCTCGCACAGGGCCTTGAGGTCCGCGGCCGCTGTGTTCTCCATTTCGCGTCCTGTGATCACCGGCCGGTGGGCGGGTCCGGTGTCCTGAGGCGGGGCGGTGTCGTGGGGCACGGTGCGGTCGGGTGCGAGCAGTGCCCTGGAGAGGATGTTGTGGAGTGTGGTCACTGGGTGGGTCCTTCGGTCGCGGGCGGCTCGATGGTGTCGGCCAGGAAGCGTCGGGCGTGGCGCTCGGTGGACCGTACGGTGGCCAGCGAGAGCCCGAGGAGATCGGAGACCTCCTCGGGCGGGTAGCCGCACAGGTGCCGCAGCACCATGACGTCGAGCTGGGTGTCGGGCAGCCGGCTGATCGCCGCGTACAGCTCCAGGCTCTCGGCCAGCTGGGCGGCCTGGCCCTCTGCGGAGGTCTCCTGGCACAGGGCGAGGGTGTCGAAGGCGGCCTCGCCCAGCACGGGTCGCTCGTCCCGGTAGTCGGCCCGGGCCTTGACCGTGGCGCGCAGCAGGTCCCAGGCGTAGCGGCGGATGTCGGGGCTGGCCAGGGCCTCGTCGAAGCTGAGCCAGAGGATGGCGAAGGCGTCTTCCACCGCCGCGTCGCGGGCGTCGCCGGTGAGGAAGGTGCCGGCGTAGGCGAGGTAGCCGTCCTGGACGGTCAGGCGCAGGGCGCCGTGTTCCAGGGGCGGGCCGGAGTGGGCGGTGGCCACGACGGTGGCGCCCTCGGTGGACCGGTTGATCCAGTCACGGCTCTTGCCGGCGTCCAGGGCGGCCTGCTTCCACAGCCGGTACAGCGGCCAGCCGGGGATGTCGAGGACGGCGGCCAGGCGGTGGATGACCTCCCAGCGCGGGTAGTGCCCGACGCCGCGCAGCAGCTCGGACAGCTTGGACTTGGCCAGCAGGACATGGAAGCTGAGGTCGCTGAGTGTCCGGCCGCTGGCGAGGTAACGCTCGCGGGTTGGCTCCAGCCAGGCGCGGTGCAGGGTGCCGACCGTGGGCGCGATGGGTCCCAGCTTGCGGCCGGGACGGCCTGGGGACGGCTCCGGTGAGGGGAACGTGGTCACGGGGCGCCGTCCTTCTTGTCGGGCACCGGCGCCACCTGGTGCCCGGAGGCCGGCGTGGTGCGCGGGCGGGTGCCGCGCAGGACCTGGTCGATGGTCATTCCCAGGATCGGGGCCAGCCCGGCGATGAGGGCGGCGTGGCCCAGCGCCGCCATCGCCAGGCTCCAGGCGAGCACCGCCAGCACCAGCGCCAGCACCGTTGCTGCCGCTATGCGTTTCCTGCTCATGAACGTCCTTGTCTTGGTGTCGGTACGGCGCAGGCATCCGGAAGAGACCACGCCAGGGGGAGCCCTCCAACGGTCGGGTGCCGAGCCGCCGTTGAGGGATCTTCAGAATGGACCGAGGCGCACAGGTCACGCGACGTGATCAGGAAATCACGGAAAATTAGGAGTCGCGGACGGTCAGCCGCGACCCGGCAGATGACCAATCGGGTGCACGCAGGGCACACCGCGGGCACCCGGCGGGTGAAGTTCCCGGTTTTCCTTGCAATCCCCGACCGCACACCGTCATATGGAGACAGGACACCTTGGTGTCGGTCCTTCCCATCCGGAAGAACGGCGCGGCCCCCGTGCCGAAGAAAAAAGGGGGAACGCGCCACGCGCCCCGCCCGGCCTGACCTAGAGACCGGGCGGGACAGCGCACCCCCTCAAGGGGGAGACGACCGTAACGCAGACCACTGACAACGCCCCCCTCGGCAGCGCCGCACAGCTCCAGGCACTCTCACCTGTTCATCGAGCCCCCGTAGGAGCGCCAGCCCTGTCGGGCACAGTCGTCTTCGCCCGTCGGCTGACGGTGCACCGGGTGGCGGATCGGCGCCAGGTGGAGCGGCGCCGGGCGAGGAGGGCACGGCCTGTTCCGCCGGCTGATCGCCGGCAGGTGCTGCACGTGATCGGCCAGTGGGGGGCAACCGGCAGCACCGGGCACCCGCCGCCTAGGATCGATGAGTGTGCATGAGATCCCCGACGAGCTGATCGTCTCTCAGCAGTCCGGCGTGTACCTCGTGTTTGCCGACATCGCACGCCCGTGCCCGGGAATGCGGTTCACCGGCGCGACCAGGGTGAGTTGACCGGCTTTGCCGCGCGGCGCTATTGCTGTCGTCGGCTGCGGCTGTGGCGTCGCAGAAGGGGGATACGCATGATCATGATCGGGTGGGCCGTCGCCGTGGCGGCCCTGGCAGTGGCGTGGATGCTTCAGCGGCTGGTGCGGTACCCGGGTGGGTGGAGATACGCCTTCCACGAGGAGCACCGTGCGGCGCGCGGGGTCCTGAGGGATGCGCGCAGTGCCGTACGCCAGTTGGGCGGGGCCGCGCGCCACGAACGGTGGCAGGCGCTGGCGGGGGTGCAGCGGGCCGAGTGGGCCTACCGGCGCCGGATCCGCCAGGTGGAGGCGGAGCTCGAGCGGCTGCGCACACCGCACCGCGGGGAGCGGATCGGGCAGCTGGGCGAGATCACGCTGTACGAGCACGCTCTCGTTCTTCGTGAGGACGAGGTACCGCTTGCGGATCTGCAGGTTCGTTTCGAACTCGCCCGCTCCGCGCACTGGTCGTACGTGTATCTCACCCAGCCCGACGGGCGTGAACGGATGGAACGCTACGAGGAGCAGGAGTACCCCGAGGACGCGGTGCGCCGGTTCACCGTACAGATCCAGAACGCGGTCGTGGCCACGGACCGGCTGCAGCAGCAGCGCGCCGAGGAGATCAGCGCGTGCGAAGCCGAACTACGCGCGGCACGCAAAGCGACCGCGCCGGTCGAGGCGGCCCAGGAGAGGCTGGAGGAGATCCGGGCCCGCCACGACGCCGACCTCGGATTGCCGCACGCACGGGCAGCCCTTGATGACGCCCGCAGTGCATGGGCCAACCTGACCGGCCGACGGCCGCTGTAGCCACACCACACCACCGGAACAGGGCAGCCGCCCGGTGCCGGGACACCGGCCCGGGCCCGGGGACGCGGTGGGACGGATTACTGCACCAGGGCGGCCAGAGCCTGGTCAGCCATCTGTACGTCCATCGTGGCCGCGATGGTGGTGTCGGCCTCGAGCTTTTTTCTGCCCGTGCGATGTGCCGTCTTCGTAGCAGTGATCCACCTCGGGATGGACCGACTCATGGAGCCCGCCAGGTCGTGGCCGGCCTCCTTGTGGGGTTCACAGGCGCCGTCGGAGGTGAGCAGCAGCCAGCCCGGCCGGGCCGGATCGCGCAGGTGCTCGATGGCCAGGTGGTCCCAGAGGCGTTCGGTCTCTCGTCGCTGCGTGCTTCCCCGAGGCAGGCGGTGATCAGGTTGCGGTCCCCGCCGTCGCACGCCCAGTGGGCGTTGTGGTTCTCGGTCAGCAGGCGCAGGTGGCCGCCCAGGAGGAGGTAGGCGCGGGCGTCACCGGACCACGCGACGGAGAACAGGCCGCCGGGTGGAAAAGGGGTTCGTTGTCGAGGATGCGGATCAGGTTCGGCTCGGCGTGGGGGGGCGACGGTTGATGGGTCCCTCGCCTCTGGAACCCGAGGCGAGGGGCCCACACTTTTGTGGCTTACTTACCCCTATGAACGGATTTCTGCACCGCTCGGTTGAGTAGCGGCTGCACTATGCCGACGGCTCCTCCGATCAGCCCCAGCACGAGTGCCCCTTGCCAGGGGCTCCCTATGTAGCCGAATGCCAGACTGAGTATTGTTCCGAGGAGTGCACCGACGAGGGCGCCAACAAGGCCGCGCCTCCAGTCGATCCGATGTGTCCGGTCAATGCCCGTCATAGGCGTCTCCTGTCGTTACGCTTTCAGACTTTGGCTCCGCCGATCACGCCGCCTATGACGGAGCCGAGAACAGCATTCTCAGCGTCTTCGGCGTCACCGCCTGCGATGACAGCACCAAGACCTGCGCCGGCGCCTCCCCACAGGGCTCCTGTCACGGCTCCTGCCGCCATGCAGCCAACGCCCGCTGTGCCAGCGCAGGCGGCTCCGACGGCAGTGGCAGCGGCAAGACCAGCCACAGCCCCTCCTACAGCGCTGCCGACGTCGGGCCAGCTGAACAGCCCGGTGGGGTCGCTGCTGTTGACCGGATCGCCTGCTGCATACAGGTACGGGTTGTTTTCCTTGCCGCTGGGGTCGGGTTGGGTGAAGCGGCCGAGGTTGGGGTCGTAGTAGCGCGCGCCCATCTTGTAGAGCCCGGTCGGGTCGAGGTAGGCGCTGGTGAAGCGGAAGGGCTGTTGGGTCCCGGTGTTGGTGCGCGGCTCGCCGTAGGGGCCGTAGGTGTACGTCGCGGTGCGCTTGCCCGAGGCGTCGACCAGGCCGATGACCGAGTTCTGGGCGTCGGTGAGGTAGTACTGGCTGCTGCCCGTGCTCCTCATGGCCACCAGGGTGCCCGAGGGTTCGCGGACGAAACCGGTCGCGGTGCCGGAGACGGTCTGTCCGGTGATGCCGAGGGCGGCGTTGGTGAAGGTGGCGCTGTCGCGGGTCAGGCGCTGGGTGTTGTCGATGCCGGCGTAGGTGTTGCTGGTGGTGGTGCCGGACTGGGTGTAGGCGGCGAGCTGGGTGAACGGGGTCCAGTTCTCGCTGGTGCGGGTGCCGGTGGGGCTGTCGGCGCTGGTTTCGTTGCCGGCGCCGTCGTAGGTGAAGCCAGTCTTGGAGTCGTAGGCGGTGAGTTCGCCGGCGTCGTTGTAGGTGGAGGTGTGCTGGGGCTTGTCACAGGCGGGGAGGCTGGTGCCCGAGGAACGGCCGGTGCGGTTGCCGGCCTTGTCGTAGCAGTAGGCCCAGCCGGCCGTGGTGGAGCCGTCCTTGGTCTCGACGGCCTTGGTGAGGCGGCCGAGGGTGTCGTAGGTGTAGGTGGTGGTGGCGCCGTCGGTGGTGCGCTTGCGGATCTTGTCCGTGTCCTTGCCCGACAGCGAGTAGTCGTAGGAGATCGACGACAACGTGGTTGAGCCGGACTTCACTTCGACCTTGGTGGGGCGGCTGGAGTCGTCCGGGGTGACGGTCTGGGTAGTGCCGCCGGGGAAGGTCGTCTTGGTCCGCTTGCCGTTCTTGTCATACTCGAACGTCGTCTTCCCACCGCCGGGTTCGGTGACGGAAACCAGCTCGTTCGCGTCGTCGTAGCCGTAGGTGACGGTGCCGCCGGAGTCGGTGGCGGTGGCGACGTTGCCGGAGGGGTCGTAGGTGATCTGCGTGGTTACGGTGCCGGGCAGGGTGCGGGTGCGTTCACGGTTCTGTTCGTCGTAGATGAACGTGGATGTGCCCGCCGGGGTTGTGCGGGACGTGAGGTTGCCGTCGGCGTCGTAGGTGAACGTCGCGGTAGTGTTGCCTGCGGTCTGGGTTTTGATGCGGTCGCGGTTGTCGTAGGTGTAGGTGGTGGTGATGCCGCGGCCGTCGGTGACGGTCTTCTGCCGCCCCAGATCGTCGTAGGTGTAGGTGAGGGGCTTGAGCGGGCTGGGCGGGGTGACCTTGGTCAGGTTGCCCTGGGAGTCGTAGGTGTAGCTGGTCTTCTTCTCCCGCGGGTCGGTGGCGGTGCAGCGCTGGCCCGGCAGGCCGCCGCAGTCCATCGTCCCGGTCTTGGGGTTGTAGGTGTAACTCCACTTGGCGGCGGTGCCGCCGGAGGTGGAGTCGGTGGAGGTGAGCAGGTTGCCCGAGTCGTCGTAGCCGTTGCTGGTCTTCTCCGCCGAGGCGGAGGTGAGGGTTTCGGGGAAGTAGCCGCTGCCCTTCTTCACCCATGTCGAGGTGGCCTGCGCGCCGGTGGGGATCGTCACGCCGGAGGGGTTGAAGGCGGAGTCGTACTCGAACTTGGTGACGTTGCCTTCTTCCGGGGTGGCGCCCATGGCGTCGGTGGCGGTGACGACGTCGTTGTCCGGCCCCCACGACTTCGAGCGGGTATGGCCGAGGGGGTCCTCGGTCTTCTTGGTGCGCCAGTAGCCGTCGACGGTCTTGAAGGTGTTCTTGCCGCGCGGGTCGGTGATGCGGACGGTGCCTTCGGTGGTGGTCTGGTCCTGGCCGAGCAGCCAGCGGAAGGCGGTGGTGTTGCCGGCCCCGGTGGCGTTGTCCACCACGCGGGTCACGGAGGCGGCCTTGGTGCTGTCCCAGGTGAAGGTGGTCTGCCGGCCCTCGGGGGTGGTGATCTTCGTCAGCCGGCTGGAGGTGTCGTAGGCGAAGACGGTGGTCTTGTTGTCGGTGTCGGTGAACGTCCTGATCAGATCGCCGGTGTAGGTGTAGCTGACCGAACGGCCGGTGTGGTCGGTGACCTTGGTGATGTGGCTGCCGTCGTTGGTGAAGGTCAGCGTCCGCCCGGCGGCGTCTGTGATCTTGGAGGGGAAATCGCCGGAGTAGGTGATGGTGGTGGCGTTGCCGTTCTTGTCCTCCACCTTCGAGACCCGGGCGTCGCCGGTGGTGCCGGAGCGGGTGAAGGTGGTCTTCTCCCCGGTGCGGCGGCTGGTGAGGGTGAAGGACTTCTTGTCGTCGGCCTCGCTCAGGTCCTGTTTGTAGCCCTTGGCGGGGGTGAAACCGGATCCGTCGCGGGCGAAGACGGCCATCGTGCCGGTCGGGCCCTCGACGACGACCGCGTCCGGTTCGGCCTCGACGACGCGGTAGTCGGCGCCGGTCGTGGTGTTCCAGCCCATCTGGTTCAGGCTGTTGAAGGTGTTGCCCCACGACAGGCCGGGGCCGGCGTCGGCGATGTCGAAGCCCTTGACGGTGACCAGCAGGTTGCCGTTGCCGTAGTTGACCTGGGCACTGACGCTGTCGGACAGCTGGGCGGTGTAGAACTCCGACCACGGCACTTGCCCCACCCCGATGGGAACGACACCGGTGCCGGATGCGGCCGCCTCGAGTAACGGGCCGCGCTTGTCGGCCTCTTTCAGCGGCGTGCTGGCCGGCGGCTTGGTCACCCCTAACGGTGTCCGAGTGACCTTGGTGACGCTGGAGACGAGGGACTGGGTGCGCGGCTGGGCGCCGGCCGGATGGGTCGCCGTGATCGTTGCGGTCACGGTCGCGGCCGCCGCGATCGACAGCGGCAGCCATCGTCTACGCCGGGCTAACGCGGGCATGCGAACATGCACGAGGATCTCTCCAATGCTCGAGACAGCGGATGGACGCAGGTCCGATCAGGGGTGGTACCCGGGCAAGGGGTGCCACCCCGCCCTGCGTCGGGAAGCAGCCGGACACGGCGGCGTGCGCTCGCCGCGCCCACGGTAGTGCGAGGTGTGTCAGGCGCAGCGCTTGTCGGTGCGGGCTTCGTGCGCGGTCTCCCCGGGGATGTTGACCAGGCCGTAGCCGGAGGAGCACTCGCTCACGGTGTTGGCCGGGTTGCCCCAGAACTCCTGGCCGTGGGTGTCGATCACGTTCCGGGTGCCCACCAGCGACTCGCGGTCGTAGGACCACACTCCGACCGTCAGATCGAAGTTGATGTTCTGTGACAGGAAGCTGTTCCACACCCAGACGTAGCCGTAGTTCTCCTTGCAGGCGGGCGAGTAGAACTGCTTCACCGAGGCGATCTTGTCTGTGCCTCGGTAGATGTAGGAGGTGGTGCCGATCTGGTAAGCGTCCGAGCACACCCCGGCTGCCTGGGCCACCGCGCTGGAGGGGTTGCCCGCCTCCGTACCTGCCGCACCGGCAGCAGGAGCCGGAGTACCCGCCGAAGGCGCAGGCCCCGTCCCCGCCGCGGCAACACCCGCCCCCAGCAACGACAGAGCAGCCCCCGCCACCGTCGCCACCAGCGTCATACGCGCACGTTTCACGTGCTTCCCCCTCTGCAACAGCGCAGCCCCCAGGGCCCCGACACGAGCACCCCAGAAGGCTCACGCGGAACGAAAGCGCATCGACCGATGCGCCTTCACATCCTCACCACGCCACCCACGACACCGGCACCCATCGAGGAAGAAAACACACAGCGCAATCGCCGACACACACAGTGATTCAGTTGTTTCCATAGATGCAGACCTTTACTTAACAGTATAGAATCATGGAATTACCTACGAAACAACGGGTATACGCAGAGACTGCCTGGAGTTCAGCCTCAGACGCCTTTTTATGTGACAACCCCGACATGCATACTCAAGCAGGCTGCGGGCATCAGGGGTGGTTTGCTTCACACTGTCGGGCATGGAGAAGCCAGGACTCGCCGACAAGCGACGACGTCCGCGGACGACGCCCGGTTGAGCCGGTTGCTGAGATGTTCACCCCTCTGAGGAATGTTGCAGCCGGACCTATCGCATCAGCTGCGCAAGCGGGAGGGCCGGGTGCCGCCGGTCTCCTGCTGGGGTACGGCATGGTCCCGCGGCCGGCGGCCGTGCTCGGTTCGGCGTTGCCGCAGGGCGTCCCACCCAGCGGGCTCACGGCCTGGTCGCGGTCAGACGCCTACCGTCGCTGCTCGGCCGGCAGCCTGGCCTGTCCGAAAACATGCCGCTCCATCAAATATCCCTTGGGACACTCCCGTTGAGCCGCCTAGCTTGGTCGCCCTGGGGACGGCAGCCTTGATGCAGCGCCGTCTTTCCAACAACGAGGGGACCTCCACGTATGCGGATCAACACGCCCAGAAAAGCCGTCACCGGTACCGCTGTTGGCACGCTCGTCCTCAGCGGCATCAGCATCGCGGCTGCCCAGGCCGCATCGGCTGAATACAGCATCAGCGTCACACAAACCGCGCCCGTCAAGAGCGTGTACGCCAGCACGAGTGCCGCCGCGAGCTGCAAGCTCAACACCATTACGGTCACCCGGACCAGTATGTGCCTGGACGTCGGTGCCCGCGTCGATCTGCTCAAGAACGGCAAGCCGGTCGGCTCCGCCACCTTCGACATCAAGCACTCCATGACGCTGAAGACCAGCAAGCTGAAGTGGGGCGAGAGCTTCACCGTCGGCAAGGCCAAGCTCGTCAACGCGGGTGGCATTCACATCAACGTGACCGTCGGCGGCGGTAAGGGTGTCAAGACCGCCGTCAAGTTCGATCAGGGCTCCACCCTCGGCCCGGCCCGCAAGGGAACCGTCGGCTACGCCGCCAGCGTCGCAAAGAAGAAGCAGCTGGCCAGCCCCGCCTCCTACCGGTTCACCTTCACCAAGGCCGGCTACACACCGGGCGAGATCACCTACAAGTCCGCCAAGTACCGCTGCGACGACAAGTTCTGGGGCCCCACCAAGCGCACCAAGAACCCCGGCTGCGTCTTTCCCTCCTTCCCTCCCGTCTTCACCCTCTCCCGCAGCGACTCGAAGGTGGACGAGTCCGCCCGCCACATCCTCGACGCCCAGCGCAAGATCACAGGGCACCCGGGCGCCTCCACCCCGCTGCACCGCATCACCGATGAGACAACCATCAACACCCACCGCAGGACCATGTGCGGGAACGTGCACAACCCCGACCCCAAAAAGTACGACTGCGACGAGTACCCGTTTGCCGCCAGCAAGGAAGGCGGCAACCCGGCCCGCGGCAGCACTCGCATCATCTCCCGCAGTGACAACCGCACCGCCGGCGCCCGCCTCGGCGGCTTCTACAAGACCCAGCGCCTCCTCGACGGCGACGGCTACTACGTCCGCATCAAGTAAGC